>JBBSLA010000010.1:0-46141 GCA_038255665.1 Lysobacterales bacterium | reverse complement strand
GGATGCACCCGCCGCGTAGCCCACAGCGCGATACAAGGCACCGGAATCGAGCAAGTGCCAACCCAGCGCGTCGGCCACCGCCCGACTGATGGTGCCCTTGCCCGAGCCGGAGGGACCATCGATGGTGAGGACAGGAATCTTTGGGCTCATGGGCGGCGATTCTAACGCGTCACATGACCGGATCATCAGGATCAAAACTCGCTCAAGGAAAAGGGCGCCGAAGCGCCCTTTTCTTTTCTACCAACCAACCACTTTTCGACGCACTTTAAGGAGTAGCGCTATCGAAGCCGTTGCGGAACATCAAGTCCGGCGAGCAGACCTGGACTCGAACGTCATCCACATACCAACCTTCATCGGCCACCGAGGTGTCTGTGGTAACGCGCCACCGCAACTGGACGGAGCTGCCGGCCCAGGCACTGAGGTCAATGAGCGTGCCCAGTGCGTTGTAGTCAACCGCAGCAATACTGCACCATGCCGGTTGGCCACTGCCGAGTGGCCCGTAGTACGGATCATTGAGCACGTTGGCGCTGGGAATCGCGGTGAAAGCGCCGCCATTGACGGAAGCTTCCATGAAACCGCCATCCCAGCAGGCAGCCGCTCCGTTGTTCTCCAGGAAACGCCAGCGCTGGAACGCCAGCGTCACCGGCAACTGGCCGTTAGGCAACGCGATCGTTGGCGAGGTAAGCAGTTGGTTTGACGTCGTCGTGTTGGCGGCGGACTTCATTGCGTTGCCACCCGACGCCGGGCTCGGACGTGCCGTCGAGAGTGCCCAGCTCGTTCCGGTGCCACCGGTCGTCGTGAATCCGCCAGCACCGTTTGTGAAGTCTTCCGTAAAGACGTTGCGTGCTGAAGTACCCACCGAGCAGTCACCCGGTGCAGGCACCGTCGTGAACGAGAACACGGCCGACTGAGCCGACGTGCCGCAGGTATTCTGGCTGGTGACTCGCCAGTAGTACGTCGTGCTGCTGGCCAGCCCCGTGGTCACCACAATGCTGGTTGCGGCACTGACCGACCCCGAGAACACCACGTTGGTGAACGCCGCGTCGGTGGCGACCTGCACGTTGTAACTGGCTGCCTGTGCCGATGCAGTCCAGGACAGGGTCGGGTTGATCGGCACGTTCATTGCGCCATTGGCTGGAGTTGCCAGCGCCGGCGCAGCCGGGATAATCGTGGTTGCGCTGAGCGCGATATTGGTCGTCTTGACGAGCGCGCCCGAGGTGCCCTGCACGGTCACCACATTGGTGCCGGGTGCAACACCTGGCGATGCTGTGAGGTTCAGCGTCGAGGTTCCGGGCACGGCGGCGACCGTTGGTGGCGTGAAACTGCCCGTTATTCCAGCCGGCAACGTCGACAGGATCAGGCTGACCGAACTGTTGAACCCACTGAACGGGCCTACCGAAACAGTATTTGGTGGCAATGCCACTGGAGAAGCCAGCACGCATACGCTGGCTGATCTCACAGAGGTAGTCAGCGAGAAATTGGGTAGACCGCAGCTATCGTGGCGGAACGCTCCGATACGCGTATTGTTGGTGCTACCTGCAGGGCCCATGTATTCGCCGACGAACCAGAACGTACAGCCATCAACCGGGTCCACGCCCATCTGGTGGTAATCGCCCCAGCGCTCGTTGCCTTGGCTGCGCTCCCCGGTTGCGAGTTCGGTTTCGGTCGCAGTCATTACGCCGAATGGGTCGCCGTCCAGTCGCCCGGTGTAGCGCAGACTGGCAAAAATGCTGGGTGACTGCCGGACTACGCTATACGCCAGCCCTAGATCGCCATTCTTGTCCACGCCAATGCCGGCCATCCAGCGATCCGCCGGACCACCCGCATCCGCTGGCGCGTAGGTGCCTTCCTGGAACAACTGCCATGGGTTTGCGGTGCCACCGCTGCGGCGCAGTTCGAACCAGCGCACCCCGCCGGTGTCAGCAGCGTCGACATCAGTGACCATGTTGCCGACCATCGCTTCGTAGCTACCGAAATTGCGGTACATGAGCACGTTCATGATCGGCTCGCGCAACGGATCGAGCTTTTGCCCGTTCGGTTGCGGGAACGCGTTGAAGGCAGTCAAGCCGTTGAGGTTGGAGCTGAACTCGGAAATGAAGATCTGGCTTGGGCCGGTCAACGTCGTCGTCGGTGTCGTCGGCGTCCAATCCACGGCGAACTGCCAAAGCTGCAGATAGTCCCTGGTGGGGTCGTTGCTACCCGGGAAATGCGCCTCGTCATCGACGTGGCGCATGAAGATGCCCGGTGCATTCGCTGGCGGGGCGTCGGTACCGGTTACCGTAGCAGGCGTCGTCATCTGGAAGCCGAAGCCTGCCAGGTTGGGCACGTTGACGCGTACGAACCGGGCTGTGGCGCCAGTCAGCATGGGCGCGCGTTCGAGAGCCAGCAACGGGCGCTGTCCGCTCGCCGAGCCTTCGTTCGCGCCGACGAAATAGGCGTTTGGCCAGACGCCGTATTTCGGATAGTCCGGGAATGCTGCGGTCTGGAATCCGTAGCGGTACCAGGTGCCACCAAGGGCATCGTTGGTTGCGCTGACATATACGCACAGGGTGCGGCCGGACTGGCTCGAAAACTCGGTAATCACCCAGCGATCAGCAAGGCCGTCATAGACCACGATCGGATCACCCAGTGCGCTGGCGCAGGCACCGGTGCCAACGAGCTGGGTGGTCAAAATGAAGTTGCCGACCATCGCCCCATCAGACTTGTTGAAGACGCGGACCCGCGTGCCGCCCGAGGCGTTGACGGCCTGCACGAAATGCGTGGCACCCACATCGCCGGTCGGGTCGGGCGGCAAGGTGGTGCCTGGCGCGCCCTCGAAATTGAATACGGGCGTGGTGAAGGCGCGACCAATCGGACTGACGGCGGCGTCGTACTCCCGCTGCAATTGCGCCAGCTTGTCGGTGCCTGCGGGAACCGTGTTCACGGCAGGCCGTTGGCCGGCCGCGAACACGGCCGGATCGGCCCAATGCTGGCGCGGAATCTCGCGAACCGGATCACCCGGCCGCCACTCCTGCCCGACCGGGTCGTTGTGGATGTCGATGTGGATCACGTCCGGCGTCACCGCGCCGAGCAGCTCCGCGGTGTTGGTCTGAACCTGGACCCCGTCACGGTTGTAGACCGGCTCCGACTTGGGCGCCTGGGCGATCGCCGTCATGGCGAGTCCCAAGGTCGCCAGCGCGAGCACGGCGCGACGTTGAAAATTGATCATGGTGTTTCCCCGGAGGCGGTCGCGCAGTACCAGCGCTGGTTGAAAGCTATTGAATGATGGATGGTTGAGCGTGCCGACTTCAGGAAGGGCACCGCCAACCCCACTTTGGACTGTATCAAGTATCAGTCATCTGCATCCTCACCGCCGGGAATTGGGTTGTTCAGAGCCTGCAAAATCACGCTGCGGCCACCCTCAACGGTCAATCGATGCTTCTGCGTGCCATGGCTGAACGAAGCATGGGTGACGCCATGGGCGTCGGTAACTTTCCTGTCGAGCGGCACGTCGGAGCGGAATTCGCCCTTGCTCCGCACGTCGACGAGGATGTCGTCGAACACTGGGACGTCCACGATGATGTTGCCGTCGGTCTGCAGGCGACTCGGCGAATCGTTCAATCCCTGCATCGCAAACGCACGCACTTCACCGGTCGCACTTTCCAGATCGAAAGAACCACGGTTGGCGACGACGATCATGCCCGTGTGACTGCGCGCCCGGATGTCGTTGGCAAGCTTGCGGACCGAGATGATTCCGAAATCCGATTTCAGATCGAGCTTGTAGCCGCTCGGCACGAACACATACAGGTCTACGCGACCGAGTCGCGGATCGGCCGGATGGTCGGGATTGACGCCGGGGTAGCGTATGCGCACGCCCTGCCGTTTACCCTCCTGGAACGGTTCGATCCTCGCGATGCGCGGTTGCTCGCCGATACGCTGTTCCACACCCTGCCAGGCAACCGCCCCAGCGCTGGTCTGGCGCACGGTTATCTCGCCATACGGGTTGTCAAACACCAGGGTGTCGACGCCCTCGAAGATCTTGGCTTCGTCGCGGAAACGTTCCAGTGTGTACGGTGGTGGAGGCTCGCTACGCGATGCGGTCGGGTCGGGGCGCGACTGCGTGCAGCCGAACGCGACAGCACTGAATGCCAACACGGAAAGAAGTCGTCGCATGGTCATCGTTGCCGATTCAAAAGAGTTGAGAATGCCACGGATGCGGTACGGCGCAGCGGACGCACTACATGGCAACGGCGAAGCCGCAGCCATTGGCTTGCGCGACGAAACCCGGAAAAGACGTCGCCACGTTCGCGCAATCGGTGATTGCCACGGACTCGCGAGCGACCAGCCCCGCCACGACAAAGCTCATCGCCACTCGATGGTCGCCGTGGCTGTCCAACGAGCCACCTTGCAATACGCCGCCATGAATCGTCGCGCCGTCGTCGGTTTCATCAACGCGGATTCCGAGCCTGCGCAAGCCGGATGACATCGCTGCGATACGGTCCGATTCCTTGACGCGCAGTTCCGCCGCGCCTTTCACGCGTGTGGCGCCTTCCGCTGTCGCCGCCGCGATGAACAGTGCCGGGAATTCGTCGATCATGTCGGGGACCAGCGCAACCGGCACGTCGATGCCGGTCAATCTGGCGTGAAGAACCCGCAAATCCGCGATCCGTTCGCCCCCCTGCTCGCGAGAATTCTCTTCGACGATGTTGGCGCCCATCAGGCGCAGCGCGGTGAGTAGTCCGGTGCGTCTTGGATTCAACCCCACATCGCGCAGCAGCAGTTCCGAGCCCGGCACCAGCGTGGCGGCGACGATGAAAAATGCCGCCGATGAGAAATCGGCGGGCACGATGACATCACACGCACGCAATCGGTGACCACCTTCAAGTGTCGCCCAGCCATCGCCAAATTCGATTGGCCATCCAAACGCGGCCAACATTCGCTCGGTGTAGTCGCGGGTGGGATGCGATTCGGTGATTCGGGTGACGCCTCGTGCGTACAGGCCTGCCAGGAGCACTGCCGACTTCACCTGCGCGCTGGCGACTGGCGGAGAAAAGTCGATGCCTCGCAATGTCGCTGGCTTGACATGCAATGGCGGTCGGCCGCCTTCCGCGGTGTCGATGTCGGCGCCCATCAAGGCGAGTGGATCGGTGACGCGGCGCATCGGGCGACGCCGCAATGATTCGTCACCGGTCAATGTCGTTGCGAATGTCTGGCCCGCCAGCAAGCCGGCCAGAAGCCGCATTCCGGTTCCTGCATTGCCACAATCCAGTTCACCCCTTGGCGCGCGCAGTCCATCGATGCCGACTCCGCTGACGATTCGCCGTGACGGCGAAGGTGCGGCGATGCCGACACCGAGCTTGCCGAAAATACGGGCCGTCGCCAACGTATCTTCGCCTTCAAGGAAACCATCGATTTGCGACAAACCATCGGCAAGCGCCGCCAGCATGATCGCTCGGTGGGATACGGATTTATCGCCCGGCACGCGCAGTTCGCCATGCAGGGGACCGGCGACACGGCTGGTCCAGTCGATACGCGCGGCTGTCATTGACTCAATCGCCCGTGCGAGCGAGTACGGCCAGCAGGCGGTCGCTCGCGTCTCGCGTTCCGATCGAGATACGCAACATCTGCGGCAGGCCATACGTGGCCATCGGCCGCACGATGACGCCGGCCTGGTACAGCGAATCTTCGACCGTACCCGCGTCGCTACCGAAATCGACCATCAGGAAATTGGTCTGCGACGGCAGCGCCGGATAGCCAAGTTCGGCCAACGCGTCGGCCAGGTGATCGCGCTCGGCGACGGTCATGCCGATGCAGCGCTCGAAATAATCGAAGTCGAGAAATGCCGCTTCAGCGGCTGCGAGTGCGATCCGATTGACGTTGAATGGCTGGCGCAGTCGAGCCAGCACGGCAGCGGTCGATGGATGGCTGATCGCGTAACCAATCCGCAGCGCTGCCAGCGCATGCGCCTTGGAGAAGGTGCGCAACACGACCAGGTTTGGATGGCGTTCGATGCGGTCAATGGCGGTCCGCACGATGTCGGGACTGACGAAATCGATGTAGGCCTCGTCCATCACCACGAGGACTTGTTGCGGCACCGAATCGAGGAAGGCGTCCAGTGCGTCATCGTCGAAACAGCCGCCGGTCGGATTGTTCGGGTTGGCCAGGTAGACGAGCGTGGTGTCCGGGCGAATCGCGGACACGATGCCCTCCAGGTTGTGCCCGAGCGGCATCGTGGCGTGGTCGCGACCCAGCGCTGGAACCTCGACGGCTGTCGCCCCGGCCGCTGCCGTCGCCATCGCATATACCGCGAAGGCGTATTGCGAATAGACAACGGAATGTTCCGGGCCGGCAAAGCATTCGGCCAGCATCAAGATCAACTCGTTGGAACCGTTGCCGAACGTGATCATGGATGGATCAATCGCAAAATGATTCGCTAGGGTTTTGCGCAACGCGGTGCCGTTCGGGTCGGGATAACGATGCGCGTGGGCCAGCTCATCCCGCATCGCTGCCAGCGCCTTCGGACTTGGGCCAAACGCATGTTCGTTGGAACCCAGCTCGGCCGGCGCAAGCTCGCACTCCCGCGGCAGGCGCTTGTCAGGGCCGGTGTCGTAGGCGCGCAATCGCGCAATGCTCGCGCGTGCCAACGACAAGGCATCGAAACTCACGGCAGAGCCACCGGGTACGAACCGAGAATGCGCAGCTCAGCGGTTGATCCACGCATTTCTTCCAAGGCCGCCGCGACCAAGGGATCGTCACAATGGCCGGTCACGTCGATAAAGAACGCGTAATGCCATTTGCCCGTGTGGGCCGGCCGCGACTCGATCCGGTTCATGCTGACGCCATGCTCCGCCAAGGGTCGAAGAATGTGGAACAGCGCGCCCGGCTGGTCGTTGACGGTCGCCAGCAGCGAGGTGCGATCGTTGCCCGATTGCGGGAACAACGATCGGCCGATCACCAAGAAACGCGTTGTGTTGTCAGCGCGGTCCTCGATCGGTCCGGCAATGGTCTTCAGGCCATAAACGCGACCCGCCATGTCGCCACCAATCGCCGCTGCATTGTCGTCGTGGCGAACCCGCCGCGCCGCCTCCGCATTGCTGGACACCGGGATGCGCTCGGCGTCCGGAATATTCATCCGCAGCCATGCCTGGCACTGCGCCAGCGACTGGGCATGCGAGTAGATGCGTTCAATGTTTTCCATCGTGCCGAGGCGCGAGTGCAGGTACTGGTGCACGCGCAGCTCGACTTCGCCACAGATCTTGAGGTCAGACGTCAGGAACAGGTCGAGGGTGACCTGGATCATGCCCTGGCTGGAATTTTCCACCGGCACGATGCCGAAGTCCGCATTGCCGACGGTCACTTCCTGGAACACCTCCTCGATGCTACCCAACGCGAGTCCATAGGCCGCGTGGCCGAAGTGTTTGCGCACGGCCTGTTCGCTGAAGGTGCCTTCCGGCCCGAGGTAGCCGATCTTGAGCGGCTCTTCCTGGGCGAGGCACGAGGACATGATCTCGCGGAACAGGCGGACCATTTCGCCATCGGCGAGCGGACCGTCGTTGCGGTCAACGACCATGCGCAGCACGTGCGCTTCGCGCTCGGGACGGTAATAGTCAATGGCCGGACGGCCGCTGCCCTTGATCGAAGCCACCTCCTGCGCGGTCCGCGCACGGGTCGCGATCAGCTCCTGGATCTGACGATCAATGCTGTCGATGCGGTCGCGGATGCCGACCAGGTCAGGCTGCGTGGTGTTTGGGGTGTCGCTCATTCCGATGATTCCCGGGTGGCGTCGCGATCAATGCGGCACTGCGTCAACGAGTGCCAGTATGCCGCAGCGTTTCCTGTGACGCAGCGCCGCTATCCGTGCCGACGCTCGAACTCTCGCATGAACGCAACCAGCGCTTGCACGCCCTCCAACGGCATCGCGTTGTAAAGCGACGCGCGCATACCGCCGAGTGCTTTGTGACCTTTCAGTGCGAGCAGGCCGGCAGCGTGCGACTCCTGCAGGAATGCGGATTCCAAAGCAGGGTCGGCCAGGTTGAAAACCACGTTCATCAGTGAGCGTGCGTCGCGATCAACAGGGTTGGTATAGAAGCCTGACGCATCGATGCAATCGTAGATCTGGCGCGCCTTGGCTTCATTGCGCCGCCCCAGTTCCGTGACGCCGCCCTGCGAGGCGATCCACTGGAACACCAGCGATGCCAGGTACCAGCCAAAAGTGTTCGGGGTATTCAGCATCGAATCGTTGGCAGCGTGTTCGGCGTAATTGAAAATTCGTGGCAGCGTGGCTGGACAGCGCTGCAGCAGATCGTCACGGACAATCATCACGACCAGTCCCGATGCACCGATGTTTTTTTGCGCACCGGCGTAGAGCAGGCCGAAGCGCGAAATATCCAGCGGCCCGGACAGGATGTTCGACGAGATATCGGCAATCAGTGGCACGTTTCCGACATCGGGAACGTCGTGCATCGCGACGCCGTGGATGGTCTCGTTCGGGGTGATGTGCACGTAGGCGGCATCCGGATCGAGTTGCCATGATTCACGTGGCGGCACACCGGTGTAGTTGGCGTTGACTGAGCTGCCGGCAATCTGTGCTCGAGCGTTCGGCTTCGCTTCGCGCACCGCCTTCTCGCCCCAGGCGCCGCAGACGATGTAGTCGGCGGTTTGATTGGCCCGTGCGAAATTCATCGGAATCTGGGCGAAATGCTGTGTTGCGCCACCTTGCAGGAACAACACGCGGTAGTTGTCTGGAATGTCCATCACGGCGCGAAGGTCGCGTTCGGACTGCGTAGCGAGTTCAACGAACGCCTTGCTGCGATGACTGATTTCCATCACCGAGGTGCCGCCGCCGTTCCAGTCCAGCAGTTCCTCGCGGGCCCGCAGCAGTACCGATTCCGGCAAGGCGGCAGGGCCAGCACTGAAGTTGTAGGGACGCGTCAAAACAAGGGCCCGGCGCAGGTGTGGAGGGCGCAATTATGCCTGTCGCGAGTTGGCGCCGGCGGCTCTTTGATGGAATGTACGCCGTTCGATGCTGCTCGCGTTCGCCACTCTCCGCAGCGACAAGGTGACAGCGAACCCGCTCTTGGTGGTACAAACGCGGCCTCACGACAGATCAGGTGCACCATGACAACCGACCGGAAAACTCCCGATCCGCGCGCAGCGGCAAAATCCCGTCGATCGCCGAAAGGCAAGTCGGCGACGAAGAAGCAAAGCGCGCACAAGGCAGCTTCGCGACAGAAGGCCGGAATCGTCGCCGTGATCGGCGCAGCCAGCAAGGCGTCGAAGAAAACGGTCTCTGCAACCAAGCCCGCAAAAACCGTGAAGAAGAAACCGGTGCGCGACGATTTCAAGATGCCGGCTGGCGATTACGCATTGATCGAAGCGTTAAAGCAGCGCGCCCTCGAATTCAATCGGCCTACCAAGAAGAACGAGTTGCTGCGGGCGGGTTTGCAGGCGCTGGGTGCGCTGGATAACACGGAGTTGCAGCAACGCCTGCTCGCACTCGAACCTGCCAGGAAGAAAGGTCCTTTTGCCAAAGCGTCGAAAGCGAAGGCGTGAGCCTGGCCGCGCGATGCGGCGTCCCGGGTAGCATGCAAAAACGCCAGCACGATATCTGCTGGCGTTTTTTGTGATTGCGAAGACCGCAATGACTACGGTGTCGAGTCGAACCCGTTCCTGAAGATGCGGTCGGTGTCGAACATGCCGACCAGTACCGGATCATGATCCGAGGCACGGAACACCGACATCGTCTGGTACAAGCTGCGCGGCGGCATCAGCGCCGAACCGTCCGGCTTCTCTTCGTTGGCAGCCTCGCCGATGTCGCGGATCTCGTCGTTGTAGTCGAACAAGGCGCTTTCGTCGGCATTGATATGCCAAGCCGCGACTCCGGTCACCTTGCTTGTAAGGCTGCCGCTGGCGAGAGCGTAGTCGAGATGGCCTAGCTGTCCATTGAACAGGTACGAGTACGACGCGCTTCCCAGCAGCGACGATTGCAGGTCGGAATAACCGGCGCCGGTCAGAGTCGTGATCGGTGGCTCCTGCGCGTACGAGTTGAAGTCGCCTACCAGCAGCACGTCCGGATCGCCAGCGCCCGGGATTACCACCGTGTTCAACCACGTCAGCAACCGGTTGGCCTGCGCGGTGCGGCGTGCAGAGAAGCACGCCTGGCCGTCGTCGTTGTCGATATCGCCACCGGTGGCCCCGCCGCAGCCCTTCGACTTCAGGTGGTTGGCAACCAGCGTGAAACGCTCGCCTAATGCGCCATTGTTGGGATCCACCACGTCGAAGGTCTGCGCCATAGTCGGACGATTATTGATCGGGTCGAGATCAACCATCGGTGAGCCGACCGCCACCACGACGCCGCTGCGGTACACGATCTGGACGCGGATTGCGTCGCCACCCAACGTGTCGCCGGTGCCGGAAAAGAAGTAGGGATTGACTGTGCCGCATTGGGCGTTGATAGCGGCAAGAAGGTCGTTGATGGAGTCGGTGGGGGTGGTGTTTTCCAGCTCCATCAGCCCGGCGACATCAGGATTGAGGGCACAGAACACATTGGCCGTGCGCTCGCGCTGGCGACCGAGCTCGGCGATGCTATCTGCGCCACGGCAGTCCTGCAACATGTTCGGTCCGCACGGTCCGCTGCTGCTACTGGCAGTCGTATCGATGGTCGTGAAGTAATTGAGCAGATTCATTCCGACCGCGCGGATCGACCCACCGACCGCTGGGGGTGAGAGCATTCGCGGATTGTTGGGAATGAAAACCGGCGGTGTCGCCAGCGTCGGACGGACCCGCCAGGCATCTGTACCAGGCAAGCCAGCGAACGACCAATGCAACACGCCGGTCAGGTTGTTGACGATGTCGCCGCCGCGGAAATAATCCGTGCCCTGCGAGCCGAGCGAGAAGCCGCCGTTCTGGCGCGGGTAGTACGCAAACTGCATACCCTCGGCAAGATTGAGCAACGAGTTCTGGGTGTTGTTCTCGTCGTCCAGCACCACCCTGCGAGACGCAAGGCCTGCGAGATGCGCAGCGTAACCGACCGTGCTGGGAGGCACCATTTCGGTGAACTGGCGTGGCCGTCCACCCTGGTACAACTCGATCTGGCCATAGCGTGGCAGCGCAAAATATTCCGACACACTCAAGGCGTTGGTGTAGCGGACGAGCATGCCTTCGCGCGGTTCGTAATAGTCATCGATCGCGCCAGCCACCGGCAGCACGATCGTCGCTGGCGTGATGTCTGCCAGGTTGTTGCCAGCATTGGTCACCGAGATCGAAGCGGCGCTGGTGGCGACGATCTGGGTCATGCCAAAGAATTCGGCTGCGGTACCGTTGACACGCACGCGCTGGCCTTCAACGACGGTGGTCGGGCAGGTCGAGCAAAACACGAAAATGCCTTCCGATGTCAGCGGGTCGGTGTCAATGTCGGCGTCTTCTTCCTGCAGGAAGAAGCCGGACAACTGGTTGGCCCCCTGGAAGCTTGCTGTCACCACGCCCTCGACGGCAACAACAGCACCCGATGGGATCGGCGTGCTCGCACCGCTGCCTTGCACATCGTGGATCTTGAAAACGTCGTCATTGAGGATCGTACCCAGGCCAACACCATCATTGATCAACGCATTTGTTACGTTGCTCACGGTAACGCTGAACGTTTCATCCGGCTCTGGCGTGGTGTCGCCATTGACCAGCACGGTGAAGTTGATGAAAGTCCCGCCTGCAGGAATGACTACGCCGACTTGGCTGTTCGCCGTGTAGTCGGTGGGTTCCATGGCCGTGCCATTGGATGTGGCGATATCGAAAGTGACGCCACCCGCCGGGGCCGGCTGCGACAGGCTGACCGTGAACTGGAATGGTGTGGTGCCGCTGTTCCCTTCAGTGTTGGTCGCGTCGCTGATGTTGAGAAGCGCGCCGGCGTCGTCATTGAGGATGGTGCCCAGACCCTCTCCATCGACAACAGGAGCCCCAACCACGTTGCTCACCTTGACGGAGAACGACTCGTCGTTCTCGAATGTGGTGTCTCCATTGACCAGGACGCTGAACGTGTAACTCTGCGAGCCGGCTGGAATGGTGACGCCGGTCAGCATGCGAGTTGTGTAGTCGGTCGGCGCAGTTGCGCTGCCGTCAATCGTGGTGATGTCGAAGGTGACGCCGCCATCGGGCGCTGGATTTTCGAGACTTACGACGAAATCGAAACTCGTGGTGCCGCTGTTGCCTTCGGTCATCTCGACGTCGCTGACGCGCAGGCCGGCCAGTGGAACGCCACGCGGCGTTATCGACACGTCGTCGATCGAGAGCCCATGGTCAGCACCGCCGTGGTCGGGATCGGACCAGCGCAGCATGAATTCGGTGCCGTTCGGAATATTCAGCCCAGTGATCGTCGCGGCGCGCGCCTGCTGGTTCGCAGCGGCGTTGCCATTCAGTGCTCCGACTGTACCGCCGGTTACCGGGCTGGTGAAGTCGAGGTTGGTTACGGCAACGCCAGCGCCCTGAAATTCGGCTAATGTGCCGGTCACGGTCGGGCTGCCAACCAGGTAGGAAAAGGCCACGACCTGCGCGGCTGTTGCGCTATTGCGCCACTGCTCGCCGGTATAGCTGACATCCAGCGACGTAATCGTGGTGCCGGTGTCGTTCCGCAGGCGTACGCCCCAGAAAAAGCTGCCGGCCGTCGCATTGCTCGAGCCCAGCGAACCCAGAGCGCGATCGCTCGCTGCGGCACTGCCGTAGCTGTAGAGGTTGCCACCTGTGCCCGATCCGGTGTCGGCGACGATTGTCGTGCCGGTGCCGGTACGCGCGTGGTACCAGCCTGGGATGGTCGTATTGTTGACCCAGGTTGCCGAGGCGCTTGACGGCAAGTTGTCGAAACTTTGCGTCGAGGCGACATCGAGCGTGTTCAGGGTCACCTGGGCAAACGCCGGCGTCGCGACAAGTCCGAGGCTCAATGCCAGACCGAGGGCGAGCGACCCGCTTAGCCGTGGTACGTCATGGCGGGATCGCGTACACGACGCAGAAAAATCAGTGAGCAACATGGAGTCTTTCCCAGATGGCGACGGAACGAATGGGCGATCAAATCAATAATCTAGACCGTGAGGACTGACGCAAGACAGCGTGCCGCCAAGCTCAGGCGCCACAATCTGTGTCGGCAGTTGAACACCATACGCGAGGGCCTCGCGTGGTGAGCGTCTACAACTGATGCAACGAAATCCCGGTATGGTTGGCAGTCATGTTACGGGCCGTCCGCGAGCGGGAATTGTTAAGGCCACAACGCGGACAACCACTGCCAGCGGTCAGCATCCTGCCGGGCAATCATGTCGGAAGCATGTCAGTGGCCGAACGGATCACGCAGGATGATCGTGTCATCCCGATCGGCACCTGTAGCAACCAGGGCGAGGTGGCAACCCGACAATTCCTCGACCGCGCGCAGGTAGGCGCGAGCCGCTGCCGGCAGCTTGTTCCATTCGCGAACGCCCGAAGTGGGCTCATCCCAACCCGGGAATTCAAGGTAGACCGGCTTGCATTCGTTCCAGCCGTCGGCGTCCAACGGTGCCAACTCCCGGCGTTTGCCGCGATATTCGTAGGCAATGCAGACCTTGATCGAGGGCAGGCCGTCGAGCACGTCGAGCTTGGTGATGGCCAATCCGTTGATCGCGTTGATCTGGGTCGCACGCTTCAGTGCGACAAGATCGATCCAGCCGCAGCGACGTGGTCGGCCGGTGCTCGCCCCAAATTCGTTGCCGCGCCTGCGCAGTTCCTCGCCCATCTCGTCATCGAGTTCGGTCGGGAACGGTCCGCTGCCGACGCGCGTCGCGTAAGCCTTGCAGATGCCAAGTACGTAGTCGATGTCGCAGGCGCCAACACCGGTTCCGGCGAGGGCGCCACCGACCGTCGTATTCGACGATGTGACATAGGGATAGGTGCCGTGATCGATGTCGAGCAAGGCGCCCTGCGCGCCCTCGAACAGGATGTTGTCGCCGGCCTGGCGCGCGTCGTAGAGCAAGGTCGACACGTCGTCGATCATCGGCCGCAGGTATTCGGCGTAGCCCAGCGCGTCGTCGAGGATCTGCTGGTAGTCGACGCCATCGGCCTTTAGCCATTGCGTGAGAATGAAGTTGTGGTAATCGACCGCAGCGCGGACCTTTTCCGGCAGGCCTGATGGATACATCAGATCGGCGACACGAATACTGCGTCGGGCTACCTTGTCTTCGTAGGCGGGGCCGATGCCACGTCCGGTCGTGCCGATCGCCTTCGCACCGGATGCACGCTCGCGCGCTTGGTCGACGGCGACGTGGTACGGCATGATCAGCGGAGTCGCCGGGCTGATCTTGAGCCGCGAACGCACTTCGACGCCCTGCTCTTCCAGCTCCGCGATTTCCTTCTGCAAGGCGGCCGGCGACAGCACCACGCCATTGCCGATCAGGCAGCTGACGCCCTCACGGAGGATTCCAGACGGGATCAGGTGCAGGACTGTCTTCTTGCCGCCTATCACCAGGGTGTGGCCGGCGTTGTGGCCGCCCTGGAAGCGCACGACCGTGCTGACCCGTTCGGTCAACAGGTCGACGATCTTGCCTTTGCCTTCGTCGCCCCACTGTGCGCCCAGGATGACAACTGACTTACCCATGCTTCGTTCTCACTCTATTGACCGTTTCAACGTGGGGCGCCGTCGGTGACGAACTTGCGATCCATCGCTCATCGCCACAATGGTTTCCAATGCTGGTGTCAGCTTCGCAACAACTGCAGCGACACCAATCCGACCACGATCAGCACTCCACCGATGATACGCAGTTGTCGCACGGGCAATCGTTGCAGCTGTTCGGCCATACGCTTCCAGTGATCGGGAGCCGCGAAAAGCAGCAAGCCTTCGAGCACCGCCACAAGGGCCATTGCGGCGAGAAGATCGTGCAACATCCCCGCCCGATCCCGTTACTGGCTGCTCTTCAGGTAACGCATGAACTCGCTGTTCTGATCCAGCACCAGCACGCCGTTGGGTTTCGAAAATGCCTGCCGGTATGCTTCTAGGCTGCGATAGAACGCATAGAACTCCGGATTTTTTTCGTACGCCGTGGCATACAAGATGGACGCTTCCGCGTCACCTTCACCGCGAATCTTCTGGGCGTCACGATAGGCTTCGGAGTTGAGGATCAGGGCGTCGCGCTCGGCATCGGCGCGAATCGTCTTGGCCGCTTCCGAGCCCTCCGCGCGCAACTGGTTGGCGACCTTGACACGCTCCGAACGCATGCGCTCATAAACCGAGCCGATCACGGTGCCGTCTTCGGGCAGGTCGATGCGCTTCAGGCGCAAATCGACTACCTCGATTCCGAGTCCCAATGTGGCGCGGTTCGCGGAAATGACAATCGGCTGGGTCAGATCGTTGCGGCCCATCGACACCAGTTTCTGCAAGGTGCGGGTATTGACTGCAGTGCGAAGGCCTTCCTTGATGATGGGTCCGAGACGTTGCTCGGCTCGGCCCTGATCGCCGGCGACCGAGGTGTAGAACTTGGAAGCGTCGGCAATTCGCCACTTGACGAAGAAATCGATGTTGACGTCCTTACGCTCGGAGGTGAGATAACGCTCCGGCGCCGACTCCAGGGTCAGCACGCGCTTGTCGAAGCGGACCACCTGCTGCACGACCGGCAACTTGAAATGCAGTCCGGGCGCAAACCCGGTGCGTTCGATACGACCGAACTGCGTAACCAGCGCGGTCTGGCTTTCGCGCACGATGAAAAAACAGTTGAGGATCGCCAGCACGGCGGCGACGGCAACGATGATGATGAGCTTGCGCATCAGCGGCTCTCCTTGGTCTCGGCGACGGTTGCTTCACCGACGACGCCAGCAACGGCAGGCGCGGGTGCCGCCTTGCCATCGCCAGGCACCGGCACGTACAGCACGTTCTTGCCATTACTGCCGTCGATGATCTTCGGCGTGTCGGCGACCACCTGCTGCATGGTCTCCAGGTACAGTCGCTTGCGGGTCACGTCCGGCGCGGCGCGAAACTGCTGTTCGATCAGGGTGAAGCGATCGGATTCACCCTTGGCGCGGGCAACCCGCTCGGCCTTGTAGCCCTCGGCTTCGACGCGGGTACGCGACGAATCACCACGCGCTTCCGGCAGGATCTGGCTGGCGTAGGCCTTGGCCAGTTCCTCGGCGCGCTGCTTGTCCTGCAAGGCGCGGTTGGCATCGTCGAATGCCTCGCGAACCTCTTGGGGCGGACGGATGTTCTGGAAATTGAGTTCGGTGATCGACAGCCCGGTGCCGTACTGGTCCATCGTTTCCTGCAGCAACCGCTTGGCATTGATCATCAGTTCGGCGCGCTGGCCGGACAGGATCATGTCCATCGTGCTGGCGCCGACCACGGTTCGCACCGCGCTCTCGGCCGCAGCGGCGAGCGAGCTGTCCGGATCCTTTACGCCGAACAGGAACTTGCGCGGATCATTGACTTCGTACTGGACGTTGAAATCGACGACCACGATGTTCTCGTCGTTGCTGAGCATGCGCACTTGGTCCGAGGTCGAGCGGATGTTCTTCGCTTCGACCTTCATCACCGTTTCGACCGGACCCGGCCATTTGATGTTGAATCCTGGCGGCAGCAGTCGATTGAACTCGCCGAAACGCAGCACCACGCCAGACTGGTTGGCGTTGACCTGCACCCAGGTATCGAACAATAGCCAGGCCAGCAGCAATCCCAGCGCTGCCATGCCGAATCCGCCGGCGCCACCGCCGAGTTGGCTGAGCCAGTTCTTGACGCGACGCATCGCGGCATCGAAATCCGGGCCGCCGCCCCTGTCGCCACCGCCGCTGTCGCGCCAGGGATCCTTCTGTTTTCCACTACCGGGTTCGTTCCAAGCCATGCCGTGTGCCTCATTGCTGTCGTTACATCCTGCCGCGCGATCCATGGTCGGACCGGTGATCGCGTGCAGAAGAATGCGGATCGGATTGCGTTGCCGACCAGGTCGGCTTGCGTTGAATGCGGTGAAGACTTCGAGGCGCGGTCGCGAAATTCAAGCGAAAACGCGCAAAACCAGACTCGATTGTAGATTTCGTGGCGATGGCGGGCAACCGCACCACCTTCAACTAGTCCAGCCAGTCATCGCTTGCGGGGGCTTGCAGTTGTGATCGCAACCACGCGCCATCGCCGCCCGGCAAGCCGAACAGCGGTTCGATTACCGCGCGCGGCGCGTCGATGCGGATCTTCCAGCCGTCGTCGGTCGCGGTTTCCTCGCGCACCAGTGCCTGCTCGTGCAAACGCGCGCGCAGGCGGCCTGCGCTCAATGGCAGGTCGAGCACGGCGTCGATGCGCTCGTTGCCCAGACGCATCGCGACCGCATCGCGCAAGCCGTCGATGCCCGTGCCCTTCAGCGCCGACAGCCAAATCCGGATCGGCACGCCATCGCCATCGCGATCGGTCCGCAAAATCGGCTCGTCAAGATTGTCGACCTTGTTGAACACCGCAAGCTGCGGCACGTCGCCGGCTCCGATTTCCTGGAGTACCGCTGCGACATCGGCGATGCGCCGGTCTCGTTCGGGATCGGCCGCGTCAATCACGTGCAGCAACAGGTCGGCATCGCGGGCTTCGGCCAAGGTCGAACGGAACGCGGCCACCAGGTCATGCGGCAGGTCGCGCACGAAGCCGACCGTATCGGCCAGCAACACCGGGCCGCAGTCGAGACCTTCGAGGCGACGCAGGGTGGGATCCAGCGTTGCGAACAACTGGTCGGCGGCATACACCTCGCCACGCGTCATCGCGTTGAACAGCGTCGATTTGCCGGCGTTCGTATAGCCGACCAAGGCGACTACCGGAGTCTCCGCACGCTGTCGCGAACGACGCGACTGGTTGCGTTGCACCTCGACCTTGTCTAGCCGTTTGTTGAGTTGCTTGACGCGCTCGGCCAGCAGGCGACGATCCAGTTCCAACTGGGTTTCGCCGGGACCGGTCATGCCAATGCCACCACCGCGCTGGCGTTCCAGATGGGTCCAGCCGCGCACAAGGCGCGTCGACATGTGTTTGAGCTGGGCCAGCTCAACCTGCAACTTGCCTTCATGCGAACGGGCGCGCTGCGCGAAGATGTCGAGGATCAGACCGGTGCGGTCGACGACGCGACATTCGCAGAGCTTCTCCAGGTTGCGTTCCTGCACCGGCGAAAGCGTGTGGTTGACCAGGATCAGATCAGCATCGTACGCATGCCGTTGTTCCTTCAGTTCCTCGGCCTTGCCGCTGCCGACGAAGTAGCGGGCGCTGGGCTGATCCATACGAGCAGTAATGCTGGCGACGACGTCTGCACCAGCCGAACGGGCCAGTTCCGCAAACTCGTCGAGTACCGACTGGTCCTGGCCGAGCGGCTGCAACAGCAGGGCGCGCTCGCCGCCTTTGGATCGTTCGAACAGGGCCCTACTCCGCGTCGCCGTGGTCGCCGGAATCGGGACCACCCAACGGACCATCCGGGCCAGCGATGCGCACGTTGCGACTGGGCACCACAGTGGAAATGGCGTGCTTGTAGACCATCTGGCTGACCGTATTGCGCAACAACACGACAAACTGGTCGAAAGACTCGATCGTCCCCTGCAGCTTGATGCCGTTGACCAGGAATACCGAAACCGGCACGCGCTCACGACGCAGCGCGTTCAGGAATGGGTCTTGCAATGATTGTCCCTTCGACATTTTTATTCTCTCCGTAATCAAGGTGCGGACGCCGCCAAGCAAGCGCTGGCGGGCTGATCCGGCCGCCAGCTACGCGAGTGCAGCGCCACGTTGCCAAGCCGGATCGGAGACTATCTTAATCGACAGTTGGGGTCTGCGGGAGTACGCGCCTCACGCAATCCAAAACGGCGCGTCCCTGGACAGCTCAAGCGGCACGTGGTTGCCGCATCAAAAGCGTCAGCATCGCAGCCAGCTTGTCACGCATTTCGCGGCGATCGACGATCACGTCGACCGCGCCATGTTCGACGAGGAACTCGGAGCGCTGAAAACCTTCCGGCAGTGTTTCGCGCACGGTTTGCTCGATCACACGCGGGCCGGCAAAGCCGATCAGTGCCTTGGGCTCGGCAATGTTGATATCGCCGAGCATTCCCAGACTTGCCGACACGCCGCCCGTGGTTGGATTGGTCAACACCGATACGTAGGGCAATCCAGCATTGCGAAGTCGGCCAAGCGCCGCCGATGTCTTCGCCATCTGCATCAGCGAGAACAGACCTTCCTGCATGCGCGCGCCACCGGTCGCGGAGAAACACACGAACGGGCAGCCTTCCTCCAGCGCACGTTCCGCGCCCCGCGTGAATTTCTCGCCGACCACCGAACCCATCGAGCCACCCATGTAGGCGAAGTCGAAAGCCGCGCCAATCAGCGCGTTTCCCTTGATCTGGCCCTGCATGACGACCATCGCGTCTTTTTCACCGGTCGCCTTCTGCGCAGCGACGATGCGGTCGCGATACTTCTTGGTATCGCGGAATTTCAATGCGTCGGTCGGTTCCAGCCCCGCGAACAATTCGCGGCTGCTGCCTTCGTCGAACAAGGCGGCGAGTCGCACGCGCGCACGGATCGCGTGATGGTGGCCGCACTTGGGGCACACCATCAAGTTCGCTTCCAGCTCCGGGCCATACAGCACCGCCGCGCAGCCGCCGCACTTTTCCCAGAGCCCTTCGGGGACTTTGGTCTTGTTCGATGTACCGTCGGTTCGGGCTCGCGGAGCCATGATTTTTTGTAGCCAGTTCATGCGATCAATCCAATCATTGATTGTCAGTGGGCCACAACTTGCGCCGTGCGGTCCAGTCCGGCGCGGATCGGCGCGAGAAAGTCCGTCGCGACTTTGCACGCCGCATCAGCGCTCGAACAGTCGGCCAGTCGCGCGACCAGAGCGCTGCCAATCACCACGGCATCGGCGAATGCGGCGATGCTCGATGCAGTTGCGGCGTCGCGAACACCGAAGCCGACGGCGACAGGAATATCGCCGCCCGCCTTGATCGTCTCGACCTTGGCGCGTACGGCGTCCGGCTCGATCCGGTTGGCACCGGTGATACCGTTGAATGACACGTAGTAGACAAATCCCTGCGCCATCGCACGAATCGTCGCGAGCCGCTGTGCGGTCGTCGTGGGTGCGACCAGGAAAATCTGTCGTAGCCCCGCGTCGCGCAAAAGCGTCAGCGTCGCTGCTTCCTCGACCGGCACATCAACAATCAGAACGCCGTCGACGCCAGCCTCCACCGCATCGTTCGCAAATGACGCGTAGCCATAGAACTCGATTGGATTGAGATAGCCCATCAATACTATCGGCGTGCTTGCATCGTCGCGTCGGAAATCGCGTACCCAAGCAAGCAAATGTCGAAGGCCGACACCCCTGGCAATCGCACGCTCACCGGCATGCTGGATCACCGGGCCATCGGCAACCGGGTCGGAATACGGCATGCCAAGCTCCAGCAGGTCTGCACCGGCGGCGACCAGCGCATGCATGACGGCGACCGTTGCGTCGGGCAAGGGATCGCCCGCCGTCATGAACGGGATCAAGCCTTTGCGGCCAGACGCATTCAATTGCGCAAAGCGCGTATCGATGCGATTCGTACCCCTCACAGATCGATGCCTTCGCGTGCGGCAATCGTATGCACATCCTTGTCGCCGCGACCGGAAAGGTTGCACAGGATCAACTGATCCTTCGGCAGTTCGCGCGCCAGCTTCATCGCCTGCGCAACGGCATGGCTCGATTCCAGTGCCGCAAGGATGCCCTCGCTGCGCGCCAGTTCGTGGAACGCCGCCAGCGCTTCGTCGTCGGTAACGCCAACGTAGCTGGCGCGGCCGGAATCCTTCAGGAAGGCATGTTCGGGACCGACGCCGGGATAATCCAGGCCCGCCGAAATCGAATGGGTTTCCGTGACTTGTCCATTGTCGTCGCAGAGTACATACGTGCGATTGCCGTGCAGCACGCCACGCCGACCGGCTGCGAGCGAGGCTGCGTGGCGACCGGTTTCTATGCCGTCACCGGCGGCTTCCGCACCGACCATCTTCACATCGCGATCGTTGAGGAAAGCGTGGAACAAACCAATCGCGTTCGATCCTCCACCGACACAGGCAGTCAGCACATCGGGCAAGCGTCCGTACTGCTCCAGCATCTGTGCACGCGCCTCACGACCAACCACGGCGTTAAAGTCGCGCACCATCATTGGATACGGGTGTGGACCCGCGACCGTGCCGATGATGTAGAAGGTGTCGGCGACGTTGCTGACCCAGTCGCGCATTGCTTCGTTGAGAGCGTCCTTCAACGTGCGCGAGCCCGACGACACCGGAATCACCTGTGCACCGAGCAATTTCATCCGATACACGTTGATCTTCTGGCGCTCGATATCGACTTCGCCCATGTAGACGACGCAATCGAGGCCGAAGCGCGCGCACACGGTCGCCGTCGCCACGCCATGCTGGCCAGCTCCGGTCTCGGCGATGATCCGCTGCTTGCCCATGCGCCGCGCCACCAGCGCCTGGCCTATCGTGTTGTTGATCTTGTGCGCGCCGGTGTGATTAAGGTCTTCGCGCTTGAGCAGGATCTGCGCCCCGCCGATTTTTTTCGACAGCCGCTCGGCGTGATAGATCGGCGATGGTCGCCCAACGTAGTACTTCAGGTCGCGCTCGAACTCGGCAATGAACGCCGGGTCTTCGCGCATCGACAGGTATGCCGCCGTCAATTCCTCCAGCGGGGGCATCAGCGTTTCGGGCATGTAGATCCCGCCGAAATCGCCGAAGCGTCCACTCTCATCCGGGTAGGCGTTGTAGTCGCTGACCTCGATCAACGCAGTCTTGTCTTCATCGGTCATTGCAGAGTCTTCACGGTTTGTTCGCCGCGCGCACGGCGGCGACGAAATCACGCATCCTGCGCGCATCCTTGATGCCTGGCGACGCCTCGATACCGCTCGACACATCCACGCCGTATGGCCGGGTCAAGCGTATCGCCCGGCCGACGTTCATCGCATCCAGTCCACCAGCGAGGATCATCGGTTTCGACAGGTCGGGAACACGGGTCCAGTCGAAGGCATGTCCACTGCCGCCTGCTTCGCCGATCGCATTCGCATCGAGCAACAAGCCCGTCGCCCCGGTGTAGGCAGCTGCATAACCCGGCACATCGCTGATCGAGCCCATCGGTACGGCCTTGAGGTACGGGCACGCGTGGCGCTCGCAGTCTTCCGGTGACTCGTTGCCATGGAACTGCAAGAGGTCGGGATTGAGGTTGTCGATGGCCTCGTCGATCCAGTCTGGATCATCGTCCATGAACAAGGCGACCGTGCTGATGAAAGGTGGCAGGGCGCGCGCGATCTTCGCCGCCTCGGCCGGCTCGACATGACGCCGACTGCGCCGCGTCAACACGAAGCCGAGCGCATCCACGCCCGCCGTAATCGCGGCGTCAGCGTCTTCGGCGCGGGTGATCCCGCAGAATTTGATACGGACTCTCACGACATACTCACGTCAGCAACTCACTTCAGCGGGAAGACCAAACCGTTCCGGATATCGGGGCCCAAGGAAACACAAGCCGGACGCCGGTGCCGTCGGTCCGGCAACATCACGATTCTTGCCCGCCAGCAGCTCGGCTAGCCATTCCTGCGGCTTTTCACCACGGCCGACCGGCAGCAGCGAACCAACGATGTTGCGGACCATGTGGTGCAGGAATGCATTGGCCTGGATGTCGACGATCACCCGGTCCTCGTTGCGGCTGACCGTGATCGCATGCACGTTGCGCATCGGCGTCCGCGACTGGCAGGCGATGGTACGGAATGCGCTGAAATCGTTCTCGCCGATCAAATCCTGCGCGGCCCGATGCATTGCCACGGCGTCCAAAGGCGAGCGTATCCACGTTGCAAATCGTGCGTCCAGCGCTGGTCGAACCGTGCGATTGATGATGGTGTAGCGATAGCTGCGCGCCGTCGCCGAATAGCGCGAATGGAACTCGCCGTCGACAACTTGCGTCCAACGCACCGCGACATCGTCCGGCAGGTTGGAATTGGTACCACGCAACCAGCCGTCGCCTCGCTCGACTTCACTGTCGAAATGGGCCACCTGGCATCGTGCATGCACGCCCGCATCGGTGCGCCCGGCGCAACCGACCGTGACCGGCGCGTTCGCGACAAACGACAACGCCTGCTCCAGTGCGCCCTGCACCGTCTGCCGATGTCCCAGCCGCTGCCAGCCGGAATAGGCCGTGCCGTCGTATTCCACGCCCAACACAATGCGCACTGCTGCTCCATCTTTCGCGATGAGTGGCATTGTAGCCGCGCCATCTCTCGCCTTCCTTTCGGCAGGCGCAAAATTCTCCCTTCTCCCGCCGGGAGAAGGTGGCGCAACGCGACAGCCAACAAGAAACGAGCGGGTGCGTATGATGACGCGCCCAATCCGCGACCCAGCGATAGCCGCCGAATGATCGAGCAGATTTCAATCCCCATCGCGCTAACAGGCATCGTCGTGCTTGGTGTGCTCGCGCAGTGGATTGCGTGGCGGATCAAGTTGCCGGCGATCGCGTTGTTGCTGGCGATCGGCATCCTGGTTGGGCCGGTATTCCACCTGCTCGATCCGGACAAGGTGTTCGGCGACCTGTTGTTCCCGATGACTTCGCTGTCGGTGGCGATCATCCTGTTCGAGGGCAGCCTTACCTTGCGCTTCCGTGATATCCACGGTTTGCGCGGGCCGATTCTGAATCTGGTAACGGTCGGTGCGACGATCAACATCGTCATCATCACGGCTTGCGCGTATTACTTCCTGAAAGCGCCCATCGGCATTGCCCTGTTGATCGGCACCATCGGCTGCGTCACCGGGCCCACCGTGGTTGGACCGATGCTGCGCGCGATCCGGCCGACAGCTGCGGTGGACAAGGTGTTGCGCTGGGAAGGCATCATCATCGACCCGCTGGGCGCGATCCTCGCGGTCATCGCGATCGAGTTCGCCATCAAGGACGACAGCAGCGAAATCGGTTGGGTACTGGCCAAGCTGGTCGTATCGGGACTGGTGATCGGACTTCTCGCGGCGGGAGTGCTTGGTGTGCTGCTAAAGCGCCACTTGTTGCCTTGGTATCTGCGCAATGTGATCACACTGGGCTTCGTGATCATGGCGTTCACGATCAGCGACGTCTTTGCCCACGAGGCCGGCCTGCTCGCCGTTACCGTGATGGGCATCGCCCTGGCAAACACGCGCAACCTTGATATGGACGATGTGCTGAGCTTCAAGGAAAGTCTTACCGTGCTGCTGGTGTCGTTGTTGTTCATCGCCCTTGCCGCGCGACTGGACCTGCAAAGTTTTGCGGCGCTCGGCTGGGGCTTCCCGCTGTTTCTGCTGGCGATCTTCTTTGTCGCGCGTCCGCTGGCGGTCGCGGTGAGTTCGGTCGGATCGAAACTCAGCTTCCGGGAACGCGGCTTGATTGCGTGGATCGGTCCGCGCGGAATCGTTGCGGCGGCTGTTGCATCGTTGTTTGCGCTACGCCTTGAGGTGGAAAGGGTGCCGGGTGGCGAACTGCTTGTGCCGGCCATCTTCAGCATCATCATCTCGACGGTGCTGGTGCAGAGCGTTACGGCACGCAAGCTGGCGTTGCGCTGGAAACTTGCCGATGAACAACCGATGGGCGTGGTCATCGTCGGCTCTGGCGCGGTGCCATTCGCTATCGGCGAAGCCTTGAAGAAAGCGGGCTTCGA
Organism: Lysobacterales bacterium; assembly: GCA_038255665.1. Lineage (GTDB taxonomy): Bacteria > Pseudomonadota > Gammaproteobacteria > Xanthomonadales > Rhodanobacteraceae > Dokdonella. Next base: position 21,535 of record JBBSLA010000010.1, on the reverse strand, counting down.
CGTGACCCTGGCCGACAGCAACTGGGATGCGCTCAAGCGCGCCCGCATGGCCGGCCTGAAGACCTATTTTGGCCGCGTGATTTCCGATCACGCCGAACTTCACCCCGATTTCACTGGCGTCGCGCGCCTGCTCGCGATGAGCGACCGACCGGCCCAGAACACGCTGGCATGCCTGCATTTCCGATCCGAACTCGGCACCGATGGGGTCTACGCGTTGCGCACCAGCGAAGACCACGACAAGTCCAACATGACCTTGACCGGCAGTCTCAAAATGCCGTGGCTGTTCAGTGACCAGGTCGATGATGTCGGATTGGAAAAGGCCCTCGAGAACGGTGCCGTCATCAAAACCAGCAAGCTCAAGGACAGCTACAGCCTCGCAAACCTGAAGGCGCATTTCGGCGAGAATGCCGTGCTGCTGTTTGCGATCGATCCAAAGAAGAGGCTGTTTCCTTTTACCTCGGGCTCGGAACCCTCGGCGAAAAGCGGCTGGGAAATCCTGTCTCTGCAACTCAAGCCGGAAGCTGTTGCCGCGAGCGAAGGCCCGGAAGAGACACTCGATGAAATGGTTCAGAAGGAAGAGCCCCCGCCGTTCCCAAAAGATGCGCCAACAAAGGATGCAATGGCTTAGGCGATTCCCAGGCCGAGGATCGTGTCCAGGACTGCGTCGCACCCGGCCAGCTGCGCAAATGCGCGACCGCGTTCCGCATAGTCCTTGAACTGATCGAAACTCGGCGCGCCCGGTGAAAGCAGGATCACGTCACCCTCTTTCGCCAAGCTGCGTGCGCAGATGACCGCGTCGGCCAGTGTTCCGGTTTCGTGCAAAGGACAGGTCGAGATCGAATCGCGCAGCATACCGGCAATTCGGGGCCCATTAGCGCCCATGGTGACGACGGCCTTGGGTGGATGACTGATCACGTGCTCGACCAAGGCTGCATAGTCAAGTCCGCGCTCGTGACCACCCATCAACACGATCACCGACTTGCTGGACAAGCTCGCCAGGGCCTGCACAGTTGCCTGCGGCGTGGTTGAAATGCTGTCGTCGATCCAGCGCAAGCAATCACTCTCGCCCAAATCGGTAAGGCGATGCGGCAAGGCGCGGAAACTTGCGACTGCCGCCAGTGAACGCTCTGCGTCTTCGCCAAGCAGGTCGAGCGCAGTCAGTGCAAGGCAAAGGTTTCGTGCGTTGTGCATGCCCGGCAACGCCAACTCGCTGCGTTGCAGGATCTCGCGTCCGTTGTGGCTGATCGCTGATTCCGTAGCCCGCCACCCGCTGTCATCGCCAGCGACGTGTCCTTTCTCATGTTGCGAAACACGCTCGCGCAAGGGCGGACGATCGCTGCCAACCAGCAGGCTTTGAGCGTTGTCGGCGAGCGCCAGCTTGTCGTGGACATAGCGCTCGCGACTGCCGTGCCAGTCGAGGTGTTCTTCCTCGATATTGGTGACCACCGCCAACTCGACCGCACTTGCACTGCGGGTCTGGTAACTCGACAACTCGACGACCCAGAAATCGGCTTGTTGGTCAAGGAGATCTAGCAGCGGCAAGCCGATGTTTCCGGCCAGCGCGACACGATGGCCAAGCCCACGCAGCAGGTGTGCGATCAATGCCGCGGTGGTGCTCTTGCCCTTGGTGCCGGTGACCGCCACGACGCGGGCGTCGGGATTCTCGGCAAACCAAAGTGCTGTCCCGGAAACAAAGCGCGTACCGTTGCGCTGCGCCTCGATCAGTTCGACGCGATAGTCGCTGATTCCAGGTGACTTGATGACGACATCGAAGTTCGACAGGTCGGCAGCGGTTGGCGCTTTCGTGACGCGTCGAATCGACGTTTCATTGACGAAGGCTGCTGCTTCGGCATCGCTGCAGAACAGCGTGATCGCCAGCTCGGGCACGCGTGTGCGCAATGCTGCCAGAGCCGCCGTGCCCTCGCGACCCAATCCCCAGATCGCCACGCGTTGCCCGCCGAGTTTGGCGATGCGCATGATCAACCAGGTCCGCCGCTTTCGAGCAAGGCCGCAGGAATCCGCTGCGGTCCCTGTGCTTCGAGCAGCGCTGACAACGGCAGGACGTCGACGAGTTGCGGCTGGATCTCGTTGGCGAAGCGACGCACCAGCGCATCCTCGCGCCACTCTGCGCGTGTGGAGAGCGCGGTCATCGCGGCCCGCGATTCACGGCCTTCGCCAACGCACTCGAACGGCTTGTGATCACGAAACTCAAGTAGTGCATCGAAGCCTGCTGCCTGTGATGGATCGTCGAGCAGGTTGCGTCCAAAGATCGACAGCAAGCGCGGCTTCGGCATGAACGGCGCAAGCGCAAGAAAAACGAAATGGCACTTCGGGCAGTGGCCGCACCAGCGGTCCGCCGGCTTGGGTCCGAGCAATCGGAAGTTTCGATTGCAGCTGGAAAAGACATCGTCGTAACCGCTGAAACTGGCGAAGCGTTTTGCAATGGCCAGCTCCGACCATGGCCGCAGCAGCGAGTAATAGTGCAGGTCACTGGCGACGTGGCTGGTTACCCATGCACCGAAATCGCGCTCGAACTCCCAGCCCTTGCTCCACTGGTGGTTGATCTCCTGGCCGTCGTATTCGAGCGTCGCGCTGGATGCCGAGCGCTCGTTCGAGAAAGCGATCGCGTCAAAGTCGTAAAGCAAGGCGGCGACAACGAGGATCGCCGAGTTGATCGCCGTAACGGGCACATGGCCGTTGAGCGCACCGTCGCGGTTGTAGTCGAACAAAACCGGCGACACCTGGCGACTGATGTTGAGCATAGGCAAACCGGTTCGCTCGGCACACGCCGCAATCAGTGGCGAGCTGCCAATCCACGCGACGCTGGCGGTGTCGTCTGCGCGCTTGAGCCATTCGATGCTGACCAGCGAATCCTTGCCGCCGCCAATCGGCACCAGGCTGCGACGTTGCAACCCTGCGCTGGACGCGATCGTGTCGGAACTTGCGGAACTCGGGAAGCGGATCATGCCGCGCAGGTCGACACCGTTGTGCCACGCGAATTCGCCGAGCCCGTGCTGGTAGAGACGTTCCAGGAACGCGGCAGTGGGTGTGTCCGGCAGCTCGCCTTCGATGCGAATTTCCGGCGGAACGCCAGCCTTGTAGTAGCTCACCCCGGCAATCCAATGCAGCATCCGCACTGCCTGCGCGAACGACGCGTCGCGTTCTGGCAACAGCGCCGGTGCCTTGGGAAAACCAATGCGCTCGATCAGCTCGGGACCGTCGTCGAAGGCATAGACCAACTCGATCTCGCCATCGCGATAACCGTGCCGCACGAAACGGAATAGCTGTGTCTCGCGCGGGTCTGGCCATGTTTGCGGCGAAGTCACAACACCACCTCGCGGGCTGGCTTGCGCAGGTTGTAGTGCGAACTCATCACCGCGCCGTAGGCACCGGCCTCGGCGATCAGGATCACGTCGCCCTCCCAGCAAACCGGCAGTCGACGATTGTGGCCTAGGATGTCGCCACTCTCGCAGATGGGTCCGACCACCTGCACCAGTTCGGTCGCGTCGTCGTCGATGCGGCTCAAGTTGACGATCTCGTGCCAGGCTTCGTAAAGCGCCGGCCGCAAAAGTGAATTCATGCCGGCGTCGATGCCGACGTAGTTCACATCGGATTTGCGCTTAAGCTGGGTAACCCGCGCCAACAGCACACCGGCTTCCGCGACCAGGTAGCGCCCCGGTTCCATCCATAGCGCGAACTGCGGGTAGGCGGCACGAACTTCAGCCAGCACGGCGGCCAAATCGACCAGGTCGAGCGCCTGCTCGCCGGGCCGCGACGGAACGCCAAGACCGCCGCCGATATCCAGGAATCGAATGCCGTCGAACTGCTCGGCAACGCTGGCAAGTTGGGCATACACGCCGCGCCAATGATCAGCATCGCGCACGCCGGAACCCAGGTGTGCGTGCAGCCCGACAATGCGGATATCGTGCCGTCGCGCCAGCTCGCGAAACGTGGCGAGGTCGTTGATCGAGACGCCAAATTTCGACTCCTTGCCGCCGGTACGCACCTTCTCGTGATGACCGCGTCCCTGCCCCAGGTCGACTCGCAACAGCAGCTCGCGGCCACGGAAATCCTCACCCCACTCGCGGATTGGATGCAGCGCATCGACGGTCAGGTTGACGCCAAGAGCGATCGCCTCGTGATATTCCTCGCGCGGCGCAAAATTTGGCGTGAACAGGACCCGGTTCGCCGGCAAACCTGGAACGCTGTCGAGCACATGACGCACTTCCGCCAGCGATACGCATTCGAACGCGAAGCCCTCGGAGAACAGGCGTCTGAGAATGTCCGGATGCGGGTTGGCTTTCAGCGCGTAGTGCCAGCGATCAACGCTGGCGATGACAGCAAGACGCGTTGCCTGCTTGCCCACATCGTCCAGACTGTAGACATAAGTCGGCGTCTGTATTGCAGCGATATCCAGCAGCTCCCGTCGACGCGACCGCCACCATTTCGGTGGTGCCGCCACGGCCGCGCCAACCAACTCACGCCAACTGCTGCCGAAGATCCGTGCGTCGTCGACACGCATCGCCTCGGCATGGATCAATAGCTCGTGCAGTCGCGGGATCAACGGATCGACCAAAGCTTCGTCGACGACAAAAGTCAGGTTGAGATTGTTGGAGGACTGCGAAATCAGGTGCACGTCGAGCGCGCCAAACTCTGCCAGCACGCCGGACAATCGATGCAGCATCGAACGCATGCCGCGACCGACCAGGGTGATGGCCGCGCATGGCGCGATCACCTTGACGCGACAGGACGGAGCCAGGTCTTCGCAGAGCCGGGCCAGCACGTCGGTAGTCAGCAGGTTGTCGGAAGGATCCAGCGATACCGTGACATTGGTTTCCGCCGAGCCGATCAGGTCGATCGACAATCCATGTCGGCGGAACACCTCGAACACGTCGGCAAGGAACCCGACCTGCTGCCACATGCCGATCGACTCCATCGACACCAGGGTGATACCACGTCGCGAACTGATCGCCTTCACGCTGGGCGCGGTTTGCGCGGTGTCGGCGGCGATCATCGTGCCGGGCAATTGCGGATGGTTGGTATCGCGGATCAGCAGCGGAATGCGCCGCTCACGCGCCGGATGGATGCAGCGCGGATGCAGCACCTTGGCGCCGGTGGTCGCAATTTCCTGTGCCTCGGCATAGTCGAGGCGCGCGAGTAGTCGAGCATCGGGGACCTGGCGTGGGTTGGCGGTGAAGAGTCCCGGCACGTCGGTCCAGATTTCGACCGCTTCAGCGTCCAGCAGCGCACCGAAACCAGCTGCCGAGGTATCCGAGCCACCACGACCGAGCACGACGGTCTGGCCCTCCGCATTGCCTGCGATGAAACCTTGCGCGATGAATACGTTGCCAAGCGGCAGCACTTCGCTCGAGGAATCGCGTGGCCTGGCGGAAAGCGACGCGCAAAGCCAATCCGACCAGTCGTTCTGGTTTGGCAACGCTTCCGCGACGAGATATCGCCGCGAGTCGAGCCAATCCGCGCTGACGCCGTTGGCGACCAGATAGCTGGCACCCAGTGCGCTCGACAGCAATTCACCGTGTGCGAGCAAGTCGGCCTGCCAAGCCAGGCTGCCTCTTGTTTCGTCGGTCCGATGAACAACTCCACGCAAGTTGTCGAGCCAGCGCTCCAGTCCTTTTGTATCGGCCAGTTCCATCGCAGCGGCAAGCTCCCGATGACGCGCCGTTATGTCCGTAAGAACCCGCTCGACGGTTTCGTCCGATCCCGGCGAATCTGCGATCAACTTGAGCAGGTCGGTCACGCCGGACAGCGCCGAAACGACGATCAGCACGCGTCGGTCGTTATCGCGATGACCATTGACGATGTCGCGTATCGAGTCCCAGCGCGCCCGGGTTGACACGCTGGAGCCGCCAAACTTGACGACCACCCAAGGACGAATGCCATCCCGCTCGCCGGTCGCATGGGCGTGATCGCTGGTCGATGTCGGGGCGACTGAAGGCAAGGTTCGAATTTCGCGACGTGATGGCGGATCAGCATTCTTTCGTGCGCTGCAACAGAACGCAAACCGTGCCGGCATCAAAGGCAGAGTCTGCCTGCGCCTTATGGCGGCGGGCGGGCACGCGCTGGGCTTCAACGTGGCCGCTCGTGCGAGAATTGCGCCGTCCCAAACCATTGATCTCCACGCCCGCAATGCAAGAATCCATCGAAACGACCGCGATGCGATTGGCCCGGAAACTGGCCGAGCCGATCAGCGACGCCACGATTTCGTTCTCGATCAACGGCAAGCCGTATTTCGTTGCCGACCGGCTCGACATGCCGTTGCTGTGGTTCCTGCGCGACGAACTGCGCCTGACCGGTACCAAGGCCGGCTGCGGCGACGATGAGGACTGCGGCGGCATTTGCAGCGTGCTGCTCGAAGGCCAGCCGGTTCGCGCTTGTCGCACTCCGCTCAACGCCATCGCAAACCTGCACGTGCAAACCGTCGAAGGCCTGGCATCGGAACGCCTGCATCCGCTGCAACGCGCATTCATCGACGAGGATGTGCCGCAATGTGGCTACTGCGTGCCTGCCTGGCTGGTCCACGCCACCGCCCTGCTCAATCGAAATCCGCAGGCGAATGCGACTGAAGTTGCTCGAATATCGGTGATCTGTCGCTGCGGTTTCCAGGTGGCTGCGCGCCGCGCGATCCTGCGGGTGACGGAACGCAATCGCGAGGCTGCTCGATGACTCGCCTGCGGCCGGACCGGCGCAGGTTTCTCCAGGTCGCGCTGGGTAGCGCCGGTGCACTCGTCATCGGCATTCGCTCCCTGCCCGCGCAACAATTTCCCGATGATTTCCCGCCGGAGTTGCTCGGCGACGACATCACGCCATTGGGCCCGTTCCTGCGCATCGAGCGCGATGGCCGCATCATCATCGGTGCGTCCGGCTGCGAAGTCGGTCAAGGTGTGATGACCGATTTCCCGATGTTGATCGCCGAGGAACTCGACGTCGGCTGGAAACAGGTGCGGGTGATCCAGCTTGCCTACGGCTACACCGAAGACGCATCCGGTGCAGGAAACCGCTACGGCGAACAAAGCAGCGATTCGGAACTGGCCATCTACCTGCTGCGCGACGACCTGCGTCGCGCCGGTGCGCTGGCGCGCTGGCTGCTGGTGCAGGCGGCGGCCAACGAGTGGTCGCTGGACCGCACCAGCCTTTCCAGCGAGAACGGACGTGTCATCGCGCCCGACGGGCGTCGCTTGAGCTACGGCGCACTGGCGCGCAGCGCGGCCCGCGTTCCCGCGCCAACCAGCGCGTTGGCGCTGAATACCGCCGAGCAATGGGACTTGATCGGCAAGCCGACTCGGATGGCCGATGGCAATGACCTGGTGCGTGGCCGCAGCCGTTTTGGCAGCGACCATTACCGCGCCAACCTGCTTTACGCTGTCGTGCTGCGCTGCCCGTACCCGGACGGAGTCCTGGAATCGCTGGACGATGCCGAAGCTCGCCGCGTTGACGGCGTCGTCGATATCGTTCCGATTGCCGCGCCGCCACCGGCCCAGCCATTGTCGGGCCCGCTGCGCAATGGTGTCGCCGTTGTCGCAACGAGCAGTTGGGCGGCCTTGCAGGGACGCACGGCGCTGAAACCGGTGTGGAAGCCAGGGGCGTGGGGCAAGGAGTCCAGCGTGACGCTGTCCAACACCGCGCACGGTCTGCTGAGCACGTTCGACGATGCCGGCAATGCGCTCGAATTGCGTCGCGATGGCGACGTGGCGACCGTCCGCAAAAAAGCCGCGCAACTCCTCGAAGCTCGTTACGAGTTGCCGTTCCTCGCCCATGCCACGGCTGAGCCACCATCAGCCCTGCTCGACCTGCGTACTGACGGGGCCTTGTTGATCGCCTCGCTGGAAGATCCCGATGCTGCATCCCGCCGAATCGCCGATGCCACCGGCCTGCCGCGCCTTGCGATCGACATCCGGTTGCCGCGCTCGGGCGGCAGTTTCGGTCGGCGCCTGAAGCATGATTTCATCGCCGAAGCGATCCAGATTGCTTTGGTCGTGAAGAAGCCAATCAAGCTGTTCTGGACGCGCAGCGACGACCTGCGCAACGACTGGTATCGCCCATTCGGCGTCCATCACCTGCTCGCCAGCGTTGACCGCAAGAAGAACATCACCAGTTGGATCCACCGCTGTGCGGCGACACCGCGCGGATGGCGTGATCCGGCATGGAACGACCGACCGTTGTGGACCGGCGTGTTGTCGCCGGACAGTTTTCCGGCCGGCCTGATCGAGAATTTCGAGCGAAGCTTCGTGCCGCTGGAGTCGGGCCTGCCACGCGGCGACCATCGTGGCCGCGAACACAGCTTCACTGCCTTCGCCGAGCAGTGTTTCCTGGACGAGCTGGCCAGCGCGACCGAGCGAGATGCGGTACAGATGCGACTGGACATGCTGGGTGAGCCACGCCAGTTGCCACATCGCGGTGGACTACGCTTTGATACCGGGCGGATGGCCGAAGTGTTGCGTCGTTGTGCCGAGCGGATCAGCTGGGGCAAGCGCCGTAACGACGGACGTGGGCTGGGCATCGCCTGCCACTTCGTCCACGGCGCGTACGTGGCGCATGCGTTCGAAGTTTCGATCGAGCGCGGCGAGCTGGTCGTGCATCGCGCCGTCTGCGTCGCCGACGTTGGCCGCGTGTTGAATCCATTGAACGTGGATGGCCTGCTCGCTGGTGCGACCACCGATACAATCGGGGTGGCCTTGAACGCCGCGATCACGTTACGCGACGGCAAGGTGCAGCAGAAGGATTTTTCGAACTACAACGTAAACCCCGGCGCGCAAACGCCGCGTGAGTTGATCATCGAGCGAATCGATTCGACGCAGCCACCGGTACCCGTCTATTCGGCCGCAACACCGAGCACCGCACCGGCGTTGGCGAATGCCATTTTCGCGGCCAGCACGGTGCGCATCCGCAAGATGCCGATGTTGCCGGAACTCAAGCGCCTGCTGTGAACGGGTCGCCAAAGTGGCGTGAGACCGAAGAACTACTCGGACTGGTCGCAGCCATCTGCCGCGCGCGATTCGCGCTCCTCCAGATTGCGGCCTATCGATGCCTGGTTGGCGAGGCCGATGTACTTCAGGTACTTTCCAGCCACGGCGTCACCGACTGATTGATCCTTGCGGAATGCCTGCGCAAAACGGGTGCGCTGGCAATCGAGGGGATTCTCGCCGCGTTCCTGCAGCGCCTTCCAGTTCTCGCGTGCCCGCTGCTGCTGCGTCGCGGCAACCGGAGCTGACGGCTTTACCGCCGCGTCCGGAATTCGTACCCGGCCACTGGCGTCGAACAAACGCGCCGCACTACCCGCTTCGCCGATTCGCGCATTCATTTCCTTGCTTTCCGATTCGGCCTTGACGACTGGCGGCGCTGCCGCCGGCGTCTTGGGAGTATCGATGCGAATCTTGCTGGGACGGCTTTGCAAGGGCTCGGGCTCTGGCAGCGGCGGCTCGATGATTTCCAACAGTGGCGCCTCATCGATCAGGCTGACGACGATGGCGCCGCGATAGTTGTTGTCGATCCGATGCAGCTGCATGCCTCGATTGAAACCGATCAGTTCCAGCCCGGTCAGCACGACCGCGATCACCAACCCGAGCGCGAATTTGCGCCAGTCGATCGGTTCCTTCTCGTGGCGCAGGCTGCGTTGCCATGGCCCACGAAAACGCAGCAACGGCAACGCATCGGCACGCATTGGGTCGGGTCGTCTTGGCAGCGTTGGAGCGACTGGCGGGATGACATGCCTCGATGGCTGGGGGCGAAAATCGCGCGAGCATACGCAGGAGCCGATAAACCACTGTTAAGACGTGGCCCGCGCTGGCCGGCAGCGCCTTGGAGCACTCCCGGGCCTGCGAGGTTCCATCAGCGTGGCCGCTTTGCCTTGCGCACTGCGACTTGACCGAAGCCCCGTCGGGGTCAAGGCTAGGGATGTTCTGGGCAAATTGCTCAGGGCGTCCCAGTCACCATCGTTGAGGGGGATCGCATGAGCTACATCACTTCAGGCATACGAAACGTTGCATTGGCCGGGCCAGCGGCGTGCGGCAAAACCAGTTTGTTCGAGGCGCTGATGGTTGCCGGCGGCAGCCTGCAGATAGCAGGAACGCTGGAACGCGGCAGCATGCTGTCGGACTTCGATCCGATGGAAAAGCAGCGCCAACATTCGATCCAGTCCGCCATCGCTTCGATTGATCGCGGCGATATCCACATCAACCTGATCGATACGCCGGGACACGCTGAGTTCCTCGGACCTGCACTTGCCGCCCTCGATGCGGTGGAAACGGTGGCCATCGTCGTCGATGCCAGCAATGGCATCGAGCACGCGACCCGGCGCCTGATGCAGCAAGCGCGCTCGCGTGGCGACTGCCGCATGCTGGTGATCAACAAGATCGATGCCGACAGTGTCGACCTGGCGCGACTTGTCGAGCAGCTGCGAGACGAGTTCGGCCCCGAGTGCCTGCCGATCAACCTGCCCGCAGCGGGGGCAACCGAGGTGGTCGATTGCTTCTACAAACCCGATGGCGACAGCGACTTTTCATCGGTGGCCGAAGCGCATGAGCGCATCGTCGACCAGGTCGTCGAGATCAACGACACGGTGATGAACCGATTCCTCGACAAGGGCGAGAAAGGCGTCAGTGCAAGCGAGCTGCATGATGTATTCGAGCAATGCCTGCGCGAGGGACACCTGGTTCCCATCTGTTTTGTTTCGGCACGCAGCGGCGCCGGCGTCGATGCTTTGCTCGGATTGATCGAGCGACTGCTGCCTCATCCCGGCGAAGGCAACCCGCCGCCGTTCGTGCGTGGCCATGGCAAGTCGGCAATACCCGTTGTCGCCATGCCCGATCCCGATCTCCACGTGCTCGCTGACGTGTTCAAGATTGTCAACGATCCGTTCGTCGGCAAGCTCTGCATCTTTCGCGTCTACCAGGGCACGCTGCGTCGCGATACCCAGTTGTACGTCGATGATGGGCGTCGATCGTTCAAGGTGGGTCATTTGTTTCGCATCCACGGCAAGGATCACGTCGAGGTCGAACAGGCGATTCCTGGGGACATTGCCGCCGTCGCCAAGATCGACGACATCCACTTCGATGCGGTGTTGCACGATTCGCATGACGAGGATGCAATCCACTTGAAACCACAGGACTTCCCGCAGCCGATGTTCGGCCTGGCGATCGAGCCCGCGCACAAAGGCCAGGAACAGAAGCTTGCCAGCGCACTGGCGAAGCTGTCCGAAGAAGATCCTTGTTTCAGGGTCGAACACAACATCGAACTCAACGAGACGGTGATCCGTGGTCTGTCCGACCTGCACCTGAAACTGGTGCTTGAACGAATGAGCGATCGCTACGGTGTCGAAGTCGAATCACGACCACCACGGATCGCCTATCGTGAAACCGTGGCCGGCAAGGCGGAAGGCCATCATCGCCACAAGAAGCAGACCGGCGGCGCCGGCCAGTTCGGCGAAGTCCAGCTAAGCGTCGAGCCGCTGCCGCGCGGCCAGGGCTTTGAATTCGTCGACGAGGTCAAGGGTGGCGCGATTCCGCACAACCTTATCCCCGCAGTCGAGAAAGGCGTGCGCCAGGTGCTGGAAAGTGGCGCCGTGGCCGGCTATGCGATGCAGGACCTCAAGGTGACCTTGCTCGACGGCAAACACCACCCGGTCGACTCCAAAGAGATCGCCTTTGTGACGGCCGGACGCAAGGCGTTCCTCGACGCCATCAACCATGCCGGACCGCTGCTGCTGGAGCCGGTTGTGCATATCGACATCCATGTTCCGGACCGCCATGTCGGCGACATCACCGGCAGTCTTTCATCCAAGCGGGCACGCATCCATGGCACTGACGTGCAGGACAGTGGCGAGTTGCTCATCAAGGGGCAGGTTCCGCTTGCTGAAATCGCCGATTTCCAGACCGAACTGCGCTCGCTCACGGCTGGCAAGGGTCGTTACGCGATCGAGTTCAGTCACTACGATCCGGTCCCGCCCGGCATCCAGCGCAAGTTGCTCGACGAGTATCGTCCTCACGCCGACGACGACTGAGCGTCTTCGGCCTTAGCCGAGCGTCGGCAGGATGCGCACGTCGAACGCGCGTTCAATCAACCACAACAACGCCAACAGCGCGATCAGCAACGAACCGGGGACCAGCACCACGCGTCGATAGAACGCGCTGCGGCGCAGCAGGAATGCGATTGGCAGCAACACTGCCACCACGCAAAGCTGGCCGAACTCGACGCCGAGATTGAAGGCAAGCAGGCACAGCGCCAGCGCATCGCGTGGCAGGCCGAGATCGGCGAGAGCGCTGGCGAATCCGAAGCCGTGCAAAAGTCCGAATCCGAATGCGAACGCCCAAGTCCGTTCCGTGACCAGCGGTTTGATGTTGTTGATCGCGGCCAGGATTACAGAAAACGCGATGGCCGACTCGACCAGTCGCGACGGCAACTGCACGAAACCCAATGCGGCCAGCGTCAGCGTGATCGAATGCGCGAGGGTAAATGCGGTGACGATGCCGGCGACCTTCAGTGCGACCGACCGCCCCGATTCGGCAGGAATCCACTCGCGACGACGACGAATGAGAACGGCCGGCAGCAGCAGGCTGATCAGGAACAGCATGTGGTCGTAGCCGATCCAGATATGGTGCGCGCCATCCCACAGGTATTGCTTGAACTGAGACCAGCGTGATGGCTGTTGCAGCGAAATTTCGCGAGGCTCACCGGGAATCAGCACCGCGCTCTGCGCGGCACCACCAGCATCAACCCACTGCAACAAGCCGCGATGGGTCGAGTCGATGCCTTGCATCAAGCGGTAGTCGATACGCGCCGCGTCGGTGGCTTGCGGACAGGACATGGCAAAACGCAGGACCGCGTAGTGACCGTCGCTGTGGCGGTCGATCAGCAGGTCGTTGGGCGTCAGCGCGCAATTCAACGTCGCCGCGATTTCAAGTCGGTCGAAGGCATATCGCTCGATGCGCAGACGTGCAGCGCGGACCTCGCCCCACGTCAATTTTCGATCACCGTTGCCATCAATTGCGATGGCCGCGTCCAGGTCGCGCAGGGCGATATCCCACTGGCCTTGATAGCCACCGTCCGCGGCGGCGTTCGCGCGGATCGTCAGATAGGCGTCGCTGGCCTTGTGCGCCAGCGCTGGTGACGCTGCAAACCCGAACATCAACCCGAGCAGGATCACCGCGAAGTCGAGCCATTGCTTCGATGGCAGAAGGCTCATTGCAGATCCTTGATGAGCGCCGCCATGCGCACGTCTTCAAGGCTATTGGTCCGCACGAATGCAACGACTTCGGAGGCTGCATCCTTGCGCCCGCTCGCGACTGCGGTCTGCAAAACCAGCAAGGCATCGGCGGGTTCTCGCTGGACCTTCCAGTTGTCCAGTGCCAACGTCAGCGCAGCATCGGCATCATCGTCCAGTTCCAGTGCAGCACGCGCCAGTTCGCGACGATGGGTGAGGTCGCCGCGCCTCGACATTTCATCGACTCGCTCGTTGAAAGCAGCATGCAACCCGGCTGCGTTCGGCGACTTGGCGCGACGTGCGGCGATTGCGGCGCGCAGCAACAACGCGTCGGCATTGATGCGATCGCCGATCAGATCGAGCGCCGCTTGCGGACGATCGCGCTGCAGTTCGAGGTCGGCATAAGCGCTACGTGCGTAAACGTCTTCGGTATCGATACGGAGTGCTTGCTGGAACGCTGCAGCGGCGGCATCGTCAGCGCCCAGACGAGTATGCATTTCACCAAGCAAGGTCCAGGCCCACAGCCGGATTGCATCGGCACTGTTGGCCGACGCCTCAAGTTGACGCTGCAGAAGGTCGGCACTTGTTTGTGCGTTGCCGGTCAACGACGCGACACCCGCGCCGCAGGTGATTGCGGTCAACAAGTCGCCCTGCCCGGCCACCCGCGCGCACGCAGCGCGTGCCTGCGCGAAGTCGCCCTGTACCTGCTCGATGGTGGCCAGCAGCAGCCAGGCCTCGGACTGGTCCCGATCGGCTTTCAACAACTCGCGGAGACGTTCCTTGGCACCATCGAAATCGTGCCTGAATTGCTCGATGCGTGCATTGAGCACAGCAAGCTGCGGATTGCCCGGGGTGCGCTGGTTCCAGGGTGCGAGCATCGCCTCGGCATAGCCGTACTGGCGTGGGTCGGAATAGCGTTGACCCAGCAGCAGGCTCGCTCGCGCGGACGCGATGGACTGGTCCAGCGTTGTGTCGACTGTAGTTTCGAGCGCAAGCCCACTGGGCGCGCCAATGGGCAAGGATTCAAGGATCTCGTCATCGGTGATCGGATGCCACGGCTCGGCGAATGCCGGCGCTCCAGCAGTCAACAGGACACCGATGGCCAGCAGTAGCATTTTTCGCATGTTCGAGTGGATGTGGCTATCCGGGTCCCAAAAAATACGAGGCCCTTTCGGGCCCCGTATTCTGCAACATTGCTATCAACTCAGCCACCGAACAGGTCGGCGTATGCCGAGAAGTTCTCATTGAACGTGAAATCGCGGTCATTGATGACCACCGGTGAGCCGGTTTCCGACGTCGTCGCCAGGATGGCTTTGACGAACGTCTCGAATCGGGTATCGATCGGCGGCGGCGGCGGCGGAGTTACCACAGGTGGCGGCGCGTTGCCGCCATTGCCCGAATTGCTGTTGGACCCACCGCTGCAACCGGCCAGTCCTGCCAGCGAAACGGCAAGGGTCAAGGCTAGTAGCGACTTTTTCATTGGGAACCTCCGGCACTGGTGGCGCCCTGCGGTGAACCTGGCAGCGGCGTGTTCAAGTACGGGAACGTACTGGTGAACTGCGACGCATCCTGCAAGGTCTGGTCAGTGAACGGCAACATGCCGGACGGTGCCTGAGCGGCCGGGAGCAATACGCCCATCGCCACGCGCAGTTCGATATCGACCACATCGTCGCCCGGGCGGCGACCGTTCGGGAAACCGGCCGTGTCGTTACCCAGTACGCCCAAGTTGTTCTGCGCGGCGGCAGCCTTCGGGGCGATGCTGGTATTCAAGCGCAGCATTTCCGAAGCGACGACGTTGGCAGGCTTGTTGAGCCCTTCGACACCGGTCAGGAATGCCGAAACCAGGTCGGTACGTGGGAACACCGTCGGCGCCGTCACTGACGGGAACAGCACCTGCAGCAGAGCCGGCAGGGTCGGGTTGGTCACGTAAGGTGCGAACTGCGCGTCATCGCGCGGAGCGCTGGCATTGAAGCGATCCTTGTCCGGCAGACCGATCACGACTTCGTTGACCAGCGGCGCACCGAGGCGAGAAACCTGCGTCCACGCTCCGCCTTCGATGGTTGGTCCCTTGGCGGTCGGGAGACCGGCAATCAGGCCCTTCGGTGCCGGATTGTAGACCAGGCCCTGGCGCAGGCTTGCCGTGGTCCATCCACCGATAATCGGCTGGGTGGCTGATGCGGTGAGGCAGGCGACGGGAACTTCAAGTGCGATCGTGGTGACGTTCTTGTCCTTGAGGACGCTTGGCTTGGCATCGCGTGGTCCAACCGGATTCAGGTTGACCAGGTCGAAGAGTTCACCGAGGTTGACCGCGAACGAGTCCTTGCGCTGACCAACGAACACCTTGCCGGCAGCACAACCTGGGATATTGATCGCCGTGATGTGCGCGTTGGCATAGGCCGCATAAGCCGCAACCGACTTGTTTCCGATGTTGTCAGTGGGCTTGGTGAACGTGCCTGCGGCCGTAGCCGTTCCGGTACGACGGTCGCCACGAACCACGGTAACCGAGTAGGTTTCAACGAGGTTCTTGGTTGCATCACCACCGGTGATACCGGGGCCGAATGGGCCGATGTTGAGCAGCGGCACCGGGATGTTCCGGCCTCCGATCGGCAAAGCCAAATTCTTGTAGGTGTTGGTGAAGCGGAACTGGAAGGTGATGTCTTCCTTCGCGTCGGCGTTGTTATCGATCGAAATCTCGTACAGGGCTTCGGGGTCGAGCGAGAAGTAGTTGGGACCGCCGTACGCGTCCTGCAGCGGCAGGTAGTTGGCGATCAAGGTCACCATGCCGTCGCGGCCAGCTTCGTAGCTGCGGAACATGTAGAAGTCGGTACCGTCGGTCTTGGGACGCTCGGTCACGAAGGGCGCCTCACGATGGCTCGATGCTCCCGCGATGGCACCCGAAATAGCGAGCGCCAGTGCGGTCATTCCGCATGCAAATTTTCCAATGTTCATGATTTACCTCCGAGGATTGAGTGTGGTTGTGACGATCGGATGACTGTCGACTGGTGATGCAATTGCTGCAGGAGTTCATACGGCAATACATTGTTTCCGGATGCACTTGCAGGCAGTAATTATTAACAGTTGTAAGCTGCACGGCTTTTAAAGACCTGCGCCGATTCCGCAACGACCGATGAACGCGGCCTTTGAATTCACGGCAGCCTGACGGCGCGCACGCTGGAGTCGACATGGAAAAATGCTTAAAACTCAACGCATCCGTGGACACCACAGGAATGCTCGCCCGTTGCAATCCCGACCGGCAGCATAGACGTCATGATTCATGCGGCGGTCGGGTTGAGCGGAACTTCTGGGCTTCGTTTGCGGGCTGTTCTGGTTGCTCCAGGCAAAGGTGCTCGGCCCATCCGTATGCCTCACCCTTGCTTCAGCTCGGGCCAGCCATTCGGCTGTCCAAATTCGATCCAGCCGAATTTGTCACTGCGCAGGCAGGAAGCCGAAGCGAACATTCGCGGAGCGTATGGCCCGAACAGCCTGCCCCGGACCTGATCCGGGGGCGGAGGGCGGGACGTCTGCAGTCAACACGTGGAGGGGATCGATGCACCCTCTCTCTCCGCCAGCTACAAAAAACGCGCCCGGAGGCGCATCCAGTGATTGCAGGTTTGGTCAAGAAATTAAGAGAGAGGGATTGTTCGCCCCTTCCATGGGGCTCACCCTCGCTGCCGCTCGGGCCAGCCTGCGGCTGTCGTTGTTGCTCCTGGCAAATTTGTCGAACCGAGAGGGTGAGAATGGTCCTCTCTCTCCGCCACCTACAAAAAACGCGCCCGGAGGCGCGTTTTTTGTAGGTGGCGGAGAGAGAGGGATTCGAACCCTCGATAGAGCTTTTGACCCTATACTCCCTTAGCAGGGGAGCCCCTTCAGCCTCTCGGGCATCTCTCCGGGTTTGTTCCTGATCGACGCGGGGCCGACTTGGCCGGTGGCAGCGTTGTCGCCGTCAACCGACCGCAGGGGACGCGCAGAATAACCAGTGCAACAAGGCACGTAAAGTCTTATTCGGCCGCTTCGTCGTCACCGGCACGGGGTTCCGGTGGAAGACCGCTCTGTTCGCGCTTGATGCGCTCGTAGATTTCTTCGCGATGTACGGCCACATCCTTTGGCGCGTTGATGCCGATCCGTACCTGGTTGCCTTTCACACCGAGGACGGTGACGGTGACTTCGTCGCCAATCATCAATGTTTCGCCGACTCGGCGAGTCAAAATAAGCATGATGTTTCTCCATTGGGCATCTGGTAGTCCCTGGGCCGAGCTAACCACCGATGCCGATCGTGGTCGTTCAGCTTGGGGTGACACCTGGACGGCTTTGCGCCATCCAGGCGCCTCTCTTGTTCACCACGGTTCGCCGGCGAACGGGCACGTCATCACGTCTGACCGGGGCAAGACAGGGCCGCTGAGACATGCTTGGATACTAGCGAAGCCGTTCAGGCTGCGCAACGAGACCAATGGCACTCCAGTTGTAAAGAAAGGCTATGCGCGCAGTTGGATACGCAACCAATCAAGCACGTCAAGCAATGCGGTGTCGAGTGCAGGCGTATCCGGCCCACCACCCTGCGCCATATCTGCGCGCCCGCCGCCCTTGCCGCCGATCTTCTGCGCGACGTAGGCAACCACGTCACCCGCCTTGACCTTGCCGGCGGCTGTTCCGGCCACGCCGGCGACCAAGGCCGCCTTGCCGTCTTCGCCCGATGCCAGCAACACCACGCAATCGCCGATCTTCTGCTTCAACACGTCAACGCCTTCGCGCAAGGTCTTGGCATCCAAGCCATCGACGCGCGCGCAAACCGCGTGAATGCCGCTACCGATGTCAACGCCCTGTACAGCGAGATCGTGGACCGCAAGCGCGGCCGATTTTGCTTTCAGTGACTGCAATTCGCGCTCAACCTTCTTTTGTCGTTCGAACAACTGGCGCAACTTGTCGACGACATCGCTGCTGCTGGCCGACAGCAAGTCGGCGACTTCGTCCAGACGTGCTTCTTCGGCAGCGACATGGGCCAGCGCAGCGGCACCGGTCACGGCTTCGATGCGGCGCACGCCGGACGCGACACCGCTCTCGCCGAGAATCTTGAACAGCCCGATATCGCCCGTTCGCGCCACATGGGTACCACCGCACAGTTCGGTCGAAAAATCACCCATCCTCAACACACGAACGCGGTCGCCATATTTCTCGCCGAACAATGCGAGCGCTCCGAACTTGATCGCCTCGTCATAGCCCATCTCGTGGATCTCGCCGCCCGCGTTGCCGCGAATCTGGCTGTTGACCAGCGATTCGACGCGAGCCAGCTCATCGCGACTCATCGGCTCGAAATGGGAGAAGTCGAAACGGAGACGATCGGGTGCCACGAGCGAGCCCTTCTGCTGCACGTGATCACCAAGCACCTTGCGCAACGCGGCATGCAGCAGGTGCGTCGCCGAATGATTGAGCACCACCGACTGGCGCCGATCGGAATCGACATCGGCTTCGACGCTGTCGCCAACACGCAGCGCATCGCCTCTCCACGTGCCCAGGTGCGCATGAAACGCGCCGCCAAGTTTCACGGTATCGCTGACGACAAACTCACCGCCGGCGCCGCGCAGGGTGCCGGTGTCGCCGACCTGACCACCCGATTCGGCATAAAACGGGGTGTGATCGAGGATGACCATCGCTTGCTCGTCACTTTCGAGGGCATCCAGCTTGCGCCCATCACGGATGATCGCGAGCACGTTGCCCGACAACGTGCCGAGTGCGTCATAGCCAATGAACCGGGTCGGCGGCAGCGAGCTGGCGAGGTCGGCTGGCATGGATCCTTTGGACTCGAACTTGCCGGCAGCACGGGCGCGTTCGCGTTGCTCGTTCATCGCGGCTTCGTAACCGACCATATCGATGCCCATGTCTCGCTCTCGCGCGATATCGGCGGTGAGGTCGACTGGAAAGCCATAGGTGTCGTAGAGACGGAACGCATCGGCACCCGGGATCACCGAACCCGATTTCGCGGCAACGTCGGCGAACAGCTTCATGCCCTGCTCCAGCGTTTCTCCGAAGCGTTCTTCCTCGGCCTTGAGCGACTTGCTGACGATGTCCTGCCGCGCAACGAGGTCGGGATAGGCGTCGCCCATTTCGGCGACCAGTGTCGGCACCATCTTCCAGAAGAAGTCGCCTCGCACGCCCAGCATCCAGCCGTGCCGCAAGGCGCGCCGAATGATCCTGCGCAGCACATACCCGCGTCCTTCGTTCGACGGCAGCACGCCATCGACGATCAGGAACGAACAGGCACGGATGTGATCGGCAATCACCCGCAGCGACTTGTTGGCGAGATCGGCGGTTCCCGTCAATTCACCTGCCTTGGCGATGAGTCGAGAGAACAGGTCGATTTCGTAGTTGCTGTGCACGCTTTGCAGAATCGCGGCCAGCCGCTCCATGCCCATGCCGGTATCCACGCACGGCGCCGGTAGCGGCGACAGGCTGCCATCGGCAGCGCGGTCGAACTGCATGAACACCAGGTTCCAGATTTCGATGTAGCGGTCGCCGTCTTCATCGGGCGATCCAGGCGGACCACCCGCGATGTGGTCACCGTGATCGTAGAAGATTTCGGTGCACGGGCCGCAGGGGCCGGTGTCGGCCATCTGCCAGAAATTGTCCGACGCGAAAGGCGCGCCCTTGTTGTCGCCGATACGCACTATGCGTTCGGCTGGAATGCCGACTTCGTCGTGCCAGATGCCGAGAGCTTCGTCGTCGGTGTGGTAGACCGTGACCAGCAGGCGATCCTTTGGCAGGTTCCAGACTTCGGTCAACAGTTCCCAGGCCCACAGGATAGCGTCGCGCTTGAAGTAGTCGCCAAACGACCAGTTGCCGAGCATCTCGAAAAAGGTGTGATGGCGCGCCGTGTAACCAACCTGGTCGAGATCGTTGTGCTTGCCGCCCGCGCGCAGGCAGCGCTGCACGTCGGCCGCGCGAACGTATGGCCGCTTTTCGCTGCCGAGAAACACGTCCTTGAACTGGACCATGCCCGAGTTGGTGAACAGCAAGGTCGGATCGTTGCCCGGCACCAGCGATGCCGAAGGCACGATGGTGTGTCCCTTGGATCGGAAAAACTCAAGGAACTCGGAACGAATCTGGGCGGTGGTCTTCATGGGAATCCGGATATCGAGCGGGTCGCGACCGCAATGCAGTCGACGTATGCGTGCATTGTCGCAAAACGTGGCACGATTCGTGGCAATCGGCTTCGATAACGCCGCCAACCTTCCGGATATTCAGGCGTTTTGCAGCGCCTTGGCGCTCACTCGAACGGTTCGTCGTCCACATCGTCCAATGGCGCGCGGGTCACCGCGCGAACCGTGGCGCCATCGAAGCCGCGACGCAGCAGGAAGGCCGACCGCTTGGCTGACTCGGCAGGTGTCGCAGCGCGCGTGCTGCCGTAGCGACGGCGATATTGACGCAGCGCCGAATCGACCCAGTCGATGTCGACCGCGGCGATTGCCGATGCGATGAAGCAATCAACAATGCCATGCGATTTCAGTTCCGCGAAGATGCGTCGCGGACCGTGTCCCTGTGCCGCGCGGCTACGAGCCAGTACGTCGGCGAAGCGCTCGTCGCTCTGGTACTCCGAGCGCTGCAACTGCTCCAGAGCTTCCTCGGTCTCCTGCTTCTCGTAGCCCTTGCGGGCGAGCTTGCCCTTCAACTCGCGGGCGGATTGCTCGCGCCGCGACAGCAGGTCGATGCCCTTGCCGAAGGCGCTCAATCGCTCGGCAGGTTCCTTCTTGCCGCGCTGGTTGCGCTTGCCAGGGAAGGACATTGCGGATCACGCCGTCCAATCGTTGCTGCCGCCGCCGTGAGGAAATCACGGCGGCGGCAGTTGTCGATCAGGCTTCCTCGACCTCGACTGCCGGCAGCGGCGACGTGCCGGACTTCACCAGCAGTTTCTCGCGCAGGCGCATGTCGATGTCGTTGGCGATGGCCGGGTTTTCCTTCAGGTACATGCGCACGTTGTCCTTGCCCTGGCCGATGCGGTCGCCGTTGTAGCTGTACCAGGCGCCGGACTTGTCGACCATGTTGTGCAACACGCCCAGCTCGATCAGTTCGCCTTCGCGAGACGTGCCTTCGCCGTAAAGAATCTCGAACTCGGCTTGGCGGAACGGCGGCGCTACCTTGTTCTTGACCACTTTGACGCGTGTTTCCGAACCAATCACTTCGTCGCCACGCTTGACCGCGCCGATGCGTCGGATGTCGAGGCGCACCGATGCATAGAACTTCAGCGCGTTGCCTCCGGTTGTCGTTTCCGGGCTGCCGAACATCACGCCGATCTTCATGCGGATCTGGTTGATGAAGATGACCAGGCAG
>JBBSLA010000009.1:0-46600 GCA_038255665.1 Lysobacterales bacterium | reverse complement strand
GAGGAACTGTTCTCGCTGATCAATCCTGCCAACCACAGCGATACTCGAGAAGCGGTTCAGCGCTACAAAGTCGAGCCGTACGTGGCCTGCGCCGATGTGTATTCAGTTGAACCGCACGTCGGCCGCGGTGGCTGGACCTGGTACACAGGTTCCGGCGCGTGGCTCTATCGCGCCGGCCTCGAAGCGATACTCGGTTTTCAGGTGAAGGGCGATTGTTTGCTGATTGATCCTTCGATCCCGGAAACCTGGCGCGGATTCCAGATCCGCTATCGCCATGGTCGTTCCACGTACGAGATCGCCGTCGAAAACCCGCGACATGTGCAGCACGGCGTCGTCGAGATTCAAATCGATGGCAAGTTGTTGTCGGTCGGCGAACTCGGCATTCCACTGGTCGACGATGGTGTGCTCCGCAAGGTCGTAGTTACCATGGGTCATCCACGCTGAGATCGCGATCTGTTGGCCCAGTGTTGCCAGCGAGAATTCGTCAACGATCTGTCCAACCGGCGGCAGTGGAGCGACATCCGGCCGCGCGTTCTTTGTTTCGGACAATCTAAAATCAAGGCATACACCACTTTACATAATATACATTACACACACTTTTCATAAGCTGGATGGAGCGTTCGCGAGCCACCATCGCGCATCCGATCGCCTTCTTCCGGCCTGCACGGGTTCATGGCCAGCCTCTTAAGCTCTGGCGTTCGTCGAATTGCTCGAATAGCCAGATTGAACGCCAAGACCGTCAAACCAAACGAAGCCGTTTCGATCAATCCTGCGACCGGCGAGCCGTTCAAGCGCTTCCCGTATCTCGACGCCGTCGAAATCAAGGGTCGCATCGCAGCCAGCGCAGACGGATTCCAACAATGGTCGGCCTTGCGGATTTCAGAACGCACCAATGTGTTTGCGGCAATGGCCAACCTGGTTCGTCGTGATGTCGAACCGCTCGCCCAACTGGCCACGCGCGAAATGGGCAAGCCGATTGGTGAAACGCTCGCGGAGGTGAATAAATGTGCCGAGCTGTGCGACTGGAACGTCGAGCACGGCCCTGCAATTCTGGCTGACGAGCCGACATCGGTGCCAGACAACAAGGCTGTCGTGGCGTTTCGTCCGCTTGGGACGATTCTCGCCGTGATGCCATGGAATTTCCCATACTGGCAGGCCATGCGTGCCGCGGTGCCGATCATGCTCGGTGGCAACGGGTTCCTGCTCAAGCCGGCATCGAACGTCGTCGGTTGCGCGCTCGCGCTTGAAAAGTTGTGGTTGGAGGCCGGCCTGCCCACGGGTACGTTTTCGGTGCTGAACGTCCATCACGACGCGGCACTCGACTTGCTTGACGACGACCGCATTGCGGCAGCGACCTTGACCGGCAGCGTCAAGGCCGGCGCTGCGGTTGCTGCCCGCGCCGGTGCGGCGCTGAAAAAATGCGTGCTTGAGCTTGGTGGCGCTGATCCCTTCATTGTCCTCGCCGATGCCGATATCGACGCGGCGGTGAAAGCCGGCGTCAAGAGTCGCTATGCGAACGCAGGCCAGGTCTGCATCGCGGCCAAACGCTTCATCCTGGAAGCTGGCATCGCCGAGGAATTCACTGCCAAGTTCGTCGAAGCGACCACGGCCTTGCTCGTTGGAGACCCGTTCGACGAGAAGACGAATGTCGGCCCAATGGCGCGTGCGGATTTGCGCGACGAATTGCACGAACAGGTGCAGTCGTCGATCAAGGCCGGCGCGAAGTTGCTGGTCGGCGGCAAGCCGTGCGAAGGTGACGGCAACTACTACGAGCCGACCGTTCTGGCCGATGTCGAGCCCGGCATGGTGGCGTTCGACGACGAGATGTTCGGCCCGGTCGCGGCGTTGTGCGTCGCCCGTGATGCGGATCATGCGATTGAATTGGCCAACAACAGTCGATTCGGCCTGTCCGGCGCACTTTGGTCCAACGACCGCGAACATGCGAGCGCCCTCGCCGCCCGCATGGAGACCGGCGCGGTCTTCATCAACGGCACCTCCGCGTCCGACCCGCGCGTACCGATTGGTGGCGTGAAACGCAGTGGTTATGGGCGCGAACTGTCGCATTTCGGATTGCGGGAATTCGTCAACGCGCAAACGGTGTGGATCGATCGCGCCTGACTGAAACCTGCGCCTTCGCACCGTCCGGAATCACGTCTCGACTTGCGTGTCAGCGACAACTCGGGCAAATTCATACGCTCGTTTGAATCTGGAGGTGGCATGGACTACCCGCATCTGTTCGCGCCGCTGAAAGTAGGGTCGATCACCCTGCCCAACCGCGTGTTAATGGGATCCATGCACACCGGCCTTGAGGACAAGGCGGCCGACTACGACAAACTCGCCGCCTACTTCGCCGAACGCGCCCGTGGTGGCGTCGGCCTGATGGTGACTGGCGGGATCTCGCCGAGCATCCGTGGCTGGTTGAAACCGTTCGGCGGGCGCATGAGCATGCCTTGGCACGTCGCGCGACACCGCAAGGTCACCCGCGCCGTACATGCCGAAGGCGGCCGCATCTGCATGCAAATCCTGCATCCAGGTCGCTATGCCTACCATCCGTTCGCTGTCGCACCATCGGCGATCAAGGCGCCAATCACACCATTCAAGCCCAGGGCGTTGACGAGTCGTGGCGTGGAACGGACCATCAAGGACTTCATCCGCTGCGCCGAGTTGGCGCAGCGTGCCGGATACGACGGCGTCGAGGTCATGGGCTCGGAAGGCTATCTGATCAACCAGTTCCTTGCCGCACGCACGAACAAGCGCGATGACGAATGGGGCGGCGACGCACAACGGCGAATGCGCTTTCCCATCGAGATCGTTCGCCGGATGCGCGAAAACCTGGGTCCGGACTTCATCATCATCTATCGATTGTCGATGCTGGATCTGGTCGAAGATGGCCAATCCTGGGATGAAATCGTGGCCTTGGCCAAGGCGATCGAGAAGGCCGGTGCCTCGATCATCAACACCGGCATTGGCTGGCATGAAGCGCGCATTCCGACCATCGTCACCAGCGTGCCGCGAGCGGGTTTTGCCTGGGTCACGCGGCGAATGCGCGGTGAGGTGAACATCCCGCTGATTGCGACCAATCGCATCAATATGCCCGACGTTGCCGAAAAGATGCTGGAAGATGGCGACGCCGACATGGTCTCGATGGCGCGTCCGCTGCTCGCCGATTCGGAGTGGCTGAACAAGGCGCGCGACGGCAAGGCGAGCCGCATCAACACCTGTATCGCCTGCAACCAGGCCTGCCTTGATCACGTGTTCCAGAACAAGGTCGCCAGTTGTCTGGTCAACCCGCGCGCCTGTCACGAAACCGAGTTGGTCATAGGCAAGGCCGACAGGAAAAAACGCATCGCCGTTGTTGGTGCCGGGCCGGCCGGCATGGCTTGTGCGACGACCCTGGCCGAACGCGGTCACGCGGTCACGCTGGTCGACGCAGCCGACGAAATCGGCGGCCAGTTCAACATGGCCAAGCGCATCCCCGGCAAGGAAGAGTTCCACGAGACGCTGCGTTATTTCCGCAACCGTCTCGACGACCTTGGCGTTGATGTCCAACTCGGCAATCGCGCAGATGTCGCCACGCTGCACGCGAGCGGTTACGAGGAAATTGTCATCGCGTCGGGAATACTTCCGCGCAAGGTCAATTTTCCCGGTTGCGACGATCCACGCGTGTTGTCGTACCTCGATGTATTGGCTCGCAAACAACCGGTCGGAAAACGCGTTGCCATCATCGGCGCCGGCGGAATCGGTTTCGATGTGGGTGAGTTCCTGGTCGAAGACAAGCCCTCGCCTACTACCGACGTGGCACGCTGGACCCGCGAATGGGGCGTCGACCAAACCCTCGATCATCGAGGTGGCCTGGTACCTCCCGCGCCGGAACCACCGGAGCGCGAACTCTGGCTGATGCAACGCAGCCCAGGTCGCCCCGGCGCGCGCTTGAACAAGACCAGCGGCTGGGTGCATCGCGCCACGCTCAAGGCCAAGCGCGTGGAAATGCTTGGCGGTGTCGCCTACGATCGACTTGACGATGAAGGTTTCCACATCACCGTCGATGGCAAGGCGCGCGTACTGCCGGTCGACAATATCGTCATCTGCGCCGGCCAGGAGCCCAATCGCACACTCGCCGACGAGTTGATTGCCGCCGGCAAGACCGTCCACGTCATCGGCGGTGCCGACGTGGCACTGGAATTGGACGCGAAACGCGCGATCGACCAAGGCACTCGAGTGGCCTGCACGATCTAAAAACATGCGTTGATCGCGAACCGGCTGTCCTTGCCAACCCGCCGACGCGGCATTTCATCACGCCGCCTGCGTAGGGTTGATCAGAGCATCCCAAGTTGGCCGAATGCCAGGATCGCCAATACGCTGACTGCGGCAATGCGCAATCAGTGCAGTGATAAGGTGAAGCCGGCACATGCCGCGTCGCAGCCGAACGCAAATAGTTGCTGTTCATGACGTTCATCCTGATCGCCTGTCATTGCGACGCGCCCTTTTACGCATGTATCAGCTACGCACACCGTCCTGCCGGACCTGATCTTCGATCACGGCTTCGAGTAAACAACCGGTTCGTCCGACCGCGTCGCCTTGATCGACAAGTCTCGGATACGGCGCAGTCTGTTGATTGCCAACTGTAGCCCGTACAGACGCAGAATGCGCTGCGCAGCTGCGCCTGACATACTTTCTCCCATGGAGAAACAAGCCTTTCTGGCATGGCCCTGTCCGAGGGCCACTTTTGCGAGCTTTCGAACTGCGTCCTTCACGCTCGGGATGATCTGGTCAGTCTCGGCCCTTGCGGGAAATGGGGTTTGGACCCCTATAGGTCCTTATGGCGGCTCGGCTACCCGCTTGGTGGTGTCTGAGTCGAATCCCGAAACGCTTTGGGCGGCGGGGCGAGGCGGCGTGTTCCGTACGGTCGATTCTGGCGGATTATGGCGTCGTGTCGAGGTTGGTCTACCTGGCATCAGAAGCCCGATTGCCTTGCTCGCCAGTACGACATCGCCAGTGATTTACGTCGCTGGGACAAGACAGATCTATCGCTCGGAGAATGCAGGTGACCTGTGGTTGGCGACCGCGTCCCCCACTGGCGCAGCAGACTTGGTTGATTTGTCTTTGAGGCGCGGTACATCCGACAGCATTGCCGTGGCGCGCAGTGACGCTGCATACGTATCAAGTGATGGAGGCAACACGTGGACTTCGCCTGGAGCTTCAGGCACCTCGGCCAAGTTCAGCAGCATTGAATACGCCAGCGATGGCACGTTATATCTGAGTATCGCGGTTGCGGATTCTTCTGCGTTCGCGGGTGCAGTACTGTTGAAGAGCGACGACGCGGGCGAAAGCTGGTCGCCGACGGCCGGGCAGCCGTTGACAGGCGGCATCAGTCATCTCGTCGTCTCGCCATCCAATCCGCAGCGAATCTACGCCAGTAGTCTCGGGAGTGTCGCAACGAGCATGGACGGCGGCGATGCGTGGGCGATTGTCCGTCTTCCGGACACAACCTATTGCAACCCGCGAATCACGAACATTGCGCCGCACCCCACGAACGACAAGGCGCTGTTTGTATCTTGTGGCTATCGAGACATGCTCTATTCCACGG
This sequence comes from Lysobacterales bacterium, assembly GCA_038255665.1. GTDB lineage: Bacteria > Pseudomonadota > Gammaproteobacteria > Xanthomonadales > Rhodanobacteraceae > Dokdonella. Next base: position 41,013 of record JBBSLA010000009.1, on the reverse strand, counting down.
ATGCGACGGTGGCAATTCCGGTCTGGCGAACAATCGGCGTGGCGGAGGGATTTACTACGAACGGCGTTGCGCCGGCACAAGCCAGCAGTTTTGCCATCCATCCCTCGTTCGATGCGACGCCAACCTTGTGGATCGGCACCCCTGAGGGCGGCCTGTTCAGGACCGAAGATGGCGCTGCCAGCTTCACGCGTATCAACAACGGATACGAATCGACCAACATTCGCCCAATCGCCTTGCATCCAAGCGAGGCAGGCGCCGGCACGACATTCCTTTCGGGTTACGGTGACGCGCTGTCGACGACCACGACAGCGATTTTCCGGTCTCAGGACAATGGTCTCTCGTGGGTTCCTTCAGCCCAAGGGATCAGTCCGAGTCAAATTCGCGGCATTGCGATTGATCCCACCACGGTTGATACCGATCCGGCGACGGCCGAAAACTTCACGGCTTATGCCGTCGGCCATGCGACGGGTATTCCATTGCCGGTTGATCGCAACGGCGGCATATACAAGAGCCTCGATGGAGGCAGAAGCTGGGCGACGATCGACAACGGCCTTCCATTGATCGGATCTGGGCACAAGCCGTATATCGGCGGCGTACGAGCCGTCGTGCTTGATGCGCGCTCTTGCGCGATGCCGCCGCCATCAGGTCCCTGTCCAATCGGTGCTGGGCCTCTGCAAACCTTGTATGTCGCTGGAGCAGGAGTTGTAGGCGCTACGACCGCCGGAAGTCCGGAGTTCGTGGCAGGGCGGATATACAAGAGCGCGAATGCTGGCGCGACGTGGCTGCGGTCTGACGACGGCTTGCCCGAGCCCGAGAACCTGGGACCGCCTGGCACTGAAAATTTTGCCTATACCTTGCCGCTTGTTGCACTCGTGATAGACCCTTCCGATTCGCAAACTTTGTATGCGGGAAGTGTCCTGAACTGGTTTCCGGGAGACTTCACTTCGGCGCTCCCCACCTTGGCGAACGGGGTTTTCAAGTCGATAGATGGTGGCGCCAATTGGGTTCTCGCAAGCGGTGGGCTACCTCGGGTGGCTGGTCCGGGGACATCACACTGGGACGTGTTGGCGCTGGCGATCAACCCTTTCAACTCGCAGGTTCTGTACGCCGGAGTCACCAACATTGCCGCCTCGGCATCCGGTGCTCGCGTGTTCAAGACGACCAACGGCGGTGACTCGTGGAATGAAGTGAGCGTCGGGTTAGCCGGTGATGGTGTACGCTCTTTGTTGATTGATGTAGCCGACGCGTCTGGAAACTCCGTCTACGCCGGAACCAGCGGTGACAGCGCAAATCCCGGTGGCGTGTTCCGATCCATTGACGGCGGCGCCATCTGGAACTCGATTACTGTCAATCTTCCGTCGACAGCGACACCAACCTTGGCGGTTCCCAATCGTGACGTGACCGATCCGGTGCGAATCCTGGTCGGTACCCGCGCCGGGATATGGGACTATACGCAGGTGGCTGACGAGGATGCAGACGGGGTACCGACACTGGTCGAGAACGTAATCGGCGATGGCAACGGCGATTCGATTCCCGACGCCACGCAGCCGGAAGTCGCATCGCTGCAATGGTTTGCGAGCACAGGCATTGAAGTCGCTCCGGAACCCAATCCCCCTCCTCCCGTGAGGATCACCATGAGCATCGTTGCTGTTCCCGGCGGCTGTGGGCAGCTCAATGACGTAACCAATCGCCAGGCTTCGCTCTACACACCCGATCCGATTGGCACGGAGCCCAGCCACACGCCTTACGGCTTGGTCAGCTTCGCCCTGCCCAACTGCCCTGCCGCCAAGGTGCGCATCAAGTACAACACCGTGTTCGACAACAACTGGCACTGGCGCAATTACGGCCCTCGTATTCCGGGCAACGACGCGAGCTTCGGCTGGTACAGCTTCGCGGGTGCAAGGCGCATCGATGCGCAAACCTGGGAACTCGACATCGCCGCCAATCGACAGGGCAACTACCGCAATGACCCCAACAACATCCTGTTCGTCGGTGGCCCCTCGCGCCTTCCCGACCTGATCTTCGATCACGGCTTCGAATAGCGATAGTCGCGGTATGGTCGCAGCCTTGATCCTTCAACCCGGGGCACTATCTTGGGGTGCCCAACACGAGGATCAATCGATGAAGCTTTACACCATGGCCGGCGCCTGTTCGCTGGCACCGCATGTCGCTTTGCAGTGGAGCGGCCTGCCCTTCGAGGCGGAGCTGGTCAGCCACTCCGATACCAAGAGCGATCGCTACCTGAAGATCAATCCGGCGGGTAGCGTGCCTGCCTTGATGCTGAACGACGATGACGTAATCGTGCAGAACATCGCGATCCTGCAGTTCATTGCCGAATCCAGTCCCGATGCCAATCTCATGGGCAAAACGCCACGCGAGCGCGCTGAAACCATGCGGTGGCTGGCACACCTCAATTCCGACGTGCACAAGAGCTTCCTGCCGATCTTCGGCCCAGGACAGTTTGCCGACGACGCCGCCGGCAAGGAACTGGCGGCGAACAAGGCAAGGGGAAAACTGCACAAGCTGTTTGGCGCAATTGACAAGCACTTGGAAGGGCACGATTGGCTGGCGAATGATCGCCGCTCGATTGCCGATCCGTACCTGTTCGTGGTTCTGCGCTGGGCGCGTGGCAAGGGCGTCGACCTGTCTGGCATGGACAACCTCGACAAGTTCTCCGAACGCATGGACAACGATGCCGGCGTCAAGGCAGCGCTGAACGCGGAAGGTCTTTCCTGAGTGGTCCGGGGAGTCCTGCCGATTTCCGCAGGGCTTCCCGATGCCGCAAAATGTCAGGTCTGCTTGACGACCCCACTGTCCAGCCCCCTTCCCTGTCACGCCAGACAATGACCACGATCAAGCAAGAAGACCTCATCCAGAGCATCGCCGATGCCCTGCAGTACATCTCCTACTATCATCCGGTCGATTACATTCGTGGACTGAGCGCTGCCTACGAACGCGAGGAAAGCGTTGCCGCCAAGGATGCGATGGCGCAGATCCTGATCAACTCGCGCATGTGCGCCGAAGGTCATCGACCGATCTGCCAGGACACCGGCATCGTCACCATATTCCTGAAAGTCGGCATGGACTTGCGCTGGGACGCGACGCTGTCACTCGACGACATGGTCAACGAAGGAGTGCGCCGCGCCTATCAGCACCCCGACAACAAGCTGCGTGCCTCGATCCTGGCCGACCCGGCTGGCAAGCGTATCAATACCAACGACAACACGCCGGCGATCATCAATGTCAGCATCGTTCCCGGCGACAAGCTCGATGTGATTGTTGCTGCGAAGGGCGGCGGCTCGGAAGCGAAAGCCAAGTTCGCGATGCTCAATCCATCCGACTCGATTGTCGACTGGGTGTTGAAAACGGTACCGACCATGGGCGCAGGCTGGTGTCCGCCGGGCATGCTTGGCATTGGCATTGGCGGCACTGCCGAGAAGGCGATGCTGCTGGCCAAGGAAGCCTTGATGGAGCCAATCGACATCACCGATCTACAAGCACGTGGCGCCAGCAATCGTGCCGAAGAATTGCGATTGGAACTCTACGAAAAGGTCAACGCGCTCGGCATCGGTGCGCAGGGACTTGGTGGCTTGACCACGGTGCTCGACGTGAAGGTGAAGGACTTCCCGACCCATGCCGCGAACCTGCCGGTGGCACTCATTCCCAATTGCGCGGCGACCCGGCACGCGCATTTCGTGCTCGATGGAAGTGGGCCAGTCGCGCTCGATCCGCCGTCGCTGGACGACTGGCCCAAGCTGACCTACGACGCTTCAAAAGGCCGTCGTGTCAACCTCGACACAGTGACGCGCGACGACGTCCAGACCTGGAAACCCGGCGAAGTTCTGCTGCTCAGCGGCAAGCTGCTGACCGGCCGCGATGCCGCACACAAGCGCATCGTCGGGATGCTCGACAGAAGCGAAGTATTGCCGGTCGATTTCAACGGTCGCTTTATCTATTACGTCGGCCCGGTAGATCCGGTACGCGATGAAGTCGTTGGCCCCGCGGGCCCGACCACGGCAACACGCATGGACAAATTCACCGAGCAGGTGCTCGCCGAAACCGGCCTGCTCGGGATGGTGGGCAAGGCCGAGCGCGGCCCGGCCGGTATCGACGCCATCCGGAAGCATCAGTCGGTTTACCTGATGGCCGTCGGCGGCGCGGCCTACCTGGTTTCCAAGGCGATCAAGGCATCACGTGTTGTCGCCTTTGACGACCTCGGCATGGAAGCGATCTACGAATTCACCGTGCAGGACATGCCGGTTACCGTAGCGGTCGATTCAACCGGCGAATCGGTACACAAGACCGGTCCTCGCGAATGGCAATCACGGATCGGCAAGATTCCGGTGCTGGTCGAGTGATTGCGGCGAAATCCGCGTTGCAGTGACGACCTAGTTCAACTTCGGTCGCGGCACGCTGGCGAGGATGATCGCGCCGAGGAGGCCGGCGATCAGTGAGCCGGCGAGAATGCCGATCTTCACCTCATCCTGCAGGATTGGATCGCGTGCAAACGCGAGCAGGCCGATGAACAGGCTCATCGTGAAGCCGATGCCGCAGAGCGCCGCGATGCCGACCATCTGTGTCCAGTTTGCGCCTGATGGCAGCTGCGCAATGCCGGCCTTGACGGCCACCAGCGCAAAACCGAACACACCAATGAGTTTGCCGACAAGCAATCCGCCGGCTACGCCCAAGGTCAGCGGAGCGAGCAGTTGCTCGACGCCGATGCCCTCGAACGACAGTCCGGCGTTGGCAAATCCGAATATCGGGATGATCAGGAACGGCACCACACGGTAGAGCGCGTGCTCGAGTCGCAACAACGGAGAATTGGCCTCGTCCTTGGGACGCTTCATCCCGCCCGTGGCATCCAGCGGCAACGTCATCGCCAGTGCTACGCCGGCGAGGGTGGCGTGGATGCCGGACTTCAACACCAGCACCCACAGCACCGCACCGAGGATCAGGTATGGCCAGAGGACGCGGACGCCTTTCTTGTTGAGAACCACCAGTAGTCCCAGCACCGCCGCCGCGCCAGCCAGAAAGACCAGGGACAGTTCGTTCGTGTAGAACAACGCGATGATGATGACCGCCCCGAGGTCATCGATGATCGCCAATGCGGTGAGGAAAACCTTCAACGAAATTGGCACGCGCTTTCCCAGCAGTGACAACACGCCAAGGGCAAATGCGATGTCTGTCGCGGTGGGGACCGCCCAACCACGCATTGCTGCGCTATCACCATGGTTGAAGGCGACGTAGACCAGCGCAGGCACGACCATGCCGCCGACCGCGCAGATGCCGGGAAGTATCCGTTGCGGCCAAGTGGCGAGTTCGCCGTCGAGAACTTCGCGCTTGATCTCAAGCCCGACCAGCAGGAAAAAAACCGCCATCAGACCGTCGTTGATCCAATGCAGCACGCTAAGTGGACCGGCTTTTGCCTGGAGCGCCTCGAAGTAAAGGTCGGCAAACGGCGAATTGGCGACCAGCAAGGCGAGGACGGCAACCCCCATCAACACGAGACCGCCCGCCGCCTCGCCGGCCATGAAGTCGCGAATGCGTCCCAGCGGGCGCCAGTCAATCAGCTTCATCGAATCCCGTTTTCCGTGTCAGCGATATGTTCAGTTTGCCACGACACGGCCAACGACCGAAACCGCTTTGATCGACGGCGCAGGCAGTTTGCACGACCCGATGCAACGACGCCCGCGCCTGGCGGGCATCGCGTGTCGATTTCGCGCGTGGTCAAGCCTTGCCGAAAAGTGCTTCGACAGCAGCGCGCTCCTCGCGCAGTTCCTTTTCGGTGGCGTCGATTCGCGCCCGCGAGAACGCGTTGATCGACAGATCTTGAACGATCAAGTAAGCGCCGTCCTTCACCGTCACTGGATAACCAAAGATCACGCCGGGTTCGATGCCGTACGAACCATCGGACGGAATACCCATTGACACCCAGTCGCCTTCCGGCGTGCCGAGCGCCCAGTCGCGAATGTGGTCAATCGCCGCCGACGCGGCCGATGCCGCCGACGATGCGCCACGCGCCTTGATGATCGCGGCACCGCGCTGCTGCACGGTCGGGATGAAGTCGTTCTCGTACCAGGCCTGGTCGACCTGATCCATCGCCGGCTTGCCCTTCACGGTGGCTTGATGGATATCCGGATACTGGGTGCTGCTGTGATTGCCCCAGATCGTCATGTGCTTGATGTCGGTGGTATGTGCGCCGGTTTTTTCGGCGAGCTGGCTGAGTGCGCGGTTGTGATCCAGGCGCACCATCGCGGTGAACTGGCGCGGATCGAGGTCCGGCGCGTTCTGCTGTGCAATCAGCGCGTTCGTGTTGGCCGGATTGCCGACCACCAGCACCTTCACGTCGCGCTTGGCGTGATCATTCAGCGCCTTGCCCTGTGGCCCGAAGATCGCGCCATTGGCTTCCAGCAGATCCTTGCGCTCCATGCCCGGTCCGCGTGGACGTGCGCCGACCAGCAAGGCGTAACTTGCGTCCTTGAATGCGACATCGAGGTTGTCGGTAGCGACCACGCCAGCCAGGGTCGGGAAGGCGCAATCGTTCAACTCCATCACCACGCCCTGCAACGCGGGCAGCGCTGGCGTGATTTCGAGCAGGTGCAGGATCACCGGCTGGTCCTTGCCGAGCATGTCGCCGGCGGCAATTCGGAACAGCAAGGCATAACCAATCTGGCCAGCGGCACCGGTGACAACGACACGGACGGGAGCTTTCATGCGATCAACCTCGTAGTGGAATCAAGTTTTGGGGAGCAACCCGGCGCGCTGCAGCATCCGCTGCGTTTCCGAGCGCGAATAACCGCGCTGCACCTGTTTGTCGACGAGCAACAGCGGGATCGACCGCGCGTTCAACAGGCGATAGGCGCTCTCGCCAGCCATGCTGGTTTCGACATCTAGCTCGCGGAACGAAACCCGCCACTCGACAAGATCGCTGCGCAACTGACGGCAGTAGCCGCACCAGCTTGCCGACAACAAAACGACCGGTTCATTGCCGACCAGCGCACGCAACGCGGCATGGTCGACCGGGTGGCGTTCGCAGCTGCTGGTCAGCGCGACCAACAGAAGAATCAATGCAACGCGGAAAGCGTGCGCCATCAAACCAGCTCGGCGAAGAAATCCTGGATGCGCTTCAAGCCTTCCTTCAGCATCGGCTCGTCGCAGGTGTACGAAATGCGCAGTGCACGCGGCTCCCCAAACGCACTGCCGGGCACGCAGGCAACGCCCTTGCTTTCCAGCAATGCGTCGCACAGTCCAGTGTCGCTGTTGATCAGCACGCCACCGTGACACTTGCCGAACGCGACCGAGATATCCGGGAACGCGTAGAACGCACCTTGTGGTCGCGGACACTCGACACCGTCGATCTTTGCCAACGCATCCATGACGATGTCGCGCTTGGCGGCGAACTCGATGCTCTTCTGCTCGGTAACGTCCTGCGGCCCGGTCAGCGCGGCGACGGCAGCCGCCGTGATCACTTCCGGCAAGCTGGTGATGTGGTTGGAATTGAGGATGACGACGGCGCTGATGACGGTTTCCGGCCCAGCGACCAGGCCAACCCGCCAGCCCGGCATGCCGTAGGTCTTCGAGAGCGAATCGACAACGATGGTGCGATCGGCCAGTTCCGGTCGGACATGCAAAAAATTGTGGTACCCGACGCCATCGAAGGTGAGCCGGTTGTAGATGTCGTCGAGGATCACCCAGGTATCGGGATGATTGGCGACGACATCGGCCAGCGCGGCGATCTCGTCACGGCTGTAGACCATGCCGGTCGGGTTCGACGGATTGTTGAACAGGAAAACTTTCGGCTTGCTGGCCAGTGCCGCATCGAGCTGCGATGGCTTGAGCTTGTAGTCCTGCTCGGGCGGGCACGGCAACAGCAGCGCCTTTGCACCGACGATCTCGGCCAGGTCCAGATAAGTCGTCCAGTACGGCGTCGCGAAAGCAATCGTGTCGCCTTCATCGAGCAACGCTTCGGCCAGGTTGTAGAGAACGTGCTTGGCACCGATACCGAACGACACATTGCGGCGCGTGTAGCCCGGCATGCCGTTTTCTTCGAGGTGCTTGATCGATGCGTCCAGCAGCGCTTCGCTGCCGCGATTGGAGCCGTACTGGCCCGAGTCGTTCTTCAGCGCCTGACGCGCCGCGTCGTACACGTGTTCGCCGGGCAGGAAATTGGGGACGCCTATCGAAAAACTGATGATGTCGCGGCCTGCTGCCTTGAGCTGTTTCGCCTTGTCGGCGACGGCCATGATGGCGCTTGGCTTGGCACGACCGATGCGCTTGGCGAGACTGGGCATGAGAACCTCAAAAGGCCGGAAGAGCGTGGAAAAAGCCGCCGAATTCTAGCATGTTGGACGTGCGTTCGCCGCGATGCAGCATGACCTGGATAATGAAACGTTGTGACTTCGTCAGTCATGCTGTGGCTCATTCCGTGCACACTTCTTCCCTGCACGGTTCCGCCTGTCGTCGACCTGGAGTGAATCCCGATGAAATCTGTACTCTGCGCTGCCTCGATTTTCCTCAGCCTGCCCGGCTTTGCCGATGCCGGTAGTCGAATCACCTATCGCGGCATCAACGGCGGTGCCAGCCCGACCGTGCTGATCGGCGCCAACCAGCTCCGCATCGATGCAGATAGCGACAACCGGATCATCATCGATCCCGGCAAAGGGAGTTTGCTGGTGTTGCATCTGGCAGAACGCGAATACACGCGAATGGACGATGCAACATTGCGACGCATGGTCACGCAGGTTAACGCCACGCTCGCGCAGGTCGACGACGTGCTCGCCAACATGCCTGAGGAGTTGCGCGGTAGCGTCGGTGACTTGATGGGCAAGGCCGGCGGGGGTGCCGGGCTCGACTCGGTCAGTCTCGTCAACACCGGTCGCTCCGAACGTGCGAGCGGCCAGCCATGCGTGATCTGGCGCAGCCAGAGCGCTGGCGAAACGGTGGCTGAAGCGTGTATCGGTGGAATTGGTGCCTGGAATCTCGAAAGTGCCGATCGCTCAACCGTGGAAGCATCACTGAGCCTGTTGCAGGCGTGGTCGCGGCAACTACAGCGCGGAGCGCTGTCGCGCTATTTCAAGGCGACCACGTTTCCAATCGATCAGGTTCCGCTACGTGTGACGCAGTTCGATGGAGGACGACCCAGCACGTCGGAGTTCTCCGGCAGCGATCACATTGACGTTACCGACAGTGATTTCCGGATCCCGGCCGGCTTCCGCGAGCGAACTCTCGAAGTGCCTGCGCTGGGTCGCTGATCGGGGCAACCGGGTGAAGCGACGAATGAGGCCGTCGACGAGCAGCGACTGGCGGTTGCGAACCTGGAAAAGGGCGGCGCTCCCGGAGTCCGGGGCAGCGCCGGCGCAGCAAATCGATCCGCGCGGTGCCCGCGTCGAGGTGGTTCGGCTACGCATCGCGCTCACCCGAGGCGGTTGCGCTGCGATAGTCGGTCAGTTGCCTGCCGTGATTGATTCGCTGATGGCTGGCGGAAGCGGACTGCGTGCCCATGTCGCTTCCGCCGAGTTGCTGTTCGCCAGTTGCCTGCGCCAACAAGGCGCGGTGGACGATTCGGCGGCTGCGATCCCCCGCGCTGACGATTTGACTGCGAGACTTCCTTACGTTGCACGGCGTATCCGCGACGACCGCGCCGCCCTCCGCTGACATCCCAGACCATCAAGGTTGCACGCTCGCCGCACTGCGGTGAAACTGTAACGGCGTCATCGCAGCGCGGTTTCAGGGGTGCCAGGCCGGTTCCGGCGTGGCGCGCATCACTCAACTCAAGAGGATTGCACGATGGAACACGGCATCATCATGACTTTCATCATCGGCCTGGTGGTCGGTGTCGTCGCCAAGTTGCTCAAGCCCGGCAAGGATCCCGGCGGCTTCATCATAACCGCGCTGATCGGTATTGCCGGCGCGTTTGTCGCCAAATACGTCGGCCAGGCGCTGGGCTGGTACCGGCCGGACGAAAGTGCGGGTTTCATCGCTTCGGTGGTCGGCGCGATCATCCTGCTGGTCATCTACGCCATGGCTACAAGGAAGCGTTAGTCGACTTCGATTCGACCGGGCATGAAAAAAGGCGCGTCAATATTGGCGCGCCTTTTTCTTGGACGACTGTGGTCGTCCTACTTGTTGGCTTCCATCGCCGCATTCCAGCGTTCCAGGTGCGCCTTGTTCTCGGCGAAAAGCGCGTCGGTGTCGCCTTCGAGCGTGATCGATTCAATCACATCATCCTGGCGGATCGCGTTGACGATTTTCTGGTCCTCCGGACCAGCAACCACGCCGAAGACGGTGTGCTTGCCGTCCAGCCACGGCGTCGCCGTGTGGGTGATGAAGAACTGGCTGCCGTTGGTGCCCGGTCCGGCGTTCGCCATCGACAGCACGCCTGGCGTGTTGTGCTTGAGCGAGGGAACGATTTCATCGTTGAAGCGGTAGCCGGGACCACCGGTACCCGTACCAGTCGGGCAGCCGCCCTGGACCATGAAGTCGTTGATGACGCGGTGGAATGTCAGCCCGTCGTAATAGCCGCGCTTGATCAGGTTGACGAAGCTGGCGACTGTGACCGGCGTCTTCGATGCGAAAAGGGTCGCGTGGATCGGGCCACGCGAGGTATTGAACGTTGCCTTGATGTCGTTGATTTCGCTCATCGCGATTTCCTTTCGAGAAAACTGGGGCGCGCAGCCTAACCGATTTGAGCCTGAACCGCCGTCATTCACCTTATCCCAAGGTGGCCCGCGTCAAGAGGGCCCGCCCCGCGCGGCGTTGCGGTCGGTGCTTCCAGTACCGGCACCGGTCGACCTTCAATCAGTGCTGTCAACACCTTGTCGAATGCCGCATGGGCATACGGCAATAGAGGCACATAGCGGCCGCCGAAACCCGGGAATGCGAGGAAGGCATCGAAATGCTGGCCGGATACAATTGGCCAGAAACTTGGCGCGCGATCATTTTCGAGCAGCCACTCGACGTAGGCACCGCCGCTGAATGCCATCGGTACCAAACCATCCGCTGCACCGTGGATCACGACGATCGGCAATTCCTTGCGTGGAAGTCTAGCTTGCGTCGCGCCTACAGCGTCATGCAACGGCGATGATGCATCGGTCCGGAGCGCGCGCAGGCATTCGAGACTCGCGAGAGTTGGATCGGCCGTTGCGTCCGGCGGCGCAATCGAGCCGACGCCGGCTCCGGGCGGAATGCCGCTGGCATCGGACCACCAGGCAGCGCGTAGCGCCGCGTCGGCAGCCATGACGGTCCCCTTGCCGTCGACGCTGTCGAATCGAAATCCGCAGGGCATTGCGCCGGGCGGTGCCCGCAGGTAGGAGGACGCATAGGTTGCAGCGACGGCGCGCCACAGATCGAATTGAGTGCTCGCCGCGGCGCTGGCAATCGCCATGTCGGTCCACCCCGATGCTTGTAGATGCGCCAGCGCGTCTGTACTTGCTGACTTCGCATCGACTCGTCCGTCGGCCTGCAACGCGGCGCAACGCGATTGCCACGCAGGTGGCACAGCGCCATTGATACGCGCAAAAGGCGTGTCATCGAAACGCCGATCGAGCAGTGCGCACGGCATCCAGATGGCGGCTTCGGTGGCGTAGTCGTATAGCGCCTTTGCCTGCCCCGGTACGTTGATGTTGGGAGCAACTGCAATGACGGCATCGAGTAGGCCATCGTCCTCGCCTGCCGCACGCAACACGGCGCCACCACCATTGGACACGCCAAGCGCAATGACCCGGGTGTTATCGGCGGCGAACGGTGCCAGTTGCGGATAGGCGCGATCAAGCATCGCAAGCCCGAAGTGCGCTGCCTGCAACAGATGCCCGCCCCAATCCGCTTCCGGGTTGTCGCCGGAGTGCGCGTGCTTGACGGCGATTCCGGCATCGCTCGACAGTGCTGCGGAGGGTTCGAACTCGAGCTGTGCCTCGCCCGCGCTCGCTCTTGTCCCATCGAGCGTGACGCCGGTGCGCGTCGCCATGTCGAAATAACCGCTACCGGTGCCCTTGTCGGTGTAGGCGACAGCACAGCCACGCGGCAGGCCAACCGCACCGGCCAGGGCAATCGGTCCGTAAATGCCGCGCGATCCCGACGACGCGGTGACGATCAGGCAGCGCGCCTTGGCGTCGAAGTCATCCGGTGCCTGCAACAACACCCGATGCGGGGCATTCGCAGCGGCGATGCGCGCAAACGCCTGGAATTCCCGACCCGGTACCGCAATCGTGCTGCCATACAACTCGCCATATCGACCCAGCGGCCCGAGATCGGCGATGCCTTTCCAACTGGTCTGGATGGCGCGTCGGCGCAGCTCCTGTGGCGTTGGGTTTTCCGGATCGGAGAATGTAGTCAATGCCCCGCGCAAGCCATCCAGGCCAAGGCCGGCAGTCAACAGGTCGTCGTTGTCCTCGTGGCGGGTTTCGCGCACCGGGCTGGTCAGGAAGTCGGTCATCGAGGCGTTGCCTTGGTTCGCATCGGAACGGTGTGGTTCTGTCGAGCACGCGCAAAGCAGCAACGGCACAAGTGCATAGACACATGTCGTGATTTTCATCAGCCTACGATACCTGTCATGCCGCTCGCGAACATCGTACGAAAGTCGCATCGACCCGCCCGTGTATCCTCAACCGCTTGAGCGAAGCTTTGCGACCGATGCTGCAAATCCTGATTGCCGACGATCACCCGCTGTTTCGCCTGGCCCTGCGCCAGGCGGTGGCTGGCATCGCGACGGAAGCGCTGATCGATGAAGCCGACAGTCTGGAGGCGGCCCGAGCGAAGTTGCAGGAACGCCCGGACACCGACCTGGTCCTGCTCGACCTGCACATGCCGGACAGCCATGGCCTGGTTGGACTGGCCTCACTACGTGCCGAATTCCCTGCTTGCGCCGTCGTGATGATTTCCGCGCATGACGATCCAGCCACGATCCGACGCGCTCTTGCGTACGGTGCTGCAGGCTTCATTGCCAAACGCGCCGGTCTCGACGAATTGCAGGCCGGTTTGCGCGCAGTGCTCGCCTGCGAACAATGGCTGCCACCCGATCTGCGTGAATCCGTGGCGGCTGTGCGCTTGGCGATCCACGACGGCGCACTCGCAACGCGGTTGAACAGCTTGAGCCCACAACAGTTCCGCGTCCTGGCACTGATTGCGAAGGGCCTGCTGAACAAGCAGATCGCCGACGCACTCGCCATCCAGGAACGCACGGTAAAGGCGCATGTGACGGCAATTTTCGAGAAGCTCGGTGTACGCAACCGGACCCAGGCTGGCGTGTTGCTGGGTTCGTTGCACGTACCGGCTGGGATCGACCCAACGATGTAGGGGTAATCCAACGCCAGAGCCAAGCCGCGACTCGACCCTGGCAATCACTGGATATGGGCAATCCTTACTCGGCGCAATCGTCGAGCATGGCCTCGGTGATCACCCATTCCTTGCCTTCATTGAATTTGGCGTCTTCCACTTCGCACTCGGTGTCGTCTTCGGCGACGATCTTGACGTCGTAGCGACCCCGACCGATGTCGGTCAGTGTGAACGTGTCGCCGGGACCGACGACATCGCCGCTGCGGTCGCCGAGTTGGTCGGGACCCCACTCGCGGTCATTGCTCGATGACAGATAAAGATGATGGATGGCGGTCCTGGACTTGTTGACGACGTCCAGATCATAAGCATGGGCGACGGGCGCAACGGCAAACGTCAGCAGCGCGGCAATAACGAGATAACGCATTGGAATTCCCCTTGTGGATGCTCCGCCAAAAGCGACGAAGGCGGTTTATCGTAGCCGTTTTTCATTTCCACTCCCATCAGGAGTGAGTCGCGTGTTGCCGGCTCGGTTCAACCGTTCCCGGTACGGCCCAGTGCATCGAGCCGACGCATGATCGATTGCACCATTTCGCGCTGAAGCTCCTTTCGCAGCAGATCCTCTTCGGCTGCGACCGCTGCGGCCTGGAACGCATCGAACGTGTATTCGCGGCTGAGTTCAATCACTTGCTTGTCGAGGATCGCCTTGCCGGCGTCGTCGGTCACGTTGAACTCGACGTGGTAGCGCATCGAATACTCGTTGGCGCGTGCATTGCCGCCGACCGACAGCACATCGGTCGCCAATTGGTTGGCGGTGATGTTCATGACGGCGACACCATTGCCGGCCTTCTCGACGACCGTCGAGCCCGCGCGTTCCAGCGCTGCGGCCAGGTCGCGTCCGAGCGGACTGAACGGGTCGGCGCCCTGCACAAGGACCGTGCCCATGCCTGGCGGCAAGACTGCCTCCTTGCGCAAATGGAATCCACAGCCGCAAAGCACGGCTAGCAGCGCGGTAAGTGTGATCAGTCGGAGTGCGGACATGGCGAGCCTCGGATGATGCAGTGTGGGAATCAAACAACGATATTGACGATCTTGCCCGGAACAACGACGACCTTCTTCGGCGGATTATCGCCGACATGGGCTTGCACGGATGGTTGCGCCAGCGCGGCACGCTCGGCGTCTTCACGGCTCGCGTTGGCAGCGATCTCGATGGTGCCGCGCAACTTGCCGTTGACCTGCACCGCCAGCGTGACCATGTCGCGCACCATTGCTGCTGGATCGGCCACCGGCCACGCGACATCTTCGATCAGTTCCTCGGCATGGCCAAGCACCTGCCATAGGGCATGCGCGATATGCGGCGTGATCGGGTTGATGAGCAGCACCAACGACTCGAACGCCTCGTGCCGCACGGCCCTGCCCTGGTCGTCCATGTCGTCGAACTTCGCAACGGCGTTGAGCAATTCCATCAACGCGGCGATGGCGGTATTGAAGGCGTGGCGACGACCGTAATCGTCGGACACCTTGGCGATCGTCTCGTGTACCTGGCGGCGCACGGTCTTCTGGGCTGCCGTCAAGGCGGCCGCGTCGACGACCGGATGATCGGGTTGCGACGCATGCTGGTTGATATCGCGCCACAAGCGCTTGAGGAATCGCGCCATGCCTTCGACGCCGGCTTCGTTCCATTCCAGCGACTGGTCTGGCGGTGCCGCGAACATCGAGAACAGGCGCACGGTGTCGGCCCCGTAGCGCCCGACCATCGCCTGCGGGTCGACGCCATTGTTCTTCGACTTCGCCATCTTCTCGACAGCACCGACCAATACCGGTTGGCCGTCCGCTTTTGATACGGCGCTGGTGATCTGGCCGCGCTCATCACGATTCACGTCGACATCGGCGGGATTGATCCAGTCGCGACCGCCATTGGCAGTTTCGCGATAGTAGGTGTCGGCAATCACCATGCCCTGGCAGAGCAAATTTATCGCCGGCTCGTCGGAGTCGACCAGGCCTTCATCGCGCAACAGCTTGTGATAGAAGCGGAAGTAGAGCAGATGCATGATCGCGTGCTCGATACCGCCGATGTACTGGTCGACCGGCGTCCAGTACTTCGCCCGCTCATCGACCATGTCGCTGGCGCCGGGTGAGGTGTAGCGGGCGTAGTACCAGCTTGATTCCATGAAGGTGTCGAAGGTATCGGTTTCACGTTCTGCCGCGCCGCCGCAACTCGGACACGTCGTCTTGCGCCATTCCGGATCGGATTTGATTGGCGAACTGACACCGGTGAAGGCGACGTCTTCGGGCAGCACCACCGGCAACTGGTCTTCCGGCACGGGCACGGCGCCGCAGGTATCGCAATAGATCACTGGTATCGGACAACCCCAGTAGCGCTGCCGGCTGACGCCCCAGTCGCGCAATCGATAGTTGGTGCGGCGCGCGCCCTTGCCGTCCGCTTCCAGTCGGATGGCCAGTGCATCGAACGCGCTGCGGAAATCCATGCCGTCGTAATCACCGGAGTTCACCAGGTAACCGTAATCGGTGTAAGCGCATTCGGTGACGACGTTGCGCTCGAACTCCTCAACGATATCGACTGCGGATGGTTGCACTACATCAAGCGCGGGACTCACGCCGAGCGCCGTGCTCATCACGTCGGCATTGTTCTCGACATCCTTCGCCAGCTCGCGCACGGCGGCTCGGACGGCGGGACTCACGATGACCATCTTGATGAACAGGTCGTACCTGGTTGCGAATTCCCAGTCGCGCTGGTCATGCGCGGGAACGCCCATGACCGCACCGGTTCCATAATTCATCAGCACGAAATTGGCGACCCAGATTGGAACCTGCTCGCCGGTGATCGGATGGATCGCCGAGATTCCCGTTTCGATGCCTTTCTTTTCCTGAGTCTCGATATCGGCTTCGGCGGTTCCTCCGTGACGACATTCCTCGATGAAAGCAGCGACCTTCGGATTGCCCGCCGCGGCCTTGACAGCAATCGAATGCTCGGAAGCAACCGACAGGAAGGTAACGCCCATCAGCGTGTCGGGCCGCGTCGTGAACACGATGACGGGCGTGTCCTCGCCTTCGACGGCGAACTGGATTTCCAGTCCTTGCGAACGTCCAATCCAGTTGCGCTGCATGGTCTTGACCGAGTCCGGCCAGCCCGGCAAATGGTCAAGTCCATCCAGCAATTCATCGGCGTACGCGGTGATCTTGAGGAACCACTGCGGAATCTCGCGCTTCTCGACGACCGCGCCGGAACGCCAGCCACGCCCATCGATCACCTGTTCGTTGGCGAGCACGGTCTGGTCGACCGGGTCCCAGTTCACCACCGAGTTCTTGCGATAGACCATGCCCTTCTTCATCAAGCGGGTGAACATGCGCTGCTCGTGGACGTAGTAGTCCGGCATGCAGGTGGCGAATTCACGCGACCAGTCGATCGCGTAGCCCATCGTCTTGAGCTGCTCGCGCATGTGCTCGATATTGGCGTACGTCCATTTCGCCGGCGCGGTGTTGCGGGCGATCGCCGCGTTCTCGGCAGGCAGGCCAAACGCGTCCCAACCCATCGGCTGCAACACGTTGCGGCCCATCATCCGCTGGTAACGGCTGATCACATCGCCAATCGTGTAGTTGCGGACATGGCCCATGTGCAGCGCACCGGACGGATACGGCAGCATCGACAGGCAGAAGAACTTTGGCTTGGTCGCGTCTTCGACCACCTCGAAGGCGCGGTTGTCGTCCCAATATCGCTGCGCTGCAGCTTCGACGGATTGTGAATCGTAGTTTTGTTGCATGGGTGGGCGCGGCGCTGTGCGCAGGAATCGGTAAGGAATGTCGCCAGCCTAGCGCAGCATGATGCAGTGCGACAACGATTTGCGGCACGGCGGCGTCATGCCTGCCGAATGGCAGTTGTTCGTTTCTACGTCGTGGCGCTATCGTCAGACCGTCGATTACGATCCAACGGCCGCCGCCTCCACTCTGAAAACCAAGGGGAACTTCATGATTGCTCTTCGTTCGCTGGTTCTTGCCAGCGTGGTTTCCTGCACGCCGGTGCTCGCGGATGCGCCAGTCAGCAATCCCGATGGCGCGCTCACGCTGCTGCATTGTGGCCAGCTGGTCGATGTACGTGCCGGCAAGCTGCTGGGAGCGACCAGCGTAAAAATCGTCGATGGCCGCATCACGTCGGTCACCTCCGGCAAGGCTGATACGGCGGACGCAACGCTGATCGATCTATCAACGAAAACCTGCCTGCCCGGCTTCATCGACATGCACACGCACATCACCGGCGAGACCAGCGCCAAGGGCTACGAGGAAGGCTTCCGCCTGAATCCTGCTGACTACGCCTTGCGCGGCGCCGCCTATGCGAAGCGCACTTTGATGGCCGGTTTTACAACGGTCCGTAATCTGGGTGATTCCGACAACGTATCCATATCGCTGCGCAATGCGATCGATCAAGGCTACGTCGATGGGCCGCGCATCTATAGCGCCGGAAAAACCTTGGGGACTACCGGCGGTCACGCCGATCCCACCAACGGCGTCAGTTGGGTACTTTCCGGCGATCCCGGCCCGAAAGATGGCGTGGTGAATTCGGTGGACGATGCACGTAAAGCCGTGCGCCAACGCTACAAGGACGGTGCCGACCTGATCAAGATCACCGCAACCGGCGGCGTGCTGTCGTATGCGAAGAACGGCCAGAACCCGCAATTCACCGTCGAGGAAATAAAGGCGGTGACAACGACCGCGAAGGACTACGGTTTTCGCGTCGCTGCTCATGCGCACGGTGACGAAGGCATGCAGCGCGCCATCATCGGCGGCGTTGATTCCATCGAGCACGGCACCTACATGAGCGACGCGACCATGAAACTGATGAAAGAGCACGGCACTTGGTACGTGCCGACACTCAGCGCGGGTGCTTACGTCGCGGAGAAAGCGAAGGCGCCTGGCTATTACCCGGAAATCATCAGGCCCAAGGCACTGGCAATTGGTCCGAAGATCCAGGAGACGTTCACGCGTGCCTGGAAGGCCGGCGTGAAGATCGCGTTCGGAACCGATGCTGCTGTCTATCCGCATGGCGAAAATGCGCACGAATTCGTTCTGATGGTTCAGGCTGGCATGCCGGCGATGGCGGCAATCCAGTCGGCCACGGTCAAGGCCGCGGAACTACTCGATCAAGCTGACCAGCTCGGCGCCATCGAACCTGGCAAGCGCGCCGACATCGTCGCCGTGGAAGGCAATCCGGTTGACGATATCGCACGCCTGCAATCAATCGCCTTCGTGATGAAGAACGGTGTCGTTTACAAGCAAGTCGGGAACGCTATCGCACGCTGATGCGAACGTGCGCCGACCACCGCCGTCGGTCAGGTCGGCGATTGGATCTGCCACTGGAACACGTCTTCCACTCCCACGCCGAATGCGTGAGCAAGGCGGAATGCAAGTTCCAGTGACGGTGCGTACTTTCCTGCTTCGAGCGCAATCACGGTCTGCCGAGTGATGCCGGCTTGATCGGCCAGCGTCTGCTGGGTCATCTCGCCGTTGTCGAAACGCAGTCGACGAATCTGGTTGCTGACTGGCGTGCCGGTCATCGGCGATCGTTCCAGTAAGCCCACGCGGCGCTGGCGTGCCCAGTGAAGCTTGCGACTATCAGCGCAAGCATCAACAGATGCGCGATCAGCAAGGGCGTGAACCAGGCCAGCCGGTTCGCGGGCGAGAATCCCAACGTGACAGCGAGCCCGATCACGGTGACGCAGATGGCGGTGTGCGAAACCGTGTCGGCGCGTCGTTGCAGTTCGCCGTCGCGTTCATCGTGTTTGACGCGTTGGCTTGAACGTTGACGAATGACCGACGACAGCACGATCCAGCCGATCAGCGTGGCGACGATCACCTTGCCCATTCCGGCAAGTTGATATACCGAACTGGCTTGGGCGATTACGTCCAGTTCGGAAGCAATGAACAGCGCCAGCGCTCCGGTGTAAAACAGTGCAACCCAGTTTTCCTTCTCGGCCAGCGAAACGCTGGAGGGCGACTCCTCGCGTTGGCGTGACGCCAGCCAAAGTGCAATCCACACGCTGACCAACGTGATCGACGAACCCAACACGCCGAGATCGGCGCCGATCCATCGGTTAGGCGTGGTCGTCATCAGCAGGACGCCGACCAGGAACGGCAGCAGCATCCACATCCAGCTCAATCGCTCCATTGCAGTCATCTCGGTCGAACCATATGTCAGGCGTAGAGTACATATTGTCTTGCTTGAATTACATCGTCAAGTACGGCACTGCAATGGCGCGAGTGTGTCGCCCGCTATGATGCCGCCCCCGCAACCTTGATCGCTTCGATGCTGCGAATCACCGAAATCAAGCTGCCGCTGGACCATGACGCGGCCGAACTGCGCGCAGCGGTGCGGGGGCGGCTCGACCTGAGCGACGGCGAGTTGCTTGAATTCATCGTCTTTCGGCGAGGCGTGGATGCGCGGCGCAAGTCGGGAATTCTTTTCACCTACACCATCGATGTGTCGACGACGCGCGATGATGAACTGCTCGCCAGCTTCAGCTCCGATGCGCAGGTGATGGCAACGCCGGACACAAGCTACAAGCCAGTCGTTGATGCACGAGAGCACTCCAACCGTGCATCGGCGTTGCGACCGGTAGTGATCGGCAGCGGCCCCTGTGGAATCATGGCCGGGCTGATCCTGGCGCAGGCGGGCTTGAAGCCGATCATCGTCGAACGCGGCAAGGCGGTGCGTGAGCGCACCCGCGACACCTGGGCGTTCTGGCGTGATGGCGTGCTCGATGCGGAATCGAACGTGCAGTTTGGCGAAGGCGGCGCCGGCACGTTTTCCGACGGCAAGCTCTACAGCCAGATAAAGGATCCGAAGCACTATGGACGAAAGGTGCTCGATGAGTTCGTCAAGGCCGGCGCACCGCAGGAAATCCTCACTGTCAGCAAGCCGCATATCGGCACGTTTCGATTGGTCAAGATGGTCGAACACATGCGCGCCGATATCGAAGCACTGGGCGGCGAGTTCCGGTTCGGCCAGCGCGTGGACGACGTCGTCATCGAGGGCAGCCAGGTTCGCGGACTGCGCTTCGCCGACGGCAGCGAGTTGCGCTGCGACCACGTCATCCTCGCCATCGGCCACAGCGCACGCGACACCTTTGCGATGCTGCACCAGCGCGGCGTTTACGTCGAAGCCAAGCCCTTCTCTATCGGCTTCCGCATCGAACATCCGCAAGGCCTGATCGACCGCGCCCGCTATGGTCCGAGCGCCGGTCATCCGTTGCTTGGCGCGGCCGACTACAAGCTGGTCCATCACGCTGAGAACGGGCGTTCGGTCTACAGTTTCTGCATGTGTCCGGGTGGCACCGTGGTCGCGGCAGCGTCGGAACCGGGTCGCGTCGTCACCAATGGCATGAGCCAGTATTCGCGAGACGAGCGCAATGCGAATAGCGCCATCGTCGTCGCGATCACGCCGGAAAAGGACTATCCCGGCCACGTACTCGCTGGCGTCGCCCTGCAGCGGCAATGGGAAGAACGTGCCTTCGAACTCGGCGGTAGCGATTACCACGCACCGGCGCAGAAGGTCGGCGATTTCGTCGACGGCGTACCTTCGGGCGAACTCGGTTCTGTCGTTCCGTCATATACGCCGGGCATTCGACTATGCAACCTGTCCACCGCCCTGCCCGACTACGCGATCACGGCAATCCGCGAAGCACTGCCAGCATTCGATCGACAGATCCGCGGTTTCTACCAGCGCGACGCCTTGCTGACCGGGGTGGAAACACGCACCTCGTCGCCCATTCGCATCCGTCGCAACGACGACGACCTGCAAAGCATCAACACGCGCGGCTTGTATCCGGCTGGCGAAGGAGCGGGCTATGCCGGCGGCATTCTCTCGGCAGCCGTGGACGGCATCAAGGTCGCGGAAGCGGTTGCGATCAGCCTGATGCGCGGTACGTCGTGACCCTGAACGGTTGAATTCCCCCGCTACGGCCCCGACTTCTGACCGGACATTTTTCGAGGAGCTTGCCGTGACCGAACCGTTGCCGAAACTGCCCATCATCTTCGACGTCGAGACGGCCAAGTTCGAGGCCGAGGTGATCGATGCCTCATTCGATACGTCGATCCTGATCAACTTCTGGTCGCCGCGCAGCCCAACCAGCGCCACACTGGATCCCCTGCTCGAAAAAGTGGTGACGGGTTTCCACGGCATCGTTCGGCTCGCGCGCGTCGATGTCGACAAGGAAACGCAGGTCGGTGCGATGTTCCAGATCCAAAGCGTCCCCACCGTGATCCTGATGTCGCAAGGCCAGCCGGTCGACGGATTCGCCGGCCCCTTGCCGGAAGATCAACTGGTCGAATTCCTGAAGCGCCATGTGCAACCGGCCGCCGCGCCGGAAGTCGATGAAGTCGACGCAGTTGTGGTCGAAGAATCACCTATGGCTGCCGTCACTCGCCTGCAGGCGCTGATAGTTGCAGAGCCTGACCGCGCCGAGCATCGACTCGATCTTGCCGTCGCCTTGATGCAATCCGGCGACGGCGCAGGTGCGACCAGACAGCTCGAATCCCTACCTGCAAACCTGGAGACAGACGATCGCGCGCTACGCCTGCGTGCAAAACTCGAATTCGCACAACTGACCGCCGACGCAGCATCCGTTGCGGAACTACGGTCGCGAATCGAGAACGACGATGGCGACTTTGCAGCGCGCGACCAACTCGGCGTTCTACTGGTTGCCAGCGGCGATGCAGAAGCTGGGCTGGACCAGTTCCTGGCGATCCTCAAGGCGGATCGACAATGGAGCGACGGTCTCGCCAGGAAGCGCCTGATTGCGGCATTCGCGATCATCGACGACGCCGAAATCGTCGGCAGCTTTCGGCGCAAGATGTCGTCGCTGCTGTTCTGATCACTCGTCGGCAATGAAGATCACACCAAACCGGATGCGCTGGGGGCTGAATCTATGGCCACCCTTTTTCTTTAACGCCATCCGTGTCCAGCACATTGGCGACGATTGGCGTTCTGCACGTGTCGTGCTCAGGAAACGCTGGTACAACCGCAATTACGTCAATACGCAGTTTGGCGGCAACCTCTTCGCGATGAATGATCCGTTCTGGATGTTGTTGGTGATGCAGTTGCTCGGACGCGATTACATCGTCTGGGACAAGGCGGGCAGTATCGAATTCGTGGCACCAGGTCGCGGCGATGTGTTTGCCGAGTTCGCCGTCGACGATGCCGTCTTGAAGACGATCCGCGATGCGACCGCCAATGGCGATAGGTATCTACACTGGTTCGAGAACACGGTGCACGACAACGCCGGCGTGGTCATCGCGAAGGTGCGAAAGCAGGTCTACGTTCGCCGGAAACTCCCGAAAGAGACGCCAACGCCGACTAAACCAGACGTCCGATAAGCTGTTCCAATGACTTCTGCCACTGTCGCCGTTCGATGCGATCAAGGCACGCTTCCCCGGTTTCCCCTCGCGGATCAGACATTGCCGTTGCGCTCTTGCGCAAGCTGACGATGCAAATTCTACCCATCCCAAAACCGACGGTCTTGCCGTGCTCGCAAGACCCCCTGACCAGGATCCAGCCATGAATCAGATTGCCCTCAAACCACTCGTCGCCGCAATGGCGCTGGCCGCAGCGATTGCTGCGTGTACGCCCGCGGTCAAGCGCGACGCGGTCGTCAACGACACGTCCAACGATATCTCCAACGGCGCATTCGACGTCAGCGAGTTGGACAGCAACGCCAGCGCGTGCGGCAATTTTAGCGATTACGTCAATGCCAAGTGGGTCGCCGCCAACCCCATTCCCGCCGACAAATCGCGCTGGACGACGTTCGACGTGCTGCGCGAGCAAAGCCTCGAGACCCAGCACGACATCGTCAAGCGCGCTGCAGCCAATGCCAGCGCAAGCGGCAATGAACAGAAGATCGGCGCGTTCTGGACCTCGGGCATGGACGAAGCGGCTGTCGATGCAGCCGGTGCCACGCCGATCCAGCCGGAGTTGAAGAAAATCGCGGCAATCAAGAACTCCAAAACGCTGGTCACCTATCTGCAGGACAGCTTTGCGCGCGGTGTTGGCACCCCGTTCGCGTTCGGCGCGCTGGCGGACTTCAAGAATTCTTCGCGCCGCATCGCCTACGCTTTCCAGGGCGGCCTTGGTCTGCCCACGCCTGACTACTACAGCGCCGACGAGCACAAGGCGATTCGAGATGCCTATGTCGACCACATCGCCAAGACCCTGCGATTGACGGGCGTCAGCGCGGTCGATTCCGCCAGGCAGGCGCAGCGGGTACTGGCGCTCGAGGCCAACCTAGCCAAGGCATCATTCAAGCCTGTCGAGTTGCGCAATCCCGACAACCAGTACAACTTCGTCACTGTCAAGGAAGCGAACAAGGTGACGCCGCATTTCAACTGGGCGACTTTCTTCAAGGCCCAGAACGCCAACGTCACCGACGGGTTCTCGCTCTCGCAGCCGAAGTTTTTCGCCGCGCTCGACAAAGCCATTGCGAAGACACCGGCCGCCGACTGGCGCGCATACCTGAGCTTTCACTTCGCCGACATGGCGTCGCCTTACCTGTCGCAGCCATTCCAGCAGCAGCACTTTGCCTTCCACAACAAGACCCTGAGCGGCCAGAAGGAAATGGAGCCGCGCTGGAAGCGCGTGTTGCGCACGATCAACGGCAACATGGGCATGGCCCTTGGTGAAATCTACGTCGCCGAGGCGTTCCCGCCGGAAGCCAAGGCCCGTGCCGAGGAACTGATCGACAACATGCAGGCCGCACTCAAGTTGCGCATCGAGAATCTCGACTGGATGGGCGACGAAACCAAGGCCAAAGCGCTCGAAAAGTGGGAAACCTTTCTTCCGAAGATCGGCTACCCGGAAGAGTGGCGCGACTGGAGTGGCCTGACCACGACATCGGATAGCTACTTCGGCAACGTGATGATGGCCAACCAGTTCAATCACGACTGGGACATTGCCAAGATTGGCACCCCGACAGACCGCAAGGAATGGGGCATGACGCCGCAAACGGTCAATGCCTATTACAACCCGACCGACAACACGATCAACTTCCCCGCCGCGATCCTGCAACCGCCGTTTTTCGACGCAACAGCCGACGATGCGCTCAACTATGGCGGCATCGGTGCCGTTATCGGCCACGAAGCCAGTCATGGCTTCGACGATCAGGGTAGCCAGTTTGATGCGAAGGGCAACCAGGAAAACTGGTGGACTGACGCGGACAAGGACGCGTTCAAGGCGCGCACTGCCATCCTGGTTGATCAATTCAATGCGTACGAACCGCTTCCGGGCAAGTTCGTCAACGGACAGCTCACCCTCGGCGAGAACATTGCCGATCTTGGTGGCCTGAGCATTGCCTGGGATGCCCTGCATGTTGCAATGGCGAAGAACCCGTCCCAAGCGAATCGCAAGATCGACGGCTACACCCAGGAGCAGCGCTTCTTCCTCAACTGGGCGCGGATCTGGCGCGGTTCGGCTCGCGATGAACAAGCCATCGTTCTGTTGAACACCGATTCACATGCGCCGACATCGCTGCGTGCGATTGGTGCACCGTCGAACCTGCCTGCATTCGCTGCGGCGTTCTCTTGCAAGCCCGGCGACAAAATGGTCCGCACGGGCAATGCGCAGGTGAAAATCTGGTAAGCGCAAGCTGATCGGTTGAGCTTCGAATCGCCCCGCTGATGCGGGGCGATTTCGTTTGCGGGCGCTGGTCATGCGTACTTCGCGTTCCGCGTTATCAGCTTGCTGTGCGACACTTCCACCATGCCAGCCCACCTGCTCGCCCTGTCCGCGATCGTCGCCTACCTTGCTGCCGCCGCGACCGTGGTGCTGCCGCAGCGTGGTGGCAATCCAAGCACCCAACGACTGGCGTTGATCGTCGCGGCACTTGCTGCGCTGGCTCACGCCACCCTGCTTTTTGGCCTGCATCGCGGCGGCTTGGACCTGCATTTCTTCGCGGCGCTGTCGCTGGTGGCATTTGGCGTCGTGCTACTCACGCTGATCGTCAACCTGTTCCGGCCAGTCGCTGGCCTCGGCGTCATCGTGTTCCCGCTGGCGGCATTGCTGCTGGCAACCGACGTCTTCGTTGCACCGCCCACCCTGCCCTCAAAGCTCGGCTGGCAGATCAACCTTCATGTGATTCTGGCGTTGGTCGCCTACAGCCTGCTCAATATCGCTGCCCTACTCGCGATCCTGCTCGCGATGCAGGAGCGTGCGCTGCGCAAGCGACGGCTGGATTCGAAATTGATCCGTTCGTTGCCGCCGCTCACCCTGACCGAGTCACTGATGTTCAGGGTGATTGCTGCCGGATTCATCGGCTTGACCCTCACACTACTCAGCGGCGTGATGTTTGTCGAAAATCTTTTCGCCCAGCACCTGGTCCACAAGACCGTGTTGTCCATCGTCGCCTGGATCGTGTTTGGGACGCTGCTGTTCGGGCGCTGGCGCTGGGGCTGGCGCGGCAGTCGCGCGGTGCAACTCACCCTCGCCGGCATGGCGATCCTGTTGCTGGCTTTCTTCGGCAGCAAATTTGTTCTGGAAGTGATCCTGAAACGCGTCGCCTGATCGTCCGCGTCACACTTCGGCCAGGGCGCCCAACGCGTCGCCGAGCCGATCGACGCCAATAATGTTGAGCTCACCCATGCTGCCGCGCTTGGGCGCGTTTGCCTTCGGAACGATCGCGTTGCGGAAACCGTGCGTCGCTGCTTCACGCAGACGCTCTTCGCCATTCGGCACGGGGCGAATCTCGCCCGATAGTCCGATCTCGCCAAACGCAACCAGTTTGTCGGGCAACGGCCGATCGCGAAAACTCGACAGAACCGCCAGCAGCACCGGCAGGTCCGCAGCCGTCTCCTGCACGCGGATGCCACCGACCACGTTGACGAATACGTCCTGATCGTGGACCGCAGCACCGCCATGTCGATGCAGCACAGCCAGTAGCATCGCCAATCGGTTCTGTTCCAGGCCAAGCGCCACGCGACGCGGGTTCGGCATCGACGAGGCATCGACCAGCGCCTGCACCTCGACCAGCAGCGGTCGGGTGCCTTCGCGAGTCACCATCACAGCGCTTCCCGCCGTCGGTTGCGAGTGGACGGACAGGAAGATTGCCGACGGATTCGGGACCTCCTTCAGGCCGGTGCCCGACATCGCGAATACCCCGAGTTCGTTGACCGCACCGAAGCGGTTCTTGAAAGCGCGCAGGATGCGGAAGCGACTGCCCGATTCGCCTTCGAAATAGAGCACCGCATCAACCATGTGCTCAAGCACGCGTGGCCCGGCGATGCCGCCTTCCTTGGTGACGTGGCCGACCAGGAATACGCTGGTGCCGGATTGCTTGGCGTAACGCACCAGTCGTGCGGCCGATTCGCGGACCTGGCTGACCGAACCCGGCGCGGCCGTCAGCAGTTCGGTCCAGATGGTCTGGATCGAGTCGATGATGACGACCTCGGGACGACTGCGCTGGCACTCGGCGAGAATCCGCTCGATGGATGTTTCGGCAAGGCCGTTCAAGCCATCCAGCACCAGTCCCAACCGCTGCCCGCGCGACGCGACCTGAGCCAGGCTTTCCTCGCCGGTCACATAGAGGCTGCCCATGCGCTGACCAATCGCGCCCAGCATCTGCAACAACAGCGTGGATTTGCCAATGCCGGGATCGCCACCGATCAGCACCACCGATCCGGCAACCACCCCACCGCCGAGCACGCGATCCAGTTCGCCGATACCGGTCGCACTGCGCGAATCGGCGACGCCGACGATGCCGGCCAGCGCGGTGACGACGGCCGCTTCGGTCTGAGCGCCCGCGTAACCGGAATGCGATGCCGACGAACCCTTGCTTGCCGGTTGCACCACGAATTCGCTGAGCGTATTCCACGCCCCGCAATCCACGCACTGGCCCTGCCACTTGTTGTGCTCGGCACCGCATTCCGAGCAAACGTACGCTGTCTTCGCCTTGGCCATGTCGAGTCCCTGTCAATCGTTCCCGTCAATCGGCTTCGACAAAACGAACCCGTCGGGTCATGCCGCAAACCAGTTCGTAGCCGATCGTACCGGCCGCTTCGGCGACTTCCTCGATTGGAAGTCCCTGCCCCCACAGCACGACCGGATCGCCAATTTTCGCGCCCGGCTGGTCGCTGATATCGATCGTGGTCAAGTCCATCGACACGCGACCGGCGATGCGGGCGCGCTGCCCGTTGACCAGCACCGGCGCGCCGTTCCAGACCGCGCGTGGATAGCCATCACCATAACCAATCGAGGCAACGCCGATGATGCTGTCGACGGGGCATTCCCAGGTCGATCCGTAACCGACGCGATCGCCGGCTTTCAGTCTGTTCACGGCGATTAGCCGGGTCGATAACGTCATTGCCGGTCGCAGTCCAAAGTCGGTTCCAACCTTGCCCGCAATCAGCGAAATACCGTACAGCGCGCCACCGGCACGGACCCATTCGCCATGCGCTTCCGGCCAGCCGATCACGGCGGCGGAATTGGCCAGGCTGCGCTCGCCCGTCCGCCCAACAGCGGCGCGCTCGAACGCATCGGTCTGCTGGTGGGTCAGTTCGTCATCGAACACGTCGGAATTGGCGAAGTGGGTCATCAGGACGATGTCGGGCGCGACGCTCGGTAGCGACTTCAAACGATCAAAAATCGCCGGCACCCGCTCGGGTGCAAAGCCCAACCGGTGCATGCCGCTGTCGATCTTCAGCCAGACCCGGATCGGCCGGCCTTCGCCCTCATCTGCCAGCCATTCAACTTGTTCGTCGCTGTGGACGACGCTGTCGAGATCGAGCCGCTGCATTTCGACGACATCGTCGGGATGATCGATGCCTGCCATCACCACGATGCGCTGGCTGAAGCCGGCAGCGCGCAGGCGCTGGCCATCCTGGATTGCAGCTACGCCGAATGCGTCGGCACCTTGCAGCGCACGTGCTGCGCGTTCCAGGCCGTGACCATAAGCGTCGGCCTTGACCACGGCCAACACCTTGCGACCGGGTGCCAATTCGCGGACGCGGCGCAGGTTGCTGCGCAACGCGGCCATGTGGATCGTCGCGCAGGTGGCGCGCATGCTCAGGCCTGTCCTTGAAGATGCACGGTGGCGCGCTTAGCCAAAGTGGCTGGAGTACGCATCCGAAGCGTGGTTCTCGAACTTCGTGAACTGGCCGAGGAAGGTAAGTTTGACCATGCCGGTCGGGCCGTTGCGTTGCTTGCTGATGATCACTTCGGCGAGGCCCTTGTCTGGCGATTCGGAGTTGTAGTAGTCGTCGCGGTAGATGAACATGATCAGGTCGGCGTCCTGCTCGATCGCACCGGATTCGCGCAGGTCGCTCATCATCGGTCGCTTGTCCACGCGTTGCTCCAACGAACGGTTGAGCTGGGAAAGTGCCAGAACAGGCACGTTGAGTTCCTTTGCCAGCGCCTTGAGGCTACGCGAAATTTCTGAAATTTCGGTGGCGCGATTCTCCTTGCTGCCCGGCACCTGCATCAGTTGCAGGTAGTCGATCACAATCAGACCGACATCGTGTTCTCGCTTCAGCCGGCGGGCCTTTGAGCGCAGGTCCCCCGGCGACAGCGCCGGCGTATCGTCGATGAAGATCTTGGCATCGGACAGCATGGTGATCGCGCTGGTCACGCGCGGCCATTCTTCCTCTTCAAGATCACCGGTACGCAGGTGCTGCTGGTTGATCCGACCCAGCGACGAGATCAATCGAAACGCCAGCTGCGACGACGACATTTCCATCGAGAATACGGCGACGGCTTTCTTGCCGCGCAAGGCGGCCGTCTCGGCGAGATTCATGGCGAGAGCAGTCTTGCCCATCGAAGGACGTGCGGCCAGGATGATCAAATCGGATGGCTGCAGTCCAGCGGTCAACTCGTCCAGGTCGGCGAAGCCGGTCGACAGGCCAGTGACTTGGCCTTTGTTCTCGAAACGATGGTGAAGGATCTGGAACGCTTCCTTGGCCGCGGTGCGCATGGGAACCCAACCCTGCCGGCCACGTGCACCGGCTTCGGCAATCTTGTAGACCTTCTGCTCGGCGACCTCGAGTACTTCCAGGCTGGATCGCCCTTCCGGCTGGAAAGCATCCCCGGCGATCTCGGTGCCGGCGTCGATCAATTGGCGCAGCACCGATTTCTCGCGAACGATGTCGGCGTAGGCAACGATGTTGGCCGCGCTCGGCGTGGTATTCGCCAGTTCGATCACATAGCTGGAGCCGCCGACCGTATCGGCCAGTCCCTTGGCGTCGAACCATTCGCCCAGCGTCACCGCGTCATACGGCATGCTCTTGCTGGAGAGATCGCCAATCGCACGGAAGATCAAACGATGATCGCGGCGGTAGAAGTCTTCTTCGACCAGCCGGTCGGCGATCCGGTCCCAGGAATCTGGCGACAGCATCAAGCCACCGAGCACCGCCTGTTCCGCCTCGATCGAATGAGGTGGCACGCGCAATACGTCAATACTGCTGGCGGATGCTTTGCGTTCGGGGAAGGCGGACATGTGGCTGGAACTCGTGACGTGGAATCTCCCATCATCGACGCCGGCGTCTCAGCTGTCGAGACGGAATGCTGTGGATATCCTGTTGAAATGTTCGTGCGTGGACGATCACGCGATTCCGCAAACAAAAAGGGCGCCGTGTGGCGCCCTTTTTGTTTCACACGTTTCGCATCGATCAGGTCGGATTGACGGTGACCTTGACCGTGGTGTGGACTTCGGTGTGCAGCGCCACTTCGACTTCGTACTCACCGATGTGGCGAATCGCGCCGTTCGGCTGCAGCACTTCGTCCTTGCCCAACGCATGGCCGGCTTCGGTGAAGGCCTCGGCGATTTCGCGCGTGCCGATCGAGCCGAACAGCTTGCCTTCCGGTCCGGCGTTGGCCGTCAGCGTGATTTCTGCGCCTTCCAGTGCCGCCTTGCGCGTTTCCGCGGCAGCCAGTTGCTGGTTGGCCTTGGCTTCGTACTCGGAGCGGCGCTTCTCGAACTCGGCCATGTTGGCTTCGTTTGCCGGCACTGCCTTGCCTTGCGGCACCAGGTAGTTGCGACCATAACCCGGCTTCACGTTGACCTTTTCGCCAAGGTCGCCGAGGTTTTTCACTTTTTGCAGAAGAATCAGTTCCATGGGTAACTCCCGTTCGTTAGCGCCGGAGAGCCCGACGCAGCTTGCGCTGTCCGAATGAACCCCGTGGAGGAGTTCGGTTGAACGCCATCAACATCAGCAGGCATGCCGACGTTGCCTTGGAAAAGTCGCCCTGCGTGGCAGGGCGTCCCGAATCAGTGTGCGTCGCTGTACGGAAGCAACGACAGGAAACGAGCACGCTGGATCGCGGTCGCCAACTGGCGCTGGTAGCGCGCCTTGGTTCCTGTAATCCGGCTCGGCACGATCTTGCCGGTTTCGGTGACGTACTGGCGAAGCACGGTGAGATCCTTGTAATCGATCTCGACCACATTCTCGGCCGTGAAGCGGCAGAACCGCTTGCGGCGGAAGAATGTCTTGGACGCGGGCGGCTTGCCCTTGCCTTTAGCGGGGGGACGACGCGGGCTCATTCTTTGCTCTCCGAGTTGGAATCATCATCATCGTTGCTGTCGTCGTCGCTGCTATCGGTAGTGCTGTCGTCGCTGGACGAACTACGGCTGCGGCGCGGACGGTCGTCATCGAAACCACCCTCGAAACTATCGTCATCGCGGCGGCGACGGTCGCCCTTGTCGTCCTTGTTCTTCATGATCGCGGACATTTCAACGTCGGCGGCATCACGCTTGATGATCAGGTGACGAAGCACGGCATCGTTGAAACGGAAACCGGACTCAAGTTCGTTGAGCGCGTTCTGGCCACACTCGATGTTGAACATCACGTAATGCGCCTTGGCGAGATTCTGGATCGGATACGCCAACTGGCGACGACCCCAATCTTCCAGGCGGTGGATGATGCCGCCGTCGCCTTCGATCAGCGTCTTGTAACGCTCGATCATGGCTGGCACCTGTTCGCTCTGGTCCGGGTGGACCATGAACACGACTTCGTAGTGACGCATCGAATTTCCTCGTGGATGTGTTCCACCTGGGCGGAACGGGCAGCCCCCGGCGTTGGGCCGTGGAGCAAGGGCCCGGCGTCGAGCCGGGCAGCCGCGCATTATAGGCCGACGAACGTGGGCTGGCAATCCGCAGCCATGAGTCTCAGCGGGACATTGCCGTGAGGGCGTTGTCAAGGTCATCGATGAGGATCGAAGGGTCTTCCAGTCCGATCGACAGGCGGACCAGGCTCAGCGGCAGTCCTGTTGTCGGTCGCAATGGCGAACTCGGTGGAAATACGGCGCAGACCGGCAATGCCAGCGACTCGTAGCCGCCCCATGAGACCGTCATCAGGAATCGCGTGAGGCTGTCGCAAAAGCGCTCGACGGCAGCGACATCGGGCGCATCGACGTCGATCGTCAACATGCCGCTGGCAGCTCCAAGTTGGCGCTGGGTTAGCTCGGCTTGCGTGTTGTCGCTGGCATGCGGCGCATACACGCGGCGCACACGCGGATGACTTTCGAGGAACGCCAACACCTTCATGGTCGACGCTGAAATACGTTCCATACGCACCGAAAGCGTTCGCAGGCCACGCAGCAGCAGCCACGCATCATGCGGCGACGGGATTGCACCGAACGTCATGAACGGTCCGGCGAATACCTTGCGCAACAACGTTTCACTGCCGCAGAGCACACCGGCGACGACATCGCTGTGGCCGTTCAAATACTTTGTCGCCGAATGCACGACCAAGTCGATGCCGTGTGCAATCGGCTGCTGCAGCAATGGCGTCGCGTAGCTGCTGTCGCAAATGGTGATGATGCCGCGCGCTTGCGCGAGCGCTGCGATGCCGGCCAGGTCCTGCTGCTCGAAGGTGATCGAATTCGGACTTTCCAGCACGATCAGCCTGGTCGTCGACGTAATCGCGGCTTCGAACTCGTCCGGCTCTGCGCCATCGACAAACGTCACTGAAACGCCGAATCGCGACAGCAGATCGCGCAACAGCGAGCGCGTCCAGCTATAGGGTTTGGCTATGCACACCACGTGATCACCGGCACTGACGCAGGCGAACACGGCCGCAGCCATCGCCGCCGCGCCGCTGGAAAACACCAGGCAATCCTCGCTGTTTTCGAGTGCGGCGAGTTTCTTGCGCAGGACCTCGACTGTCGGGTTGTTGCCACGCGTATACAGGTACGTGGCGAACTCGTCGCGAAACCCTTCGCGCATCGCAGCGACGCTCGGGAACGCAAAGATCGAAGACTGGAAAACTGGCGGCGAAACCGCGCCGTGGTAGCGCTCGCGCTCTTCCCCAAGGTGGTTGAGGATGAAATCGAGGTCCACGATTCCGCCGGACTGCGCCGTCAGTCCTTGCAGCGCTCGGTGATATAGGCGCGCGTCGCTTCCGCGAGCTGCGGGTCTTCCAGCGCCATGTGCAGGGTGGCCCTCACGAGGCCCAGCTTGTTGCCGCAGTCGAAACGCATCCCGGCGAAGCGAAAGGCGTAGACCGGGTCCAGATGCAGCAGCGATTCGATCGCATCGGTCAACTGGATTTCGCCGCCGGCACCGGGGCGGGTTTTTTCCAGCAGTTCGAAGATGCTGCCCGGCAATACATAGCGACCGACGATGGCGAGGTTCGATGGCGCGACTTCGGGCTTCGGTTTTTCGACGACCAGTCGGATCTTCGCGGCGCGACCGTCCATCGCTTCGGCATCGACGATTCCGTACTTGTTGGTGTCCTCGTGCGGCACTTCTTCGACGGCGATCACGCCAGCACCACCGTTGTGGGCCGAGAGTTCCGCCATCTGGCGCAGCGCGCCGGGTTGGCCTGCGTCGGCAGCACCATTCCAGATCAGGTCATCGGCCAGGATCACCCCGAATGTTTCATTGCCGACCACCGGCCGCGCGCAGAGCACGGCATGGCCGAGGCCGAATGCTTCGGGCTGGGTCACGAAAACGCAGCGAACGTTGCGTGGCAGTGTTCCCTGCACCAGCGCCAGCAACTCGTCCTTGCCGGACTGGGCCAGCTTGGTTTCGAGCTCGTAGGCCTTGTCGAAATAATCGGCGATCGCATGCTTGTAGCGATTGGTGACGAAGATCAACGTGTCGGCGCCTGCATCGACGGCTTCGTCGACGGCGTACTGGATCAGCGGCCGATCGAGCACCGGCAACATCTCCTTGGCGACCACCTTGGTCGCTGGCAGGAAACGCGTGCCGAGGCCGGCGACGGGGAAGACAACCTTGCGCAATCGTTGGGGCATGGGCTTACTCAGGTTTGGTATTCGGGGCCAGCGTGGCGGCGCGGCAGGTTGACGATGGTGGCGAGTTCGTCGCGCGGAGCGCTGCCGAACTCCGGCAGCAAGGTTTCCAGAATTTGGCGCAACTGCGCTTCGTCGTACGCCTGTACGGCGGCAGCCGCTTGTTTAAGCTGGTTCAACAACAGTGGCCAGGCAACGTTGCGATGCTGGGCCAGCAAAATCTTGGCGTGCGTGGTGCTCTGGTAATTCTCGTGCGGATGGAACAACTCTTCGAACAGTTTTTCGCCCGGGCGCAAACCGGTGTAGACGATCGCGATGTCGCGCTCGGGCTGCTTTCCCGCCAGCCTGATCATCTGCTCGGCCAGATAGCGAATCTGCACCGGCTCACCCATGTCCAGCGCGAAGATCTCACCACCGTTGCCAAGCACGGCCGCCTGCAAAATCAACTGCGAGGCTTCCGGGATGGTCATGAAATAGCGGGTCATTTCCGGATGGGTCACCGTGACCGGCCCACCATTGCGAATCTGCTCGCGGAACAGCGGCACCACGGAACCTGCCGAGTCCAGCACGTTGCCGAAGCGCACCGTGATGTAGCGTGTTTTCGACTGCGCGGCGAGGCTTTCGCAATAAATTTCGGCGACGCGTTTGCAGGCACCCATCACGCTGGTCGGGTTGACCGCCTTGTCCGTCGAGATCAACACGAAGCAGGCAACGCCGTGGCGGTCGGCTGCCTCGGCGACGGTGCGCGTGGCCATCACGTTATTGCGAAACGCTTCGCGCACCTGGCCCTGCAACATCGGCACGTGCTTGTATGCAGCGGCGTGGAAGACCACCTCCGGGCGCGCCTGCGCGAAGGCGTGCTCGCAGCCGGCCGCGTCGCCGCAATCGCCGATCCGGCAGTCCAGCAGCAGGTCGGGGAAGCCGCGCCGCAACTCCTGGTCGATCCGATACAGGTTGTATTCTCCGTTGTCGATGATCGTCAACGACGACACACCCAGGCGCGCGACCTGGCGACACAGCTCACTGCCGATCGATCCGCCGCCACCGGTGACCAGTACGCGGCGACCGGCGAGTGCCGTGCGGATGGCGGTCCAGTCCAGTTGCACCGGATCGCGGCCGAGCAGGTCCTCGATCGCGACTTCCTTCAGTTCGTTGAAGCTGGAGCGTCCGGCGACCACGTCGTCCAGACGAGGCATGGTTCGGAATGGCAGGTCGCTGGCCTCGCACATTTCCACGATGCGACGCATCTGCTGGTTGTCCGCCGACGGCATGGCGATCAACAACATTTCAGCAGCGGTTTCGCGCGCAAGCGGGCCGATGTCGTCGAGTTTACCGAGGACGGGCACGCCATGGACGCGAGCACCGCGGAGTTGCGGATTGTCGTCGAGCAGGCCGACCGGACGATAGTGGTTCTCACGGAGCAGATCGCGCACCAGCGTCTCGCCTGCCCTGCCCGCTCCCAACACCAGCACGCGCTGGGCCGGACGTCGCGCGCCGAAATCCAGGCGACTGTCCTTCCAATAGCGATAGGCAAGCCGTGGTGCGCCAAGCATCACAGCCAGCAACAACGGAAACGTCACCAGCACGGCACGCGGCGTGCCTTCGAGCCGGTTGTACAGGAACAGCGACAATGCGACGGCAAGTGCGCCGAAGACGCAGGCGCGGGCGATGTTCATGAGATCTGGCAGGCTGGCGAAGCGCCACAGGCCTTTGTAAAGCCCGGTGAACCACAACACCGCGCCCTGCGCGAGCAGCACGATCGTAATCTCGATCGAGAACAAGTCGAGCGGCGGACGCGACGGCACTACCGACCAACGCAGTTCGTTGACGATGACCCACGACAGCCAGACCATCAGCAGATCGTGCGATACGACCGCCACGCGCGGATGGATGATCGCGATCCAGTTACGCAAGCTCACGCTTGCCTCCATGGCGTGCACGCTGCAGGCAATGCCGCTTGCCAAGCACCCAAGTCGCAAGGGCCAGCGCATACACCACGAGCAACACGACCAGACCTCGCGAATTCAGCGACACCGGGACCGGATGCAATGGAAAGGAATCGACCGCCATGACGCTCCGTGATGACTGGATCAGCAACATTGCCGGCAACGCGACCAGCACGTTCCAGCCAAGATAGAAGCCAACGACGCGGGCGTGCGAATAGCCGCTGCGGACCAGCCCCTGATAGAGATGTTCGCGGTGCGCATCATACCAACGCCGCCCGCGCAGCATCCGCGACAGCAGGGTTGCGGTTGCGTCGGTGGCAAAGGCCGAGCAGGCAATCAGCCCGGTTGCGGCATCGAGCGAATGATCGGCAACTTGGTAAAGCACGGCGACGGCGACGAGCAAACCCAACGCGCCGCTGCCGACATCGCCCATGAAGGTGCGCGCCTTCGGAAAGTTGAATGGAAGGAATCCGACCACTGCAGCTGCTGTCGCCAACGCTGCCGTCCACCAGGGCAAGTTGCCAAACAACATTCCTGTTGCTGCCAAGGCGCTGAAGACAAAAATCGTCTGGCTCGCGAGCAGGCCGTCGATGCCATCCATGAAATTGTGCAGGTTGATCGACCAGACGATCGCCAGCAGCAGCCCAAGGGACAATGCCGCGACAAGAACCAACATCCACCAGCCCGGCGGTGCAAACATCGCCGCGATGGACGACATGCCATTCAATGCTGGCAACAACAGCAAACCCGCAGCGATGCAATGCGCGGCGAAGCGATAGCGCGCTCGAAGGCCGCCGTGGTCGTCAATCCAACCCGCCATTGCGACGACCAGCAAGGCGGCGCCGACCAACAACGATGCATTCGCGGCGTTGTCTGCCGAACTCAGCAAGACCATCGGCAGCAGCACGCACACGAGTACCGCGACGACGATGCCAAGACCGCCTCCGCGTGGCGTGGGCACGCGATGCGAGCGACGTTGTCCGGGCAGGTCGAGCATCCGGCGACGCCGCGCGTAGCCAATGGTCAGCGCGGTGACCAGAGCCGACAGCGCCAAGGTCATGACCATCCATCCAGCAACATGCAGACCGCTGGACGGCACTGTCAACGTCATTCGCCTATGGTTCCGCGTATCGGCTTGATCGTGTCCCAGTTCTTGCAACTGGGGCAATGCCAGTGGTGTGCCTTGGGGCCGAAGCCGCACCGATTGCAACGGTACAGCGACTGGTTCTCCAGCAGCTTCGCGATCAGCTCGTGCAACAACTGGAAGCTGCTGCGGGTTGGACCATCGGCCTGGCCGGCCTTCAGTTGAACGAACGCGAGCAAGCCTTTCACCGATGCGCGTTGGCGCAGTACGCCCTCCAGCAATTCGATCGCGGCGTCGTCCCCTCGTCTGTCGGCATGGATCCCCGCAAGGGCGAGCAGCGCCGAGACGCTGTTCTCGCGTTCTGTGAGCTGGGTCAGGAAGCGCTCGGCCCGATCGGTCTGCTCGGCCCGGCGATAACAGTCAAGCAGCGCGGGTAGGACCTCCGGCACGTAGTCGGGATTCGAATTGGCAACGTGTTCGAAGTCGGCGATTGCCAACTGCGTTTCCGCTTGCGCGGATTGAATGTGGCCACGAATGATGCGTGCGCGGATGCAGCCGGGCTCGGCCTTCCATGCCTGTTCCAGCACATCCAGGGCTTTCCGCCAGTCACCGGAAGCGCGAGCCTGCTCCGCCAGCTCGCAGTACAGGTGCGCAATCACCACCTCCTGCGAGTCGCCGCTGGCGACTTCGAGCATCCTCGCGTGGACGATGGCGTTTTCCCAGTCGCGCTCGTGCTGGTAGATCGCCACGAGATGGCGCAGCGCCGGCGTCGCCAGCGAATCCATCGCGACCAGATCGACGAACAGGTTTTCCGCGCGATCAAGCAGGCCGGCGCGCACGTAATCCTCGCCCAGCTCCAACAAGGCCAAGGTCTTGTCGGCGGCGCTCAGGTTTGAGCGCGCAATCAGGTGCTGGTGGACGCGGATCGCCCGGTCGACTTCGCCACGGCGGCGAAACAGGTTGCCCAGGGCAAGGTGGGTTTCGACGGTGTCGCGATTGACTTCGGCCAGCTTGAGGAAGACCTCGATCGCCTTGTCCTGCTGCTCGTTGAGCAGGTAATTCAGTCCGCGAAAATAATTACTGGACAGCTCGTTGACACGGGCGCCTGAAGTGCGTTCGCTACGATGGCGACCCAGTACCCAACCCGACAACGCGGCGATCGGCAACAGCAGGAACAGCAAGGCCAGCTCATTCATTGCCACCGCTGCCCTTGTCGGTGGCGCTTCGCTCGCGTGCAGGCTCCGGCTGGCGTTGACGCGCACGGCGTAGTTCGCGGCGCAAACGCGGCACGCTGGCCAACCAGACCATCGCTCCACCGAATAGCCAGCCAATCAGAAGCACCAACAGCAGGCTGGCGCCCTTGGGGACGCTGAGCGTGCGTAGATAGAGGTCGAGGCTGATCCAGTCGCTGTTGAGCGCGCCGAAGATGGCGCCCAGCGCTGCAAAGACCAGGGTCAGCAAAACGATCAGCAGTCGCATGGACAACCTTTCATCGACACGGGGCCGGCACGATGCCATTGCCCGCAGGATGCATCATCAATCGGACAAGTCGCGCGGATCAACCGCGTCAGGTCGTCTCAGCGAGTCGGCAGCACACGCCAGAATGTCAGGCTTGTACTTCCTGATTGACCCGCTCGCGCAATTCCTTGCCCGGCTTGAAGTGTGGCACATGCTTGCCTTGCAGGGCGACGGCGTCACCGGTCTTGGGATTGCGACCCATCCGCGGCGGGCGGAAGTGCAACGAGAAGCTGCCGAAGCCGCGAATCTCGATGCGGTCGCCCTCGGCCAGCGCTTCGCTCATTTGCTGCAGCAGCGCCTTGACCGCCATCTCCACATCGTTGGCAGCAAGGTGCAGCTGGCGATTCGCCAGAGCTTCAATCAGCTCCGATTTGGTCATCGATTGTTCGGCGGGCACGGGACGAGTTGGCGGTCAGTGGTGCCCGCCGACTGGCGGGCACAAAGTGCGGGCAGGAGGGCGCCGATACTCGGCCGGCGCC
Source organism: Lysobacterales bacterium (assembly GCA_038255665.1). Classification (GTDB taxonomy): domain Bacteria; phylum Pseudomonadota; class Gammaproteobacteria; order Xanthomonadales; family Rhodanobacteraceae; genus Dokdonella. The sequence continues at coordinate 2,481 of JBBSLA010000009.1, read as the reverse complement.
CCACGATCAACGTCCCAGCTTTTCCTTGAGCAAGGAACCCAGCGTCGTATTCGCAGCTGACTGACCCTGGTACTCGTCGAGTGCGCCCTGCAATTCTTCGTCGTCCTTCACGCGGATCGACAACTGCAAGGTACGGCCCTTGCGGTCCATGCCGATGAACTTGGCCTCGACCGGATCGCCCACCTTGTAATGCAGGGTGGCGTCGTCGACGCGTTCCTTGGCGATGTCGTTCGCTTTCATGTAGCCCTCGACGCCTTCGGCCAGATCGACCGTGACGCCCTTGGCGTCCACTTCACGCGCCGTGCCGGTGACGATGCTGCCACGCGGGTTGGCAGCCATGTACTGGCCGAACGGATCCTGTTCAAGCTGCTTGAGGCCCAGCGAAATGCGCTCGCGCTCCGGATCGACCGCAAGCACGACGGCTTCGAGGTCTTCGCCCTTCTTGAAGTTGCGGACCAGCTCTTCGCCGGTCGCCTGCCAGGAAATGTCGGACAGGTGAACCAGGCCATCGATACCGCCGTCGAGACCGACGAAAATGCCGAAGTCGGTGATCGACTTGATCTGGCCGATGACCTTGTCATTCTTCTTGTAGATGGCAGCAAAAGCTTCCCACGGATTGGCGCGGGTCTGCTTCATGCCCAGCGAGATACGACGACGCTCCTCGTCGACGTCGAGCACCATGACTTCCACTTCGTCGCCGACCTGGACCATCTTGCCCGGGTTGACGTTCTTGTTGGTCCAGTCCATTTCCGAAACGTGGACCAGGCCTTCGACGCCCGGTTCCAGTTCCACGAAACAGCCGTAGTCGGTGACATTGGAAATCTTGCCCAGGATGCGGGTGTCGGCCGGGTAGCGACGGGTGATGTTGACCCACGGGTCCTCGCCCAACTGCTTGAGGCCCAGCGAAACGCGGTTACGCTCGCGGTCGAACTTGAGCACGCGCACGTCGAGTTCGTCGCCGACGTTGACCACTTCGGACGGATGACGGACGCGCTTCCAGGCCATGTCGGTGATGTGCAGCAGGCCATCGATGCCGCCGAGGTCGACGAATGCGCCGTAATCGGTGAGATTCTTGACGACGCCCTTGACGACGGCGTTTTCCTGCAGGCGATCGAGCAACTGCTCACGCTCGACGCTGAATTCGCTTTCGACGACAGCGCGACGCGATACCACCACGTTGTTGCGCTTGCGGTCGAGCTTGATGATCTTGAATTCGATGTCCTTGCCTTCGAGGTACGAAGGATCGCGGACCGGACGCACATCGACGAGCGAACCCGGCAGGAACGCGCGAACGTCCTTGATATCGACGGTGAAACCACCCTTGACCTTGCCCGAGATACGGCCGCTGACGGCCTCGTTCTTGGTTTGCGCTTCTTCCAGTTCGTCCCACACCAGGGAACGCTTGGCCTTTTCGCGCGACAGCATGGTTTCGCCGAAACCATTCTCGATCGAATCAAGGGCCACCTTGACCTGATCGCCAACCTCGATCTCAAGCTCACCTTCCTCGTTGCGGAACTGCTCGATCGGGATGATGCCTTCGGACTTCAAGCCTGCGTTGACCACTACGACGTCGGAGCGGATCTCGACGACGACGCCGGTAACGATGGAGCCGGAACGCAGCTTGGAGAGGGAGCCTTCGCTCTGCTCGAACATTTCGGCAAAGCTTTCGGAGAAACTGTCTGTCATTTGGGATTCCATAGAAAAAAGAGCCGCCGCCCTGCCCCGCGGGGTCAGTCCGATCCAGCCCACCTTTATGGGTGCATTGCACCGTTTAGATTCCGGACAAGCCGGGCCATTCCCCTTGCGGTTGCGTCAGGCCGGACGCACCAGCGCCAACACCCGGGCGACCACGGCATCGGCTGCAATGGCAGTCGTGTCCACGATCAGGGCGTCGGCGGCGGGCTTGAGCGGCGCTACCGCACGAGAGGCGTCGCGCGTGTCACGCGCTTCGATCTCCCGCAAAAGGGCGGCGAGATTAACACTCAATCCCTTGTCCTTCAACTGCTTATAACGTCTTTCCGCGCGTTCCTGCGCACTCGCCGTCAGAAACACCTTGAAGTCGGCATCGGCGAAAATCACCGTACCCATGTCGCGCCCATCAGCAACCAGGCCAGGGTTGCGTCGGAACGCCCGCTGCTTGTCGAACAGCGCCTGGCGTACGCCAGGTATCGCTGCAATCGCTGACGCCGCCGCGCCTGCGGTTTCGGTACGCAATTCGTCGGTGGCATCGTGGCCATTGACGATCACCCGCGTCTCGCCGCCGTCCTTCGGATCGCGGAACTGGATTTTCGTCGACTCGGCGCAACGCGTCATCGCCTCCGCGTCGGACAGATCAAGGTGGGATGCACCCGCCGCGTAGCCCACAGCGCGATACAAGGCACCGGAATCGAGCAAGTGCCAACCCAGCGCGTCGGCCACCGCCCGACTGATGGTGCCCTTGCCCGAGCCGGAGGGACCATCGATGGTGAGGACAGGAATCTT
>JBBSLA010000008.1:0-47066 GCA_038255665.1 Lysobacterales bacterium | reverse complement strand
CTTTAAAAATGGCGCGTCGATTGCATTCGACCGGTCAGTCGTTCAGCCTTCCATCCATCCTCGTATCCATCTTTCCATCCAAGGCGCTCCCTATCGTGCCCAGCAAGAACAAGAATTCCCGCTCTTCGCGCAAGGCCGAGACGGCCAAGCGAAATGATGATCCGTCGAAAGGCGCTGCACGCAAGCCATCCGATGGTGGCGCGCCGTCTAGGCCATCGAAAGGTGCCGCGAGCAAGGGCGCCGCGAAACCGAAAGCACCGGGCTGGTTGCCGCAGGCGACTGGGTCATCAGAGCAGCGCGGTGCAGGCAAGAGCGGTTCCCGAAACGAAGGTCGGCGCGAGGGCACCAAACCGGCGCCTTGGTTGCCGGACGTGCGCAATGTGCAGGAACGTGGTGGCGAGAAAACGCCTTCGCGATCTGGCGATCATGGCCATCAGGGAAAACCTTCAGCACCACCCAGGAAGGACCAGCGCGGCGTTCGCGACCCGTACGCGGCGCGCGAAGCCAAGCGCTACGAGCGACCCATTCCCAGCCGCGAGGCGATACTTGCCTTGCTCGCCGAGCGCGGCAGCCTGATGAACACCGAGGCGATTGCCGAGGCCCTGAAGCTGGACGACGCCACCGACTTGGAAGCGCTGGAAAAGCGCTTGTCGGCAATGGTCCGCGACGGCCAGTTGTTGCAGAACCGTCGCGGCGGATTTGGCATTTCCGCCAAGCTCGACCTGATTGCTGGCGGCGTGATTGCGAACGCGGAAGGCTACGGCTTCCTTCGCCCGGATGCCGGTGGCGACGACCTTTACCTTTCACCGCAGCAAATGCGCGCGGTGATGCACGGCGATCGCGTGCTGGCCAGCGTGATAGGAGTGGACCGTCGTGGCCGCAAGCAGGGCGCGATTGTTGAAGTTCTGGAAAGGCGCTCGCCACGACTGGTCGGTCGCGTCCTGGTCGAGAATGGCGTGGTCGTGGTGACGCCGGATGATCGCCGACTGCACCAGAATATTCTGATTCCGCCCGACAAAATCGAAGGGGCGACCAACGGCCAGATCGTGATCGCCGAGATCACCGATCCGCCGACGCAGTATCGCGGTGCGATAGGTCGCATCATCAGCGTCCTTGGCGAGCGCTTGAAGCCGTCGCTGATCGTCGAGATGGCGATTGCCAGCCACGATTTGCCTCGCGAGTTTTCGCCCGAAGTGCTGCGCGAGGCGGCGACCGTCGAGCCGACGGTTTCGGAAGCCGAGATCGGCGGCAGGCTCGACCTGCGCAAGCTGCCACTGGTCACCATCGATGGCGCCGATGCCAAGGATTTCGACGACGCGGTTTATGCGGAACCGGTGAAGGGCGGTTTCCGATTGATCGTCGCGATTGCCGACGTCTCGCATTACGTCGTGCCCGGTACTGCGCTGGACGACGAGGCTTACCAGCGCTCGACCTCGGTTTATTTCCCTGGCTTTGTCGTACCGATGTTGCCGGAGACGCTCTCCAACGGCATCTGTTCGCTGATGCCCAAGGTTGATCGCATGTGCATGGTTTGCGACATGCGCATCGACAACCAGGGCGAAGTGACCAAGTCCAGCTTCCACCGTGGCGTGATGCGCTCGCAGGCGCGGCTCACCTACGATCTGGTTTGGCAGGCCATCGGCGAAAAATCCGAAGACGCGCAGGCGCAGGTCGGCAAGTTGATGCCGCAACTGGGCCACCTGCACGATCTCTTCAAGGTGCTGGCGAATGCACGTCGCGAGCGTGGCGCTATCGACTTCGAGAACACCGAGATCGAATTCCGCCTCGACGACAAGGGCGAAGTGATCCAGTGCGAGCCGCGCCAGCGCAATGACGCACACATGCTGATCGAGGAATGCATGATCGCGGCGAATGTGGAAGCGGCGAAGTTCCTGTTGCGGCGGAAGATTCCTGCGCCGTATCGCGTCCACGACACACCGCCGGAAGCCAAATTCGAAGACCTGCGCGCCTTCCTCAAGGAGTTCAAGCTCAGCCTGCCCGCGCACGGCGAAGTGAAGCCGGCCGATTTCTCGGCGCTGCTGCGCAAGGTGCGCAAACGGCCCGATGCGGCGCTGATTGAATCCGTAGTGTTGCGCTCGCAAAGCATGGCGGTCTACCAGCCACAGAACCTTGGTCATTTCGGTTTGGCGCTGGAGGCGTACGCGCATTTCACGTCACCGATCCGGCGCTATCCCGATCTGTTGGTACATCGCGCGATTGGCCACGTGATCGATGGCGGCAAGGCCGACGACTACCGCTATTCGGCCAACGACATGGTCAACATGTCGCTGCATTGTTCGCAGAACGAGCGCCGTGCTACCGAAGCCGAGCGCGATGTCGACGAGCGTTACAAGTGCGCATGGATGGAGAAGCACGTCGGCAGCGAATTCGACGGCGTCGTTTCCGGCGTCACGTCCTTTGGGCTGTTCATCGAGTTGGACGAATCCAAGATCAATGGACTCGTCCACATCACCCAGTTGCCAAACGACTACTACCATTTCGACCCGGTGCGGCACTTGCTGAGTGGCGAACGGCGCGGCCTCAGCTTCCGGCTCGGCGACAAGGTTCGCGTGCTGGTGCTTCGCGCCAGCCTTGAAGATCGCAAGATCGATTTCCGATTGGTCACCGATGACCAGGGCCAGGCGGGTGACGAGGACAGGTCCGGCGGAAAGGCCAAGCGTTCAACTGCGCCGAAACCAGGCAAGGCGCCTGCAGACAAGGGCAACTCAGAGCCATCGAGAAAGCCGCGCAAGCGGCGTTGATGACTGTGTCGTCAGGTCAGGCGCCGCGATGAGCAGGTTCCGTCATCAAAGCCACTTTGAACGCTTCAGACGCCAGTACAGTCCGCCGCAGATCAGCGCCATGACCACGAACATCGTCGGGTATGCCCATGGCTGATCCAGCTCTGGCATGTGTTGGAAGTTCATGCCATACCAGCCGGTCAACAAGGTGGGGACGGCGAGCAGGGCAGCCCAGCCGGCCAGTCGCTTGACGTCATCGTTCTGGGAAACGCCGACCACGGCCAGGTTCACGCTGATCGCAGCGGTCAGCATTTCACGCATCGCATCAGTACTCTGGACGATCCGCGCGGCGTGGTCGTAGACATCGCGGAAGTACGGACGGGTTTGCTCCTCGATGGTGCCTGGATACAGGCGCATCAGTTGGCTCAGCACGTCCTGCAGTGGCGCGACCGCCAATTGCAGGGTGACCAGGTCCTTTTTCAGGTTGTACAGCGAGCGGATCGTGCTGCGGTTGTAGGTGTCACCAAAAATATCGTCTTCCAGCTCGTGCAGTTGCTCGCGGAACGAACTCACGATCGGCATGTAGTTGTCGACGATGAAGTCGAGCACGGCGTACAGGCAGAAGCTCGGACCCATCGCCAGCATTTCCGGCTCCTGTTCGCAGGCGCGCCGCGCCGGCGCATAGGAGAGCGAGGCGCCGTGGCGCACCACCACGATAAAGTTTCGGCCGAGGAATAAATGGGTTTCGCCGAACTCGATTCGGCCGTTGATCACGTGCGCGGTCTGCGCGACCACGAACAGCGAATTGCCGTAGGCCTCCACCTTTGGCCGCTGGTGTGCGGCGTGCGCGTCTTCGATGGCGAGGTCGTGCAGGCCGAATTCTTCCTGCAGTTTTTCCAGTAGTGGTTCGTCGGGTTCGAACAGGCCGACCCAGACGAACTTGTCCGGCTCCTTGAGCACATCGCTGATCTCGTCGATGGTGATGCTGCCGACGCGCTCGCCTGCAAACGAATAGGCGACGCAGTTGACGACACCGGGCGTCTGCGGCGCTTCGACCGATTCCGGCGCTGTCGGGATCATCGCATCAAGGCGTGCTGGCGTGGCTTGGTTTTCAGTCATGCGCCGATGATGCGCTGCAAGCGTTTGCCACGGCAATATCGGCTCGGGTCCTCAGGCGGCGCTGATATACTCCGCGCCCTTTCCGCGACGCGGTTTTCCTGCTGCCATGTTCGAATCGTTGAGTGAACGTCTCTCGTCCACCGTCCAGCGCCTGCGTGGTCGCGGTCGCCTGACCGAGGCCAACATCCGCGAGGCGATGCGTGAAGTGCGCATTGCACTTCTTGAAGCCGACGTGGCATTGCCCGTGGTGCAGGCGCTGATCCAGCGCGTGCAGGTGCGTGCGGTGGGCCAGGACGTGATGCGCAGCCTGACGCCGGGGCAGGCGCTGATCAAGGTGGTCCGCGACGAGCTGACCGCGGTGATGGGCACAGCGAATACCGATCTCAACCTCGCCGCCGCGCCTCCGGCCGTGGTGTTGATGGCCGGCTTGCAGGGCGCCGGCAAGACCACCACTGTCGCCAAGCTGGCTCGATTCCTCAAGGAACGTCGCAAGAAGAAGGTGATGGTGGTCAGTTGCGACGTCTACCGTCCGGCCGCGATCGAGCAGCTGCGTGTGCTGGCCGAGCAGGTCGATGTGTTGTTCCATCCATCGAGCGGCAACGACGATCCGGTCGCCATTGCGAAGTCTGCGCTGGACGCAGCGCGCAAGATTTTCGCCGAAGTATTGATCGTCGACACGGCCGGACGCCTCGCCATCGATGAAGCGATGATGGACGAGATCAAGGCGCTGCATGCCGCGCTCGACCCGATTGAAACGCTGTTCGTCGTCGACTCGATGACCGGCCAGGACGCCGCCAATACGGCCAAGGCATTCTCCGACGCGCTGGCGTTGACCGGCGTTGTTCTTACCAAGACTGATGGCGACGCACGCGGTGGTGCCGCGTTGTCGGTGCGCTACATCACCGGCCGGCCGATCAAGTTCATTGGTGCTGGCGAGAAGACCGATGCGCTGGAGCCGTTCCATCCCGATCGTGTTGCGCAGCGCATCCTCGGCATGGGCGACGTGCTCTCGCTGGTCGAGGAAGTGGAACGCAAGGTCGATCACGAAAAGGCGAACAAGCTCGCGCAGAAGGTCATCAAGGGCAAGCGCTTCGACCTCAACGACATGAAGGATCAGCTTGAACAGATGATCAACATGGGCGGCATGGCGTCGATGCTGGAAAAACTGCCCGGCGGCATGTCCTTGCCAGGCGGTATGCAGGGGCAGGTGGGAGACAAGTCGGTCAAGGGCATGATCGCGATCATCAGCTCGATGACCAAAAAGGAACGCCGCCACCCGGACATCCTGAACGGCTCGCGGCGGGCCCGCGTGGCCCGCGGCTCGGGCACCCAGCCGGCCGACGTCAACCGGGTCCTGAAGCAGTACCAGCAGATGGAAAAGATGATGTCCAAGCTCGGCAGCGGCGGCATGAAAGGCCTGATGCGGCAGATGCAGGGCGCCATGCGCGGCGTGGGTGGCGGGACCGGCGGGTTCCGTCCACGATGAGGTTTCGCGTGACTTTTCCCGTCCAAGTGCCGGAAAGGTCTTTATTTTCTCGCTGAACCCGTTAGAATAGCGGGCTCTTTTGCCGGCTGCGCGTCCCGATACGGTGACCGTTCGCCCCTATCTCCAGAACTCGAGAATACCGATGGTCAAGATTCGTCTTTCGCGCGGCGGTGCCAAGAAGCGCCCGTTCTACCACATCATCGTTGCCGATCAGCGCGCTGCCCGCGACGGTCGCAACATCGAGCGCGTCGGTTTCTTCAACCCGATCGCCGCCGGTCAGGAAGTGCGTTTGCAGCTGGACACCGCTCGCGTGCAGGCGTGGATCGACAAGGGTGCGCAGTTGACCGACAAGGTCGCCGCCCTGTTCAAGGAAGCCGCAAAGCCGCAGCAGCCCGCAGCCTGATCAGGATCGTCCGGCAAACTCGCCCGCGCGAGGTTTCGCGGTGAGTGACGGTAGTGGGAAGCAGGTGCTGGTGGGTCGCATCGTCGGTCTTTCCGGCGTCGGCGGGATGGTCAAGCTGGAATCGTGGACGGATCCGCGCATGCAGATTTTCAGCTACCAACCCTGGCAGCTCAAATCAGCGAATGGCATGAAGGAACTGAGCGGAAGTCGTGGTCGCGAGCAGGGCAAGGGCATGGTTGCCGAGTTGCCCGGCATCAGCGACCGGGAAGCCGCAGCAGCACTGGTCGGCAGTGAAATTTGGGTGGCGCGATCGGCAATGCCGAAAGCGGCACCCGGACAGTATTACTGGTTCGATCTCGAAGGACTCGAGGTCGTCAACATCGAAGGTGTCTCAATGGGAAAGGTCTCGCACCTGATCTCGACGGGCGCCAACGATGTGATGGTCGCAAGGGAGGGCGACCGCGAGCGACTGATACCGTTCATCGACGATGATTTCGTCAAGAGCGTGGATTTCGAGGCGCAGCGGATCACCGTCGATTGGGACCCTGAATTTTAGGTAATCATCAGGCAGGAAGCCGACTGGATCGAAACCTTGGGAGCCGTGCGGTGCGCATCGACGTCATCACGCTGTTTCCCGAATTCATCCAGGCCGCGATGGCGGTTGGCGTGGTGGGCAGGGCGCAGCAGCGCGGGTTGCTGGATGTGCAGTGCTGGAACCCACGCGAATACGCGACAGACAACCATCGCAGTGTCGACGGCCGTGTTTGCGGTGGTGGACCCGGTATGGTGATGACGATTGATCCGTTGTGTGCTGCGCTCGATGCCGTGCGCACTGCGGCGGGTCCGGGCCGGGTGATTTACCCGAGTCCGCAGGGAAGCAGGCTGACCCAAGGCAAGGTGACCGAGTTCGCGGCTTGCGAGCATCTCATTCTGCTTTGCGGGCGCTACGAAGGCGTTGACGAGCGTCTGCTGGCAAGTCGGGTCGACGAGGAAGTTTCCATCGGCGACTACGTTCTTTCCGGCGGTGAGCTCGCCGCCGCGGTCATCATCGACGCGGTGGGAAGGTTGCAGGAAGGCGCATTGAACGACGCGCAGTCGGCACAGCAGGATTCGTTCTCGGACGGCCTGCTGGATTGCCCGCACTACGCCAAGCCAGTGCAGCATGACCTGGGATCGGTGCCGGCGGTGCTGTTGTCGGGCGATCACGCGGCCATCGGTCGCTGGCGCCGCAAGCAGTCGTTGGGTCGAACCTGGTTGCGCCGGCCTGATCTTCTGGCGCGGGTTTCGCTGGATGCGCCGTCGCAAAAATTGCTTCAAGAATTTCGCCGCGAAGTGGATGCGGCAACAGGGTTGTCGGAAGCGGTCAAGGACCGGCCCGACCAGTCAAAAACGAAAGCCAACCGGTGAGTGCCATGACCAATATCATCCAACAGTTCGAAGCCGCCCAGATGACCCGTGTGTTGCCGGATTTCTCCCCGGGCGACACCATCGTCGTCAACGTCAAGGTGAAGGAAGGCAACCGCGAGCGCGTGCAGGCCTATGAAGGCGTTGTCATCGCGATGAAGAATGCCGGCCTCAACTCCGCGTTTACCGTGCGCAAGATGTCGCATGGCACCGGTGTCGAGCGCGTCTTCCAGACCCACAGCCATGTCATCGATTCGGTCGAGGTCAAGCGCCACGGCAAGGTGCGCGGTGCAAAGCTGTATTACCTGCGTGGCCTTGAAGGCAAGGCAGCCCGCATCAAGGAAGACTTGAGCGTCAATGCCAAGAAGAAGGTTGCCCGCGCCGCCGAGAAAGAGGCTGCAAAGACCGCGTAATCCTCCTCCAGGAGAATAGGTTTGGGGTATCGAGTCGCGTCGATGCTCCTCGTCGCAAACCGGTCGCCGCAAGGCGGCCGGTTTGTTTGTTTGGGGCTGGCGAAAACTTGAATTTGGCCCAGATAAACCCACTTCGCTCGCATCCCACTGATCCCACGGAGTCGTCCGATGACTGCTGCTGCGCAAACCCGCAAGTTCGAAGCCGAGGTCGCCCAGGTCCTGCACCTGGTCACCCACTCGCTGTACTCGCACAAGGAAATCTTCCTGCGCGAGCTGATCTCCAATGCATCGGATGCCTGCGACAAGCTGCGTTTCGAGGCGATTGCCAATCCCGAACTCAGCGCCGACGATCACGACCTGCGCATCGAAATCAGCTACGACGCGGATGCTCGCACGCTGACGGTACGCGATAACGGCATCGGCATGAGCCACGACGAAGTCGTTGAGAACATCGGCACCATCGCGCGCTCGGGTACGCGACGCTTCCTGGACGCGATGTCCGGCGACGCGCGCAAGGACACCCAGTTGATCGGCCAGTTCGGCGTCGGGTTCTACTCGGCGTTCATTGTCGCCGACAAGGTCACCCTGGTCAGCCGTCGCGCCGGCGAGCCGGAGTCCGCTGGCGTACGCTGGGAGTCGGATGGCGCGGGTGAATACTCCATTGAAACCGTCGATGTCGCCGAGCGCGGCTCCGCGATCACCTTGCACCTGAAGGAAGGCGAGGACGAGTTCCTCAGTGGCTGGAAACTGCGCGAGTTGATTGGCCGCTACTCCGAGCACATCGCCTTCCCGGTGCGCGTGCCCAAGCAGGAAGACGGCAAGCCGACCGACGAATTCGAGACCGTCAACGACGCGATGGCGCTGTGGACTCGTCCCAAGGCCGAGATCAGCGACGAGGACTACCAGGCGTTCTACAAGTCGATCTCGCACGACTTCAACGATGCCGCTGCGTGGACCCACAACCGGGTCGAGGGCAACCAGGGTTACACCTTGCTGTTGTATGTGCCGTCGAAGCAGCCGTTCGACGCGATGTTCAGTGGCCGCGAGGAACGCAAGGGCTTGAAGCTCTACGTCCGCCGCGTGTTCATCATGGACGCCAGCGAACAGTTGCTGCCGTCGTACCTGCGCTTTGTGCGCGGCATCGTCGATTCGGATGACCTGCCACTCAACGTCAGCCGCGAACTGCTGCAGAACAACAAGCTGGTCAGCCAGATTCGCGGCGCCTGCGTCAAGCGCGTGCTCGACATGCTGGAAAAGATGGCCAAGGACGAGCCGGAAAAATTCGCCGGTTTCATCCGTGAGTTCGGCAACACGCTGAAGGAAGGCATCGCCGAGGACGGCGCCAACCGCGAGCGCGTCGCCAAGCTGCTGCGCTTTGCCTCGACCAAGGGAGATGGCGCAGAAAAGAATGTACCGCTCGATGACTACGTCAGCCGCATGCAAGCCGGCCAGGACGTGATCTGGTACGTCACTGCCGAATCCTACGCCGCCGCGAACGGCAGCCCGCAAATCGAAAGCCTGAAAGCGCGCGATGTCGAAGTACTACTGATGTTCGATCGCATCGACGAGTGGATGGTCGGTTATCTGTCGGAATACGCCGGCAAGAAGCTTCGCAACGTCGCCAAGGGCGAGCTTGATCTTGATGCTCTCGACAGCGGCGAGAAGGAAAAGCGCGAGCAGGTCGAAGAGGCCGCTGCCGGTGTCGTCGAAAAGCTCAAGGGCGTGCTCGGCGATCGCGTGCGCGATGTGAAGGTAAGTCACCGGCTGACCGAATCACCGTCGTGCCTGGTGCTGGAGGAATACGACATGGCCCTGCACATGCAACGCCTGATGCGCGAAGCCGGCCACGAAGTTCCCGCCAGCAAGTCATTGCTCGAGATCAATCCGGAACATCTGTTGCTGAAGCGGTTCGAAGCCGAAGCCGACAATGATCGCGCCGCTGACTTGGGCATGCTGTTGTTCGAGCAGGCGCAACTGGCCGAAGGCGCGACGCTGGACGACCCAGCCGCGTTCATCCGCCGCTTGAACCGGGTCATCGGCGCGTCGGACTGATCCTCCCATTGGATCAGCATCCCGCGCGTCGCCAAGGCAGATGGTTCGGTGTCGAACATCGGCGATGGACGGTTCCGCTTTCGCGGAACGCGCGATGCGGATGCCGTCAAGCCCTGTCAGTGGCCGCGTTGCCACTGGTACAATACGCGTCTTGATACTTCGCTGATGCGCCTGTGGCGCGGAGGTGGTTCGTGTTGTCCCAGTACTACCCGGTCCTGCTAATGCTCGGCGTCGCCGGCGGCATCGGCATCGCCTTGATCCTGATCGGCCAATGGTTCGGTCCGAGCAAGCCGACGGTCGAAAAGCTGATTCCCTACGAATGCGGATTCGACGCGTTCGAGGATTCGCGCATGCGCTTCGACGTGCGCTATTACCTGGTCGCGATTTTGTTCATCATTTTCGATCTGGAAATCGCCTTCATTTTCCCTTGGGCCACCGTGTTTGGTGAACTCGGTTTGTTCGGCCTTGTCGAGATGGCCGTATTCATTTTCCTGCTGTTGATCGGCTTCATCTACGCCTGGAAGAAAGGAGCGCTCGAATGGGAGTGAGCGACGCGATTGGCCGGGCGATGCACAACCCCGATCCGGTCAACGTGGTCGACGATATCCTGCGACCGGGCGACGGCAACCCGCTGATCGAGCGCGGTTTCGCGACCGCTCGTTTGGACGAGCTGGTCAACTGGGCTCGCACCGGCTCGATGTGGCCGATGACGTTTGGCCTGGCCTGCTGCGCGGTGGAAATGATGCATGCCGGCGCGGCGCGGCTCGACCTGGACCGCAACGGCGTGATTTTCCGGCCCAGCCCACGCCAGTCCGACGTGATGATCGTGGCTGGCACCCTGGTCAACAAGATGGCGCCGGCGTTGCGCAAGGTCTACGACCAGATGCCCGAGCCAAAGTGGGTGATCTCGATGGGCTCGTGCGCCAATGGCGGCGGCTACTATCATTATTCCTACGCCGTGGTGCGCGGCTGCGACCGCATCGTGCCGGTCGATATCTATGTGCCGGGCTGTCCGCCGACTGCCGAAGCGCTGATCCACGGAATCCTGCAATTGCAGAAGAAAATCCGTCGCACCAATACAATTGCGCGCTGAGGCCCGGATGACCGAACGCAGCGCACACGCACACAAGCTGGCGGCCAGCCTTGGCCAGAAAGCCGTCGCCATCAGCGAGGTTGGCGGCGAGCTGGCGGTCGACGTGCTGCCGGAAAACTGGTTGTCCGTCGTCAAGCATCTGGCTGAAGAGCCCGAGTGGCAATTCGACATGCTGATTGACGTAGTCGGCGTCGACTTCCTGAGCTATGGCGATGACGAATGGGACACCAGCGATGTGTCGTCGGAAGGCTACTCGCGTGGTGTGGAAGGCGAGGGCGCGGGTCGCTTCGCCTGGGCAGAACGCCCGCGTAAAGTCGATGTTCCCAACCGTTTTGCCGTGGTGGTGCAGCTGTTGTCGATCGAGCACAACCAGCGCATTCGCCTGCGCTCGTTTTGCGGTGACGACGACGTGCCAATGATGCCCTCGCTGACCAGCCTTCATCCGGGTGCCAACTGGTTCGAGCGCGAGACGTTCGACATGTTCGGCATTGTCTTCGAAGGCCATCCAGACCTGCGTCGCCTTCTTACCGACTACGGTTTCGTCGGCCACGCCTTCCGCAAGGATTTCCCGCTGATCGGCAATGTTGAAGTGCTCTACGACGCCGAGCAGCGCCGCGTGGTCTACCAGCCTGTCACGATCGAGCCGCGCGTGCTGGTACCTCGCACCATCCGCGACGACTCCCGTTACGAACAGGCCATGGCGGAAGATGCGTTGGCGCATCCGGTGGCGTCTGTGCCGAAGGCGGGCTGATCCGATGCAGGAATTCCGCAACTACACGATGAACTTCGGCCCGCAGCATCCGGCCGCGCACGGCGTGCTGCGCCTGGTGCTGGAGATGGACGGCGAAACCGTGGTGCGCGCCGATCCGCATGTCGGCCTGCTCCATCGCGGCACCGAGAAGCTGTGCGAGTCCAAGCCGTTCAATCAGTCGATCGGCTACATGGATCGCCTCGACTATGTGTCGATGATGTGCAACGAGCACGCCTATGTGATGGCGATCGAGAACCTGCTCGGCATCGAAGCGCCGGAACGTGCGTTGTGGATCCGCACGATGTTCGATGAGATCACGCGCATCCTCAATCACCTGATGTGGATCGGATCGAATGGTCTGGATCTCGGTGCGATGGCGGTGTTCCTGTACGCGTTTCGCGAACGCGAGGAACTGATGGACTGCTACGAAGCAGTGTCGGGCGCGCGCATGCATGCGACCTACTATCGCCCCGGCGGCGTCTACCGCGACTTGCCGGGCCAGATGCCGCAATACAACGAATCGCGCTGGCACAAGGGCGATGACCTCAAGCGCCTCAACCGCTGGCGCGAGGGATCACTGCTCGATTTCATCGAAGCGTTCTGCAACGACTTCCCGCATCGCGTCGACGAGTACGAGGAACTGCTCACTAACAACCGTATCTGGAAGCAGCGCACGGTCGGCATCGGCGTCATCAATCCAGAACTCGCGAAGAGTTGGGGCATGACGGGCCCGATGTTGCGCGGTTCGGGCGTTGCCTGGGACCTGCGCAAGAAGCAGCCGTATGCGAAGTACGCCGAGGTGGATTTCGACATTCCGGTCGGCGTGGAGGGCGATTGTTACGACCGCTACCTGGTCCGCGTCGAGGAAATGCGTCAGTCCAACCGCATCATCCAGCAGTGCGTCAACTGGTTGCGTGCCAATCCTGGCCCAGTGATCGTACAGAACTTCAAGGTGGCGCCGCCTTCGCGTGTCGAAATGAAGGACGACATGGAAGCGATGATCCATCACTTCAAACTGTTCAGTGAAGGCTACAGCGTGCCGGCCGGCGAAACCTATGCCGCCATCGAAGCGCCGAAGGGCGAATTTGGGTGCTACCTGGTGTCCGATGGCGCCAACAAGCCATTTCGCGTGCATCTGCGCGCGCCGGGTTTCGCTCATCTGTCGTCGATGGACGCGGTGGTGCGCGGCCACATGCTGGCCGACGTGGTCGCGATGATCGGCACCTACGACCTGGTCTTCGGGGAGGTTGATCGATGAAGCCAACCGGCACTTACGAGCAGATCAAGGACGTGTGCCCCGATGACGTGCTGAGCGTGCAGACGCGCGAGCACATCGATCACTGGGTCGCAAAGTTCCCGCCCGACCGCAAGCGCTCGGCGTTGATCCAGTCGCTGTTCGTGGCGCAGGAACAGAACGGTGGATTCCTGACCGACGACCTGATCCTTGCCGTCGCGCGTTATCTGGTGCTACCGCCAATCTGGGCCTACGAAGTCGCCACCTTTTATTCGATGCTCGAGACCAGCCCGGTCGGCCGCAACAACGTCGCGATCTGCACCAATATTTCATGCTGGCTCAATGGCGCCGAAGACATCGTGCGCCATTGCGAAAAGAAATTGGGCATCAAGCTCGGCGAGAGCACGCCGGACGGCCGCGTCTACCTCAAGACCGAGGAAGAATGCCTGGCCGCCTGCTGCGGCGCGCCGATGATGGTCGTCAATGGCCACTATCACGAGAAGCTCGACACCGCCAAGGTCGACGCGCTGCTCGATGAACTCAAGTGAGGAATTGAGGATGGCCGTCGGCCCCGCACCGCAGGAACACCAGGTCGTCTACACGACCCTGCACTACGACACGCCGTGGTCGCTGGAAAGCTATCGCAAGGCTGACGGCTACAAGGCGTGGGAGAAGATCCTCGCCGAGAAGACCGATCCTGCGACGATGATCGACGAGGTAAAGAAATCGTCGCTGCGCGGCCGTGGTGGCGCCGGCTTCCCGACTGGTTTGAAATGGTCGTTCATGCCACGCACGGCACCTGGCCAGAAATATATCCTGTGCAACTCGGATGAATCCGAACCTGGCACTTGCAAGGATCGGGACATCCTGCGCTTCAATCCGCATGCCGTGATCGAAGGCATGGCGATTGCCTGTTACTGCACGGGTTCCAGCATTGCTTACAACTACCTGCGCGGCGAATTCCATCACGAACCGTTCGAGCATTTCGAAGCGGCGCTGAAGGAAGCGTACGACGCTGGTCTGCTCGGCAAGGACATCAATGGCAGCGGCATCGATGTCGATATCCTCACGGCACTCGGTGCGGGCGCCTATATCTGCGGCGAAGAGACCGCGATGATGGAATCGCTGGAAGGCAAGAAGGGCCAGCCGCGCTTCAAGCCGCCGTTTCCGGCGAACTTCGGCCTCTACGGCAAGCCGACCACGATCAACAACACCGAAACCTACGCCTCGGTGCCGGCCATTATTCGAAACGGCGCAGACTGGTTCTTGAATTTAGGCAAGCCGAACAACGGCGGCCCGAAGATTTTTTCGGTGTCGGGACATGTCAACAATCCCGGCAACTTTGAAATCCGACTTGGCACCTCGTTCGCCGACCTGCTCGAAATGGCTGGCGGCGTGCGCGACGGGCACAAGCTGAAAGCAGTGATACCCGGCGGGTCGTCGATGCCGGTGTTGCCAGCCGACGTGATGATGGGCGTCACGATGGATTACGACGCGCTTCAAAAGGCCGGTTCCGGCTTGGGGTCGGGCGCGGTTATCGTGATGGACGAAACGACCTGCATGGTGCGCGCCTGTCGTCGCATCAGCCGTTTCTACTTCAAGGAAAGTTGCGGCCAATGCACGCCTTGCCGTGAAGGCACCGGCTGGATGTATCGCGTGCTCGATCGAATCGTCAATGGCGAGGGCAGGCCGGAAGATCTGGAACTGCTCAAGGCCGCGGCCGGCCAGATCGAAGGCCACACCATTTGCGCATTCGGCGAAGCCGCCGCATGGCCGGTGCAGGGTTTCCTGCGCCACTACTGGCATGAGTTCGAGTACTACATCGCGAATGGTCGGTCGATCGTCGACGGGCCCGATGTCGATGGCCCGGCAGTGCGCGTGGCCGAGGAGCAGGCCGCATGAGTGCGCAGCCCGTTAGTCCCGACCTGCCGCCCGATCACGTCACTATCGAAATCGATGGCAAGGCATTGGTCGTGCCGAAGTCGTCGATGATCATCCAGGCGGCCGACCGGGCTGGCATCAAGATTCCGCGTTTTTGCTATCACGACAAGCTGCCGATCGCCGCCAACTGCCGCATGTGCATGGTCGAGGTCGAGATGGGTGGTAGGCCGATGCCCAAGCCACAACCGGCGTGTGCGACGCCCGTCGCCGATGGCATGAAGATCCAGACCCAGTCGCCGCGCGCGCTTTCGGCGCAGCGCAACGTGATGGAATTCCTGCTGATCAACCATCCGCTGGATTGCCCGATCTGCGACCAGGGCGGCGAATGCGAATTGCAGGATCTGGCGGTCGGCTATGGCCGTTCAGTGTCGCGCTTCGTCGAAGGCAAGCGGGTCATTCCCGACGAGGATCTTGGCCCGCTGGTTGAAACCGAAATGACCCGCTGCATCCAGTGCACGCGTTGCGTGCGGGTGATGAGCGAAGTCGCGGGAACCTATGAGCTCGGCGGCATGGAGCGTGGCGAGAACCTGCAGATCGGTACCTATGTCGGCAAGCCGTTGATGAGCGAAGTCTCGGGCAACGTGATCGACGTCTGCCCGGTTGGCGCGCTGACCAACAAGGTTTTCCGCTTCCGCGCCCGTCCCTGGGAACTGATCGCACGCGAATCGATTGGCTATCACGATGCGCTGGGTTCGAACCTGTGGCTGCATACGCGCCGCGGCGAAGTGCTGCGCACGGTGCCGCGCGACAACGAAGCCGTCAACGAATGCTGGTTGTCCGATCGCGATCGCTACAGCCACCAGGGGATGTATGCGTCCGATCGCGCACGCCGGCCAATGCTCAAGCGCGATGGCGTCTGGAGCGAGGTGGATTGGTCTGCCGCTATCGATGCAACCGCGCAGGCGCTGCAACGCCATCCCGCCGATGAGCTGGGTTGCCTGGTCCACGGCGCGACCTCGACCGAAGAAGGTTTCCTGCTGGCCACGTTGATGCGCAACCTTGGTTGCGAACACATCGACAGTCGGATGCGCCAGCTCGACCTGGCCGACGGTGCGACTGCAAGTGCGTTCGAGATGCCGATGGCTGACATCGACACCGCGAGCGCGATCGTGCTGATAGGCTGCAATCCGCGCAGCGAACTGCCATTGCTCAATACGCGCATTCGAAAGGCGATCAAGAACGGGGCCACGGTCCACGTCATCAATCCGATCGACTTCGACCTGACCTATCCTCCGGACAGCATGCACATCGTCGCCCCGAACGGATTCGTCGACGCGATGCTCGGTTATGCCAAGGCTGTGCTGGACACCGGCCATTCCGCGAGTCATCCAGGACTGGCGGAGGCGCTCGGTTCAGCGCAGGCCACTGACGACGCCAATGCGTTGGTGAAGTCATTGACGGAAGAAAATTCGTCGGTCGTCATCGTTGGTGAAATGGTGACCAGCCATCCGCAGGCCTCGTGGTTGCGCGCTGCCGCGCGTCACCTCGCTGCCGCGACCGGCAGCGCCTACAACGAAATTCCGCTTGCTGCGAACGCGATTGGCCTCGCCAGCGTCCGAGTTCTGCCCTCGGCACACGCTCTGGACAGCAATCGTCAATTGGCCGAAGGCCGCCAGGGCTTTGTGCTGTACGGCATCGAATCGCCATCCGATTTCGCCGCCGGCACACGTAGCTGGAATGCAATCGAGAAGGCGTCAACCGTGATCGCGTTCTCCGCGTTCGCCAGCGAGTCTCTCAAGCAGGTTGCCGATGTCATCCTGCCGATCGGCCTGCTGCCGGAAACCGACGCGAGCATGACCAATCTCGATGGCGCTACTCAGCGAGCGATTGCCGGCGTCAAGCCACCGGGCGACGCGCGGCAGGGTTGGCGCGTTTTGCGTGCGTTGGGCGGAGCGATGGACAGCGAAGGTTTCGACTTCAATGACATCGCCGAACTGCGTGCCGTTATCGCGGAATCCAATCCGCCGGCTGCAACCGACCGGTTGGCCGAACGCACAAGGAAGGTCGATGGCCTGGTTCGGATCAGCTCGACAGCCAGCTATCGCGCCGACGCGGTTCTTCGGCGTGCGCCGGCATTGAACGATCATCCAATCACGCGCGGTGCAAGCGTCACCCTGCATCCCGATAATGGCGCTGCGCTCGGACTGGTCAACGGCGGCAGCACGTGCATCGACGGTCAAAATCTTGCCGTTGTGCTGAATCCGGAAGTGCCGCGTGGTGGCGTCTGGATCGAATCCGGTTACGAGCAAACCGATGCATTGCCGCCATACGGCGAAGCCATTGCGATGACGGGGGCCTGACGTGATCGACGCATTGCATCAGTTCCTGCTCGGATGGGGCGATATCGGCCTGACCATCTGGATCGTGCTGAAGATTTTGGCGCTCGTGGTTCCGCTCATCATCGCGGTCGCCATGTTCGTCTACTGGGAGCGCAAGATCATCGGCTGGATGCATGCGCGCATGGGGCCGAACCAGATCGGTCCGTTCGGCGTTTTGCAGGCCTTCGCCGACGTTTTCAAATTGCTGCTCAAGGAAGTGATCCTGCCGAGCAAGGCGAACAAGGGTTTGTTCTATCTCGCACCATTGCTCGCTTTGATTCCGGCATTCGCGGCATGGGCGGTGATTCCGTTCGATGCCGGCGTGGTGCTGGCCGATATCAACGCCGGCCTGTTGTTCCTGTTGGCAATGACCTCGCTGGGCGTGTACGGAATCATCATCGCGGGCTGGGCGTCGAACTCCCGCTACGCAATGTTGGGTGCGATGCGCGCGGCTGCGCAGACGGTGTCTTACGAAATCGCGATGGGCTTCGCGCTGGTTGGCGTCCTGGTGCTTGCTGGCACCTTGAACCTGTCCGGCATCGTCCTGGCGCAGGCGGGTTCGCTGGGTATCGGCGAGTGGTTCATGTGGCCGCTGCTGCCGGTATTCGTGATCTATTTCATCTCAGGCGTGGCGGAAACCAATCGCTCGCCTTTTGATGTCGCCGAGGGCGAATCGGAAATCGTTGCCGGTTTCCATGTCGAGTATTCGGGCTCGGCGTTCGCGGTGTTCTTCCTTGCCGAATACGCGAACATGATCCTGATCGCGTTCCTGGCGCCAATCCTGTTCATGGGTGGCTGGCTGTCGCCGTTCCCGCCATCGGTGCCGTTCCTCGGCGTCGCTGGCTGGTGGTGGCTGGCGATCAAGGTGTTCTTCTTCTGCAATCTCTATTTGTGGTTCCGCGCCACGTTCCCGCGCTATCGCTATGACCAGATCATGCGATTGGGCTGGAAGGTGTTCATTCCGATCACCATCGCCTGGTTAATGGTGGCTGCCTGCATGCGCTATTTCGGCTGGGTGACGGTCGGTGCGTAGGGAAATGAGGAGCGAATCATGAAGCGAATCGTCAATTATCTGAAGAGCCTGCTTCTGCTGGAGCTGCTCGCCGGCTTGTGGCTGACGTTCAAGTACCTGTGGAAGCCGAAGTTCACGATGCGCTATCCGGAAGAACACATTCCGCAGTCGAATCGTTTTCGTGGCCTGCACGCCTTGCGTCGATACCCGAATGGCGAAGAGCGCTGCATCGCCTGCAAGCTGTGCGAAGCGGTCTGCCCGGCGCTGGCGATCACGATTGATTCCGCACCGCGAGGCGATGGCACGCGGCGTACCACGCGTTACGACATCGACCTGTTCAAGTGCATCTTCTGCGGCTTTTGCGAGGAAAGCTGCCCGGTCGATTCAATCGTCGAGACCAGCATCTACGAATACCACTTCGAGAATCGCGGCGAGAACATCGTCAACAAGACTCAGTTGCTGGCGATCGGTGATCGTTTCGAAAACGAGATTGCCGCCGATCGCGCACGCGATGCGGCTTACCGGTGAGCGCCAGGAGTAACCCGACGTGACCTTCCATTCTTTCTGCTTTTTCGCCTTTGCGCTGGTATCAATACTGGCCGCGCTGGGCGTGATCAGCTTTCGCCATCCGGTGCATGCCGCGCTCAGTCTGGTGCTGACGTTCTTCTCGACCGCTTGCCTGTGGTTGCTGGCCGAAGCCGAATTCCTCGCCATCGCCTTGGTGCTGGTTTATGTCGGCGCGGTGATGGTGTTGTTCCTTTTCGTCGTGATGATGCTCGACGTCGACAAGGTTCCGGCGCGCGAAGGCTTCGTGAAGTCCGCCCCGTTTGGCATCCTGATCGCAGTGGTCATGCTGGCCGAAATCCTGTTGTTGATCGGCGTGCGCACGATTGGAATGGATCTGCCGCCCAATCCCGCCGAAGCTGCGGGCGGATCGAACGTGGTGTGGATTGCGCGGGCATTGTTCACCGATTACCTGCTGCCGTTTGAAGTCGCCGCTTTGATCCTCACTGTCGGTGTCATCGCGGCGATCCCGCTGACCTTGCGCCACCGCACCAACGTGAAGGCGCAGAACCCGTCCAGGCAGGTGATGGTCAAGCGCGATGATCGTGTCCGCCTGGTCAAGATGCCTGCCGAGCCGCCGAGGAGTCGCACACCATGATTGCCAGCATTGGCCTCGGCCACTACCTGACCATTGCGGCGATCCTGTTCTGCATCGCTGTCGCGGGCATCTTCATCAATCGCAAGAACATCATCACGCTGCTCATGTGCATCGAGCTGATGCTGCTTGCCGTGAATACCAATTTCATTGCGTTCTCGCGCTGGCACGCGGATCCGGCCGGGCAGGTATTTGTGTTTTTCGTACTCACCGTAGCCGCCGCCGAAGCGGCCATCGGCCTGGCGATCCTGGTCGTGCTGTTCCGCAATCGTGCGACGATCGACGTCACCCAAGTCGATACGTTGAGAGGCTGACTCATGGCGCTATCGAAAGCCTTGTTGCTGGTCATCGTGCTCGCGCCGCTGCTTGGCGCGATCGTGGCAGGCCTGTTCGGTCGCCAGGTCGGACGCGCCGGTGCGCACAGCATCACCATCGCCGGCGTCGCGCTCAGTTGTGGCCTGTCGATGTGGGTGCTGTACCAGTTGGTCTGGGGCGGTGCGGCGGTGTTCAACGCGAATATCTACACCTGGTTCCAGGTTGGCAACTTGAGTGCGAACGTCGGCTTCCTGGTCGACAACCTGACCGCAATGATGATGGTGGTGGTGACCTTCGTGTCGCTGCTGGTCCACGTCTACACGATCGGCTACATGCACGAAGATCCGGGTTATCAGCGATTCTTCAGCTACATCTCGCTGTTCACGTTCTCGATGCTCATGCTGGTGATGAGCAACAACTTCCTGCAGCTGTTCTTCGGCTGGGAAGCGGTGGGCCTGGTGTCGTACCTGCTGATCGGCTTCTGGTTCAAGAAGCCGACGGCGGTGTTCGCGAACATGAAGGCGTTCGTGGTCAACCGCGTAGGCGACTTCGGTTTCCTGCTCGGCATTGCCGGCGTGTTGCTGTGGTTTGGCGGGTCGCTCGACTACGCCACCGTGTTCGGTTTCGCGAGCGATTCATCCGCCGAACTTGGTTCGCAAACCGTTGAACTGATTTCAGGTCATCCATGGTCCGTCGCGACCATCGTCGCCATCTCGCTGTTCGTCGGCGCGATGGGTAAATCCGCGCAGGTCCCGCTGCATATCTGGCTGCCCGATTCGATGGAAGGCCCGACGCCGATCTCCGCCTTGATCCACGCCGCGACGATGGTCACTGCCGGCATTTTCATGGTGGCGCGAATGTCGCCGATCTTCGAGTTGTCGGAAACCGCACTGTCGTTCGTGCTGATCATCGGCGCGACCACGGCGCTGTTCACCGGTCTTATCGGCATCGTCCAGAACGATATCAAACGCGTCGTTGCGTATTCGACCTTGTCGCAGCTGGGCTACATGACCGTCGCGCTCGGCGCATCGGCTTATGCCGCCGGAGTGTTTCATTTGATGACGCACGCGTTCTTCAAGGCTTTGCTGTTCCTTGGCGCGGGCTCGGTCATCATCGCCATGCACCACGAGCAGGACATGCGCCGCATGGGCGGCCTGCGTCGCTACATGCCGATCACCTGGATCACCATGTGGATCGGCTCGCTGGCGCTGGCTGGTGCGCCAGGCTTCGCCGGCTTCTTTTCCAAGGACGCGATCATCGAAGCGGTCGGCGAGTCGCACCGCTTCGGTTCTGGTTACGCCCATGTCTGCGTGCTGATCGGCGTGTTCGTCACGGCCCTGTATTCCTTCCGCTTGCTCTACATGACCTTCCACGGCAAGGAGCGCTTTGTCGTCGACGACCACCATGACCACGGCCATGGTCATTCCGACGACGATCACGGCCACCACAAGCCGGGTCATCTTGCCCACGCACCGAAGGAATCACCGTGGGTGGTCACGCTGCCGTTGGTGCTGCTCGCGATCCCGTCGATCGTGATCGGTTTTCTCACGATCGGACCGATGCTGTTCGGCGAATTCTTCCGTGGTTCGATCTTCGTGCGGGAAGCCAACAACGTGATCGGCGAACTCGCCCGTGAGTTCCACGGTGCCGGCGCGATGCTGATGCACGGCTTCACGGCCGCGCCGTTCTGGCTGGCGCTGGCGGGCTTCGCGGTAGCAACGTGGATCTGGCTGTTCAATCCAGCCGTGGCGGACTGGTTCGCGCGTACGTTCCGTCCGATTCAGACCTTGCTGATGAACAAGTATTACGCCGACGACGCCAGCCAGGCAGTGTTCTCGAAAGGCGGCATCGCGCTCGGTCGCGGCCTGTGGAAGTTTGGTGACGTGGCCGTGATCGACGGCGCCATCGACGGATCAGTCAGCCTGGTCTCTCGCATTGCACAACGCCTGCGCGGCGTGCAATCGGGCTATCTCTATCATTACGCCTTCGCGATGATCTTCGGCCTGGTCCTGCTGCTCGGCGGGCTGTGGTGGGTCCTCGTGCCGGCAGCCGGCTGACACGGGAATGCAGACCATGTTTTCAAACCTTCCCTTGCTGAGTATCTTGATCTGGCTGCCGATGCTGGGCGCGATCGTGGTGCTCGCTGTGGGGCGCAGCAACGACAACGTCGCGCGTGGCCTGAGCCTGGTGTTCACTCTGCTGACGTTCCTGGTCAGCATCGCGCTGTACATCGGCTACGACAGCGCGGCAACGGGCGCGGCGACGATGCAGTTCATCGAACTGCATCCATGGATCAACGCATTGCGGGCCAATTACGCGCTCGGTGCGGACGGTATTTCCGTCGCGCTGATTGGACTGACCGGCTTCACCAGCGTGCTGGTAATCGTGGGATCGTGGGGCCCGATCAAGCAGAAGGTCAGCCTTTACATGGCGGCGATGCTGGCGCTGGAAGGCTTGCTGATTGGCGTATTCGCGGCGACCGATGCCCTCCTGTTCTACATCTTCTTCGAAGCGATGTTGATCCCGATGTTCATCATCATCGGCATCTGGGGTGGCGCGCGACGCGTGTATGCGACGCTCAAGTTCTTCATCTACACCTTTATCGGTTCGATCTTCATGCTGGTTGGTCTCATCTACCTGCACATGAAAACGGGCGAGTTCTCGCTGGCTGCTTTCGCGAACGCGGGCCTGGGGTCAACAGAGCAGGCCTGGCTGTTCTTCGCGTTCCTGGTCGCGTTCGCGATCAAGGTGCCGATGTGGCCGGTGCACACATGGCTGCCTGATGCGCACGTCGAAGCACCGACCGGCGGCTCGGTGATTCTGGCCGCGATCATGCTGAAGGTAGGCGGTTACGGCTTCCTGCGCTTCTCGCTGCCGATCACGCCTGATGCCTCGCAGGAATATGCCTGGGTAGTGATCGCAATGAGCCTGATTGCCGTCGTCTACATCGGCTACGTTGCCCTGGTGCAGGACGACATGAAGAAGCTGATCGCCTATTCGTCGATCGCTCACATGGCGTTCGTGACGCTGGGTATCTTCATCGCGCTGGCCCTGGTCCGCGATCAGAACAACCTGCAGGCCGCTCAGCTCGGCATGCAGGGCGCGATGGTGCAGATGATTTCGCATGGGTTCGTGTCGGGTGCGATGTTCTCGTGCATCGGCGTGCTTTACGACCGCATGCACACGCGCATGATCCGCGACTACGGTGGCGTCGCCAACACGATGCCGTGGTTCGCGACGTTCTTCGTGCTGTTCGCGATGGCCAACGTCGGCTTGCCCGGCACCAGCGGTTTCGTCGGTGAGTTCATGGTGATCCTGGCGTCGTTCCAGGCCAATTTCTGGTTTGCTTTCGTCGCCGCGTTCACCCTGATCATCGGCGCGGCGTACACCTTGTGGCTGGTCAAGCGGGTGATTTTTGGCGAGGTGGCGAATGACAAGGTCGCCAAGCTGCACGACATCAATGCGCGTGAGTGGATCGTGCTGGGTGGATTCGCGATCGGCGTGTTGTTGATCGGCCTGTATCCGAAACCGCTGACGGACCTGATGGATACCTCGATCCAGCAGGTGGTCGGCCGCCTGCTGCTGGCCAAGGCATGACGATGACATTCAATCCCGTTGACCTGCTGGTGCTGATGCCCGAGCTGGTCCTGCTCGGCGCAACCCTGCTGATCCTTATGCTGGACCTGTTCGTCGAACAGACTTCCCGCGCGCTGACGCATTGGCTGTCGTTGCTCGCACTGGCGATCACCGCCGTGCTGGTTTGCATCGGCGCACCAGAAACCGGCGAACGCATGTTGGCGTTCAACAACATGTTCATCCGCGACGGTGTCGCGACCATCCTGAAAGTCTTCATCCTGCTCACCAGCGCGCTCAGCCTGGTGTACGGGCGCAATTACCTGCGCGAGCGCAAACTTCTGATCGGCGAAATCTATCTGCTGATCCTGTTTGCGACGCTGGGCATGATGCTGCTGGTGTCGGCCGGCAGTCTGATCACGGTCTATCTCGGTCTGGAATTGCTGACTTTGTGTTCGTACGCACTGGTCGCGCTCAATCGCGACAGTTCGACGTCGTCGGAAGCGGCAATCAAGTATTTCGTTTTGGGAGCGCTTGCATCGGGACTGATCCTGTATGGCATGTCGATGATCTATGGTGCAACGGTCAGCCTCGATCTGGCGACCATCCATGCGTCGATTGGCAGCGTCGCGCATCCGAACCTCATTGCGTTTGGACTGGTGTTCCTGATTTCCGGCATCGCCTTCAAGTTCGGCGCCGCGCCATTTCACATGTGGCTGCCCGATGTTTACCAGGGCGCGCCAACCGCCATCACCGTATTCATTGGTTCGGCGCCAAAACTCGCCGCGTTTGGCATGGCCTGGCGTTTGCTCGACGGAGCGCTGGGTCCGCTCAGCGCACAGTGGACGCTGATGCTGGCGATCCTCGCGGTGTTTTCACTGGTGGTCGGCAACGTGCTGGCGATTGCCCAGACCAACCTCAAGCGCATGCTGGCGTACTCGACGATCTCGCATGTAGGCTTCCTGTTGCTCGGCTTCGTCAATGGCAGCGCTGCAGGATATGCGGCGGCGCTGTTCTATGCGATCAGTTATTCGATCACTGCGGCCATCGCCTTCGGCATGATCATGGTGCTGTCGCGCGCCGGCTTCGAAGCCGAGGAAATCGATGATTTCCGTGGGCTGGCGCAGCGCAGTCCGTGGTATGCGGGGTTGATGGCGATCGTGATGTTCTCGCTGGCCGGCGTGCCGCCGTTGTTCGGATTCTTCGGCAAGCTGTTGGTGCTGCAAGCTGCAGTCGACGCCGGATACATGTGGCTGGCTATCGTGGCGATCGTGTTTGCGATCGTCGGCATCTTCTACTACCTGCGTGTCGTCAAGGTGATGTATTTCGACAAGGCCGACGAAGGCGCGTTGGCGCTGCCGGACGACAAGCCACTGCGCTGGACACTGTCCCTGAACGGATTGGCTCTGGTGGTGCTCGGTGTCGCCTGGGGCCCGTTGTTCGACTGGTGCCTGCGCTCGTTCGCCTGAGCGTGACCTCGCCTTGAACGCTCGCTGGGGAGCGAATGTAGGCGGATTTTTCCCGCGCAATCGGTAGGGATCGGTGCTTTCTGCGATAATCGTCGGCTTGCCTATTGCCTGGCAGTCCGGCCAAACCGCTCCCGATGCAGAACATCCGAAATTTTTCGATCATCGCCCATGTCGATCATGGCAAGTCGACGCTTGCCGACCGCATCATCCAGATCTGCGGCGGCCTGACCGAACGCGAGATGGAAGCGCAGGTGCTCGACAACAATCCGATCGAGCGAGAGCGCGGCATCACCATCAAGGCGCAGTCGGTGTCGCTGCCGTACACGGCGAAAGATGGGCAGGTCTACATGCTCAATTTCATCGACACGCCAGGGCACGTCGATTTCAGTTACGAAGTGAGTCGATCGCTGGCTGCCTGCGAAGGCGCACTGCTGGTCGTCGATGCGGCGCAAGGCGTCGAGGCACAATCGGTGGCGAACTGCTACACCGCCGTCGAAATGGGCCTGGAAGTGGTGCCGGTGCTCAACAAGATCGACCTGCCGACTGCCGACGTCGACAAGGTCAAGGAAGAAATCGAAGCGGTGATCGGCATCGACGCGACGGATGCGGTCGCGATCAGCGCAAAGACCGGCCTGAACGTGGGCGATGTACTTGAAGCGATCGTTGCCCGTATCCCTCCGCCCAAGCCGCGCGATACCGATCGCCTGCAGGCGCTGATCATCGATTCGTGGTTCGACAATTACCTTGGCGTGGTGTCGCTGGTGCGCGTCATGCAGGGCGAGATCAAACCGCGCGACAAGGTGATGGTGATGTCGACCGGGCGCAGCCACGAGGTCGATTCCGTCGGCGTTTTCACGCCCAAGCGACTGCCCAAGACCGCGTTGCGCGCGGGCGAGGTAGGCTGGATCGCCGCATCGATCAAGGACGTGCACGGTGCACCGGTCGGCGACACGCTGACCTCAGCGGGTTCGCCTGCGCCGCACGCCTTGCCGGGCTTCCAAAAGATGCAGCCGCGCGTGTTCGCTGGTTTGTTCCCGGTTTCGGCCGATGACTACCCGGCGCTGCGCGAGGCGCTGGAAAAACTGCGCCTGAACGATGCCGCGCTGGCGTTCGAACCGGAAAGCTCCGAAGCGATGGGCTTCGGATTTCGTTGCGGGTTCCTTGGCCTCTTGCACATGGAGATCATCCAGGAGCGGCTGGAACGCGAGTACGACCTCAACCTCATCACGACCGCGCCGACTGTGGTCTATGAAATTCTCAAGACCGATGGCAGCGTCTTGACGCTGGACAATCCGGCCAAGCTGCCAGCCAGCCAGTACGTCGACGAAATTCGCGAACCGATCATCGTTGCGAACATCCTCACGCCGCCCGAACACATCGGCAACGTCATCAAATTATGCGAGGACAAGCGCGGCGTGCAGCGCTCGATCAACTACATGGCCAGCCAGGTGCAGATCAGCTACGAACTGCCGTTGGCCGAGGTGGTGCTGGATTTCTTCGACAAGTTGAAGTCGGTGTCGCGTGGATACGCATCGATGGATTACCACTTCGAACGCTTCCAGGCCGCGCCGCTGGTTCGCGTCGACGTGCTGATCAATGGCGATCGCGTCGATGCCTTGAGCTTGATCCTGCATCGCTCCAGTGCCGACCGACGTGGTCGTGAGTTGGTCGAGAAGATGAAGGAATTGGTGCCGCGCCAGCAGTTCGACGTCGCCATCCAAGCCGCGATCGGGGCGCAGATCGTTGCCCGCTCCACCGTGAAGGCACTGCGCAAGAACGTGCTGGCCAAGTGCTATGGCGGCGACATTTCGCGCAAACGCAAGCTCTTGGAGAAGCAGAAGGCGGGCAAGAAGCGCATGAAGCAGGTCGGGAACGTCGAGATTCCGCAGGAAGCGTTTCTCGCCGTCCTGCAGATGGACAAATAGCGCAACCACCGACAGCATGTCGAAGTCGTAACCCAAGAATTACCCAACAGGACCCAAACGTGGATCTCAATCTTGCCCTGATACTGGTCGTGCTGACCGCCGTGACTGGCGTTATCTGGCTGATCGACACCGTGTTCTTCCTGCCCGGTCGCCGCCGCCGCGCCGCCAGCGTGGAAAATATCGAAGGAATCACCGAAGAAGAGCGCCGAGCCCGTTTCGAGCTGGCGCTGCGCGAGCCGACCCTGACCGAGTACGCGCGCTCGTTCTTCCCGGTGCTGCTGGTGATCCTGGTCGTACGTTCCTTCATCGCCGAGCCGTTCAAGATCCCTTCCGGCTCGATGATGCCGACTCTGATTGTTGGTGATTTCATCCTGGTCAACAAATTTGCGTACGGCCTGCGCCTGCCGGTCTTGAACAAGAAGATCATCAGCATTGGCGAACCCGAGCGCGGGGATGTTTTCGTGTTCCGCTACCCACAAGACCCGAAGGTGGACTACATCAAGCGCGTCATTGGCCTTCCGGGTGATGAAATCCGCTACCAGAACAAGAATTTGTTCGTGAATGGCGTTAAGGTTGAAGCGGACTACACCGGCCCTTACACCGGTCCGTCCGAACCGGGCGGGCGAAGCATGGCGGGCGGCCAGGTGTTCAACGAAAAGCTGACCGAACGCGGCCACCAGATGATGAACCTGCCCGAGGCTGCCAGCCGCGAAGGCGCCTGGACCGTCCCGGAAGGCCAGTATTTCGCGATGGGCGATAATCGCGACAATAGCCTCGACAGTCGCTACTGGGGCTTCGTGCCAGAAGAACACCTGGTCGGACGTGCCATGGTGGTGTGGATGAACTATTCCGGCGGCATCGACTTTGGTCGCATCGGCACGGTGATTCACTGACTCACGATTGAAGAAAGGGCACTCGCATGAATAACCGACCGCGCGTTCGTGGCATCACCTTCATCAGTTTCCTGATCGTGCTTGCCGTGCTTGGATTCTTCGCCTATTCGGCAATGCGGCTGGTGCCCATCTACATCGAGAACGATGGTGTCAAGAAATCGCAGGACCTGGTCGCCAAGGAACCCGGTGCCAGCCAGAAGACCATCGAGCAGATTCGTGGCGATCTTTCGCTGAAGTTTTCGATCCAGTACGTTGACGATTCATCGATTCCACCACAATCCATCCAGGTCATCCGACAGGGCGGCGGAGCCACCTTGCGGATCGCCTACCAGCGCCGCGTCAATTTCGCCGGAAACATCGACCTGCTGGTCAGCTTTGATCGGTCGGTGCCGATGTCTGGATTTGGCCCAGGGTGAGCGACACGCAAGCGCTGGGCTACTCGTTCGAGTCGCAGGAACTGCTCGATCAGGCGCTCACCCATCGCAGCGCCGGTCGGCGCAACTATGAGCGGCTCGAATTTCTCGGCGACGGTTTGCTGAATCTGCTGATCGCTGAATTGATCTACGAAACATGGCCCAAGGCCGATGAGGGCGAGATGACCCGGCTTCGTGCCGCCCTCGTCAACGGCGCGGCGCTGGCCGCGCTGGCGCGCCAGCAAGCCTTGGGACCGCGCCTGAAACTGGGCCCCGGTGAAATGAAGACCGGAGGCCATCGACGCGAGTCGATACTCGCCGATGCATTCGAAGCGCTGGTTGGTGCGATCTACCTCGATGCCGGTTTCGACACCTGCCGCGAGCTGGTCCGGAGCCTGTTCGCGGAACCGTTGCGACTGGCGGGCAAGTACGTCGAAAAAGATGCGAAGACGCGCTTGCAGGAAACACTGCAGGCGCATGGGCTTGATATCCCGCAGTACGAGTTGCTGAGTAGCGAAGGCAAGGATCACTCCCTTACCTTCGAGGTCGCCTGCATCGTCGAAGCGCTGGCACTGCGCGAGACAGCGACCGGTCCCAGCCGGCGCGCGGCCGAACAAGCCGCCGCAGAACTATTGTTGCCGCGCATCCCGAAGAAACCGATCAAGGTCGAGTCATGACGAACAACAAAACCCAACGCTTTGGCCATGTCGCCTTGGTCGGTCGACCCAATGTGGGCAAGTCGACCTTGCTCAATTCGCTGATCGGCACCCATCTCAGCATCGTCTCGCCGAAGCCGCAGACAACCCGCCATCGCATCGCGGGGGTGGTAACGCGCGACGACGCGCAACTGGTCTTCCTCGACACGCCTGGCCTGCACCTTGGCGCCAAGCGGGCATTGAATCGGCAACTGAATCGCGTCGCCCGGCAAGTTCCCGATGAGGCCGACGTGATCGTGCATGTCGTCGATGTACGCCGCTGGACCGACGAGGACGATCATGTCTGGGCCATGCTGGCCGATCACTCGGTACCGCGCTTGCTGGTCGTCAACAAGGTCGATCTGGAGCAGGACAAGACGGCGTTGTTGCCACTCGCCGAAAAGCTGATGTCAGGTCGCGACTACGCTGGCGTGCACTTCCTGTGCGCGCGTCGCGGCGATGGCAACAAGCGGTTGCTGGCCGATATCGCCGGCCGCCTTCCGGTGGGCGACTGGCAATACGGTGATGACGACATCACCGACCGCAGCGAGCGCTTCATCGCTGCTGAAATGATCCGCGAGCAGTTGATGGTGCGATTGTCGGATGAGCTGCCTTACGCCACGTCGGTCGAGATTGAGCAGTTCGTCGACGACAAGGGCCTGGCGCGAATCTCCGCCGCCATCTGGGTCGAACGCGATAGCCAAAAAGCGATCGTGGTCGGCAGTGGCGGCTCCGTGCTGAAATCGGTCGGGTCGAACGCCCGACGAAACATGGAGAAGCTGTTCGGTCGCAAGGTGTTCCTGCAACTGTGGGTAAAGGTGCGCGAGAACTGGAGCGACGACGACGCGGCGCTGAAGAGCTTCGGTTACGCAGAGTAGCTTCAGCCGCGAGTAGCCCGGTACTTGCCCATGAACCGCGTCGGCGACCAGCCTGCATTCGTCCTGCACAGCCGGCCGTACCGTGAAACGTCGCTGCTGGTCGACGCGCTGACTCGCGATCACGGCCAGGTCGGCCTGGTCGCTCGCGGTGTGCGCAAGGAGAAATCACGCTGGCGTGGAGTGCTGCAGCCGCTGCAGCAACTACAGATTGGATGGTCCGGGAACGGAGAGCTGGTCACCTTGACTGCGGCCGAGTCTGGTCCTGCGATGCCCACGTTGACCGGCGAGCGGTTGTTCGCGGGCATCTATCTGAACGAACTTGTGTTGCGCTTGGGTCGGCGGGGCGACGATCAGATGCGAACTTTCGAAGATTACGAACAATGCCTGCAGCGCCTCGGCGCCGGCGAGTCGACCGGGTGGACCTTGCGTCGATTTGAGCGGGATTTCCTGCAAAACCTGGGTTATGCGCTGCCGTTGATGCACAGCGCCGACGATCGATCGGATATCGATCCCGACGGCGAGTACGACTATGAAGTCGAAGCCGGACCGCGAGCGCCAATGTCCCGATCCAGCGGCTTGCGCCTGCGCGGTTCCAGCCTGCTCGCGCTGGCGGCTGATAGGGCACCCGATGCGACGGGCCTGCGCGACTTGCGCCAGTTGATGCGGCTGGTGATTCGCCACCACCTGGGCGGCGGAGTTCTCAACGCGTGGAAGCTACGGCTGCGTTGACGCGTTGGTCATCCCGGCTGCACGATTGCCGGCGAATCGGGAACGATCAATTGACCCGATAGAAGTAATGCGAACCGATCGTCGCGACCCGATTCTTGGCCCAGGCCGGCGGATCGATGCTGGACGCGTAGAAAGAGTTGGCGTACGGAACGACCAGGTCACGCTCCTCATGCGGCAGTGCCCACATTTGGGTAACCCGGCCAGCGATCCGCCATGCCTTCGCCAACGCGACCGGGTTGCGCAGGACGAAACCCGGGTGGGTCGTCGACAGCGCGAACTGGTTCGGAGACCGCAGCACCGAACACACCGTATCGCCCCAGCGACCGCTGTCGCGACGGGTCATCGCCACTTCGGCGACCGCCAACTGGCCGGCTTCTGGCTCGCTGCGTGCTTCAAGGTACACGGTGGTTGCCAGGCACACCTGGTCTGCGACGGGCGCAGGCAATACGGATGCAAGCCAAAGCAGGAAGGCCAGTTTCATTCAGTGACTCCAATGGTTTTCCGCTCGCCCAGCCCACCGCGCAGGCGCCGTGGAGTTTGGCCGAAGCTGGTTGTTGGGGCGTCCCGCGACCGTGGTTTTGGTCCAGGTGGGACGTCGTCGAAAGGCAGATCGACTGTCCCGCGCGGCCATTCCTGGCCGGGCCCTTCGATAATCCGCCTGGCATCGTTGCCCAACGGGGTTGCTGTCTTGCGCCACTCGGGTCTGCCCTCAGCGGCAGTCGTGTGGATTCGTGGTGGTGCAATAGCATGTCGCTCATTTCGCAGCGACAAACTGCTGGCAGCCGGTTAATCCTGACCGGTTTGGCAGCAGTCGGCGCGAACCTTACGGCATCGCAGCATCGCTGTCACGTGCCGCCGTGACACCTCTGTTCAGCTTCTGTCCAGAAACGCCTGATGCTTGTATTGCTTGAGTTTTTTGATTTTCCATAATCTCCCCGCTGCTATTGGCTCAAATGCGTGAGCCAATCTGATGCAACCGGCGGTGGATAATGGCGTGCGCGAAATGTCGCAGTGCAGCAAACCTGACTTTCGTGCACGGATCAGATCGCCTTGCAGCGGACTTGCGTGCCATCGCGCAGGGCGATTCCCTCAGTACGCCGCGGGTCGGCCAGTACGGCC
This sequence comes from Lysobacterales bacterium, assembly GCA_038255665.1. Classification (GTDB taxonomy): domain Bacteria; phylum Pseudomonadota; class Gammaproteobacteria; order Xanthomonadales; family Rhodanobacteraceae; genus Dokdonella. The sequence continues at coordinate 15,931 of JBBSLA010000008.1, read as the reverse complement.
AAGCCAATCGGACCAATCGGATCGAGGCCGCTGTAGAGCAAGGTGCCCACGGTGGTTTCCGTATCAGTGCCGAGCAGCCGAGCACCAGGGATGGCTGACCCGCTCGGTGCATCCCAACGAACGACGCGCAGTCCACGCTTGTTGCCGCCGCGGAAATGCATCCGGGCGGCGATCTCCTGGCCGGGATAGCAACCCTTGCGAAAGCTGACGGCGGCCAATCGCTCCAGGTCCAGCGCCTGTGGAACGAATTCCGCCGCGCAGGCGGCATCGATAAGCGGCAGGCCGTCGCTGGCGTCGCATCCCCTCCAACGCTGCAACGAATCGAGGTCGACTTCGGAATGCGACCCGGTCGCGAGCCGCACGAGGCGCGGCGTTGCACCATCCAACCGCAACTGGAACGCGTCGCCATCGCGTTGCCAGCGCGGCGACCCGGGCGCAACGTCGAACTGGCCAATCAGGCTGAATCCTTCGACGTTTTCGATGGTCAGCTTGGCGCGAAACTGGAAGCGCCGCAGTTCCAGCGCGAACGACGCGGCATCACCCAACGGCAGCCATGCCAGCAAACCATCGTCACCGGCGTCGACCAAGGCAAAGAAATAGCGAACCCGGCCTTTGGCATCGAGCCAACCGCTCCACCGCCAATCGTCCGCGGGCTGGGCGGCGACGTCGCTGCAAAACTGGGATTGCGCAAAGCTGCGTGAATCAGGTCCTTGGAGCCGAACCAGCCCGGCATTTCCCAAGGTGCAGGCCTCGCTCATCCGCCGCGCTTGCGGTGCTCGTTGCGCCACAGCACCTCACCGTGCCCCGATGCGCGGGCGACCACGCGGGCGAGCACGAACAGCAAGTCGGAAAGCCGGTTCAAATAGCGAATGGCTTCGGGCCGCACCGACTCTTCGCGACTCAGCGCGACCGAATCACGCTCGGCACGCCGGCAGATGGTGCGCGACAGGTGCAAATGCGCTGCGGCACTGCCGCCACCGGGCAGGATGAAATCCTTCAGCGCCGGCAGGTCCTCGTTGAACGAGTCCAGCGTGCTCTCAAGGCGGTCAATGTCGCTGGCCTCGATCAACGCCATGCCGGGGATGCACAGCTCGCCGCCAAGATCGAAAAGCTCATGCTGGATTTCGATCAGGCGATCACGAACTGCGTCCGGCAATTCGCAAGCCAGGACGATGCCGAGGCTGCTGTTCAGTTCGTCAACCGTGCCGTAGGCGCTGACCCGCAGCGAATCCTTGCCGGTCCGACTGCCATCGCCCAGCCCGGTACTGCCATCGTCGCCGGTGCGGGTGTAGATCTTCGAGAGGCGGTTGCCCATGCCGCGACCCTACTTGTTCGGCAAGGAACGGTCAGCGGCCCCGTGCAAGCTGCCAAACGCTTTCAGGGCGCCGACGTGCAGCACAGTGGCAACGCCGACATAGAGCGCGGTAATGCGCAGGTACGGCAGGTACCAGTCGGCGAGGTTGCCCATCCAGCCCGTGAAACTGCGGCCATCGGCGCTGGTCGCCAACCAGGTGTCGCTGAGCCAGTAGTAGCTGCCGTTGGAAATGATGTAGCTGACGCTGACCGCAACCAACAGGCCGGCGGCGAGCTTGCCTAGGTCGCGCCAGTGTTGGCCGGCGCCCGTTGTCGCGAGCCAAGCACCGCCCATCCACAGCACGAAGTAGGCCGGCAACAGGAACCAGTACGACGCCGAGACGCAGTAGTGGGTCCAGAAATTTACGCCCGTCGCGCTGATCACGAAGTAGTCGACCACGACCGCCAGCGCCATCAGCAACGGGAATGCCCAACGCAGCCGGTCGCGCAAGTAGTAGCCGGCTACAAAGAACACCGCCCAGGACGCGTCCGGCAACGGACCCCAGGTGGCATTTGCCAGCGGACTGAAGTGGTGCGAACGGGTCGCGGCCATGACCAGGCCCAGCAGCACGAGGATGCCGATGCGCGAATAGGAGCGGGAGTTCATGCGAGGCTTTCCGGACAGTTGATTCGAAGAACCAGTTTAGCCGATCCGTCGATTGATGGCCGGTTGGCCAAGCTTCGGCTACGGCGACGACTGGGCATCACTCAGCATTTGCCGAGCGTGGGCCAGCGATTCTTCGCTGACGCTTACGCCGCCGAGCATGCGCGCGATTTCTGCAACGCGGGCCTGCGCGTCGAGCGCTTCGACGATGGTCGTCGTTGCCGACTTGGCGCTGGCCTTGCTGACCCGCAGCTGCGCATGCCCCTGCGCGGCGACTTGGGGGAGATGGGTCACGCACAGCACCTGGCGCTCGCTGCCAAGGCGTCTAAGCTTCTGGCCGACCACTTCGGCGATGGCGCCGCCAATGCCACTGTCGACTTCGTCGAAGACCATCGTGCCGACCGCATCCAGCCCCAGCGCCGCGACTTCGATCGCCAGGCTGATTCGCGACAACTCGCCACCCGATGCGATCTTGCGCAACGGTCGTGGCGGCTGCCCAGCGTTCGCGCTCACCAGGAATTCGCAGCGCTCGGTGCCGTTTGGATCGGGATTCGCGGACCCGGTCGGCTCCCACTCGATCTCGAATCGGCCGCCGCGCATGCCCAGTTCATCCATCAGCGCGGTGACGGCCATGGTCATGCGCGTGCTTGTGCTCACGCGTGCCTTCGCGAGCGACGAGGCTTGTTCCTGGTAGCGACTGGCCAATTGCTTGAGTTCTTCCTGCAAGTGGCCAAGCCGCTCGCCGGCATTGCGCAACTGCTCCAGTTCGTCCCGCAAGCTGGTCACGTGCAAATTCAACTCTTCGACCGGCACGCGATGCTTGCGTGAAAGGTCATGCAGCACGCCAAACTGGATGTCGATGTCGGCCAGTCGTTGCGGGTCCAGCTCCAGCGAATCCTGGTAACGCAACAGGCTGGCGTTGGCTTCGTCGAGCTCGATCCGCGCCGCGTCGACGCCGCCGGCCATCTCGGCCAGTCGCGGGTCGAGTTCGGCAAGCCGCGCCGCTTCCGCATGAGCACGCGCGAGCAGCCGGTTGAGGCTGAACTCGCTGTCGCCATCGATCAGTTCCGCCAGTCCCGCAGCGCCCTGGACCAGTTGGCCGGCGTTGCCAAGGCGACGATGTTCGGCTTCCAGATCTTCCAGCGCCTCGGGTGCGAGAGCGACGGCGTCGAGTTCGGTCAATTGATGATCCAGCCACTCCACCCGTTCCCCATGATCGTGGCCATCGGTGAGTGTGCGAATTTCCCCGCCCACGCGCTGCCAGTCGCGCACGGTCGTCCGCAATGCGGAAAGCTGGTCGCCATGCCCACCAAACGCATCGAGCAAGTTGCGCTGCAAGCCGCGATCGAGCAGCGCCTGCTGGTCGTGTTGGCCATGGATCTCGATCAACTGTTCGCCGAGCGCACGCAGTTGGGTCAGCGTTACCGGGCGACCATTGATCCAGGCCCGCGACTGGCCTTCGCTGCGAATCACGCGGCGGAGTTCGCAGGCGTTCTCATCGTCGAGTTCTTCGTTGCGCAGCCAGCCGGCGATGTCGCTTCGCGAGCCGATATCAAAGCTCGCCGACAGCTCGGCACGCTCGCTGCCGTGCCGGATCATGCCCGCGTCGCCGCGACCTCCAGCCAGCAACAGCAGCGCATCGACGAGCAGGGATTTACCCGCGCCCGTCTCGCCGCTGACCACAGTCATGCCGGGGCCGAAGCCAATCTCGGCTTCACCGACGATCGCAAAATCCTTGACGTAAAGACGTTCCAGCATGGATGGGCAGGCGTGGCGCGAATGACGGCGAACTATAACCGAGGCGCATTCGCCGATATGCTGCGACGGCAATGGCCGAGAAACCTCCGATCCAGCTCGATATCCGCTCGCGTGCGCTGTTGCGTACCTTGATCGGCCAGTACATCGCCAATGGCCAGCCGGTAGGATCCCGGACCCTGTCGAAGTCTTCGGGGCTCGACGTGAGTCCAGCGACGATTCGCAACATCATGGCCGACCTCGAAGAAGCGGGTCTGGTCGCTGCGCCGCATACCTCGGCGGGACGAATTCCCACCGCGCAGGGTTATCGCGTGTTTGTCGACAGCCTGATCGAAACGCGTCCGCTCGACGAAAGCGTCATGTCGCGCTTGCGCAGCGAGTTGCCGATGCAGGGCAGCACGCCCGACCTGCTAGGCAGCGCATCGAGTTTGCTATCCGAACTGACCCGCTTCGTCGGCGTGGTCAGCGTGCCGCGCCATGAGGAATTCCCGTTCCGGCAGATCGACTTCGTCCAGCTCGATGCGCAGCGCCTGCTGGTCATCATTGTGTTCACCGACGGCCAGGTGCAGAACCGCGTCATCGTCACCCAGCGCCAGTACCCTGCCAACGAGTTGGAACAACTGGCGAACTTTTTCAATGCGCATTTCACCGGCATGCGGCTGGATGAAATCCGTGCGCGGCTGCTGCGCGACATGCAGGACGAAAGCGCGCGCTTGAATCGCATCCTCAATGCCGCCGTTGAAGTCGCTGCACAGGTGTTCCAGCCCGATGAAGACAACGACATGCTGGTCAGCGGACAGACCCATTTGATGGGCGGTCAGGACGCTACCGATGTGAATCGCCTGCGCGAACTGTTCGAGGCTTTCCAGCGCAAGCGCGACCTTCTCCAATTGCTTGATCGTTGTTCTCGCGCGGAAGGCGTGCGGCTGTTCATTGGCGAGGAGTCGGGTTTCGCCGCGCTCGGTGACTACTCGCTGGTCACCGCACCGTACAGCGCCGACGGTCGCGTTCTGGGCGTGCTTGGCGTGATCGGACCGACCCGGATGGCTTATGACCGCATCATTCCGGTGGTGCAGGCGACTGCCCAGATCATCTCCGGAACCTTGAACCGGGGTCGTCCGGCCCCATAGCCTGCCGCAGCTGATCTTTTCCTATCTGTTTCAGGTGACCGACAACCATGGACCCGAATCAAACCCCGGCCGATGCTCCGAACTCTGACGAAGACCCCGTTGACGTCGAAGCCGTCGACATAGAGACCAATGAACTGGACACGTTGACCGAACAACTTGCCGAAGCCGAGAACAATCTCGCCGCGATGCGCGAGACGGTGCTGCGTGAACGTGCTGATCTGGACAACCAGCGCAAGCGCATGCAGCGCGACCTGGACATGGCGCGCAAGTTCGCGAACGAGAGACTGCTGGCCGATTTGCTGCCGGTGGTCGATAACCTCGAACGCGGCCTCGCCGCCGAAACCGCCGACGCCGGCGCATTGCGCGGTGGCGTCGAACTGACCTTGCGCGAACTGGTTCGCGTGGTCGAGGCCGGTGGTTTGAAAACGGTCGGCAAGCCGGGAGAAACGTTCAATCCCGACCATCACCAGGCCATGCAGATGGTCGCCGACAGCGGCCAGCCGGCGAACACCATCGTCGCGGTATTCCAGAAGGGCTACATGCTCAACGAGCGATTGTTGCGGCCGGCCTTGGTGACTGTCGCGGAAAGCTGATCGCGGTCAGCGCTTGAAACACCGCGCTGGCTGCCCCAAATCGTGGACAGACCGCAATGCGGCAGTGCTTCAAAGGCTGTCGGCAGCGCGAACCAAACTGACAGTAGTTTTGATTGATCGGCCTCACGGCCAACCAACTTTCCGGGAGAAAGCGCGTCATGGGCAAGATTATCGGTATCGACCTGGGCACCACCAACTCGTGCGTTTCGGTCATGGAAGGCAACACCGCGCGTGTGATCGAGAACGCCGAAGGCGATCGCACCACGCCGTCCGTGGTGGCATTCAAGGACAACGAAGTGGTCGTCGGCGCTGCTGCCAAGCGGCAGGCCGTGACCAACCCGAAGAACACCATTTACGCGGTCAAGCGACTGGTTGGTCGCAAGTTCACCGATGCCGAAGTCCAGAAGGACATCGGCATGGTGCCGTACAAGATCGTCGCCCACGACAACGGCGACGCCTGGATCGAGATCGGCGACGGCAAGAAGATGTCGCCGGCCGAGATCTCGGCCAAGATCCTCATGAAGATGAAGAAGACCGCCGAGGACTACCTTGGTGAAACGGTGACCGAAGCCGTCATCACCGTTCCGGCCTACTTCAACGACAGCCAGCGCCAGGCAACCAAGGACGCGGGCCGCATTGCCGGTCTCGAGGTCAAGCGCATCATCAATGAGCCAACCGCGGCTGCGTTGGCCTATGGCATGGACAAGAAAGGCGGCGATCGCAAGATCGCGGTCTACGATCTCGGCGGCGGCACGTTTGACGTGTCAATTATCGAGATCGCTGAAGTCGACGGCGAGAAGCAGTTCGAGGTACTGGCGACCAACGGCGACACCTTCCTGGGTGGCGAGGACTTTGACAAGCGCGTCATCGACTATCTCGTCGACGAATTCAAGAAGGACCAGGGCGTTGACCTGAAGAACGATCCGCTCGCGCTGCAGCGACTGAAGGATGCCGCCGAGCGCGCCAAGATCGAACTGTCGACTGCCCACCAGACCGAAGTGAACCTGCCGTACGTGACGGCGGACGCGTCCGGTCCCAAGCATCTCAATATCAAGCTGACCCGGGCCAAGCTCGAGGCACTGGTCGACGAGTTGGTCAAGCGCACCATCGAGCCGTGCCGCATTGCGGTCAAGGACGCCGGCTTGGCGATGTCCGACATCACCGAGGTGATCCTCGTTGGCGGCCAGACACGCATGCCCAAGGTGCAGGAAGCGGTCAAGGATTTCTTCGGCAAGGAGCCGCGCAAGGATGTGAATCCCGATGAGGCTGTCGCCGTTGGCGCAGCGATCCAGGGTGGCGTGCTCGGCGGCACCGTAAAAGACGTGCTGCTGCTCGACGTGACCCCGCTTTCGCTGGGCATCGAGACGCTGGGTGGCGTGTTCACCAAGCTGATTGAGAAGAACACCACCATCCCGACCAAGGCGGCGCAGACGTTCTCGACCGCCGAGGACAACCAGACCGCGGTTACCGTGCATGTGCTGCAGGGCGAACGCGAGCAGGCTCGCTACAACAAGTCGCTGGCCAAGTTCGACCTGGCCGGCATCGATTCGGCGCCGCGCGGCATGCCCCAGGTGGAGGTCTCGTTCGATATCGACGCCAACGGCATCCTGCATGTGTCGGCCAAGGACAAGAAGACCGGCAAGGAGCAGCGCGTCGAGATCAAGGCCGGTTCCGGCCTGTCCGAGGAAGAAATACAGCGCATGGTCACCGATGCCGAGGCCAACAAGGAAGAAGACAAGAAGTTCCACGAGCTGGTTGCGGTCCGCAACAAGGCCGATCAGGTCGTCCATGCAACGCGCTCTGCGATGAAGGAGCACGGCGGCAAGATCGACGCCAACCTGCTCGGCCCAATCGAGGAAGCGGTGTCGGAACTTGAGAAGGTTTTGAAGAGCGAGGACAAGGCGCAGATCGAGTCCAAGACCGCCAAGGTCGAGGAACTCGCGCAGTCGCTGCTCGCCGCTGCGAATGCAGCGCCGGGCGATGCCGCGCAAGCGGACGGTTCGGCACCGAACGACGATGTCGTCGATGCCGAATTCACCGAGGTCAAGGACGAAGAAGCCAAGTAAGACCGATGGCCGGATCACGGGAAAGATTCGGCCGTCTTTCCATCCAAACCAGAAGGGGAAAGTCATGGCAGGTTCCTACGAACTCAGCAATTCAAAAGATGGCCAGTTCCGTTTCGTGCTGAAAGCCGGCAACGCGGAAATCATCCTGACCAGCGAGTTGTACACGACCCGCGGGGCCGCCGAAAACGGCATTGCGTCGGTGCAGAAAAACAGCCCCGACGACACCCGCTACGAGCGGTTGGAGTCAACCAACGGCAAGGCGTATTTCACCTTGAAGGCGGTCAACCACCAGGTCATCGGCAGCAGCCAGATGTACGCATCGGCGGCGTCGCGGGACAGCGGCATCGAGTCGGTCAAGAGCAACGGCCCCACAACCACGATCAAGGACCTCACGGCCTGATCGCCCATCGGTAGTGACTCTGCATTGCGCGCCGATCTGGCGTGCGGGTTGAGCGTTACTGGTTTGCAACGGAGGAAGACGACGGTCCCGACTGGCTCGGGCCCGATCGTGCATCGGCATGTCCAAACGCGACTACTACGAAATCCTGTCGGTTGAACGTACCGCAAGCGCGGGCGAGTTGAAAACCTCGTTCCGGCGTATCGCGATGAAGTGGCATCCGGACCGCAACCCGGACGACCCGCAAGCGCCGGAAAAATTCAAGGAAGCCAAGGAAGCATACGAGGTCCTTGCCAATGCGAACAAGCGCGCCGCCTACGACCGCCACGGCCACGCCGCGTTCGAGCACGGCTTTGGCAATGGCGCTGGGTTCCAGGGCGATGTTGGTGACATTTTCGGCGACATTTTTTCCGACATTTTCGGCATGGGTGGCGGCCGGCGCGGAGCGCGTCGTGGATCGGACTTGCGTTACATGATGGAACTGGACCTGGAAGAAGCCGTGCTCGGCATCGACCGCGAGATCCGCATTCCGTCACTGGCGGAATGTGCGAAATGCGACGGCAGCGGCTCGGCCGATGGCAAGACCAGCACATGTACGACGTGCCGCGGTCATGGCCAGGTGCGCATGCAGAACGGCATCTTCTCGGTGCAGCAGGCATGTCCGCACTGCTCGGGAACCGGCAAGACCATCGCCAATCCCTGCACCACCTGTCGCGGTGAAGGTCGCGTCCATGACGAGCGCACCTTGCAGGTGAAAATTCCGGCCGGGGTCGATACCGGTGATCGCATTCGTCTCGCCGGGCAGGGCGAAGCAGGGCCGCCGGGTGGTGAATCGGGCGACCTCTACGTCGAAGTCGGCGTACGCGAGCACGACGTCTTCAAGCGCGATGGCGACGACCTTCATTGCGAGATTCCGTTGCGATTCGCGCAGGCAGCGCTCGGCACGCAGATCAAGGTGCCCACGCTCAATGGCACCTCGGAACTCGACATTCCAGCGGAAACCCAGAATGGACGAACGATCAAGCTGCGTGGCAAGGGTGTCAAATCGGTACGCAGCGGCCGCGTCGGAGACCTGGTCTGCCACGTCGTCGTCGAAACGCCCGTGAAACTCACCCGCGAGCAGCGCGACCTGCTCGACAAGTTCGACGCCACCTTCGCCGGCGAGCGCGCCGAAGCGCATTCGCCACGCACCAGCTCGTTCCTCGATGGCGTCAAGCAGTTCTGGGATAGGGTCACGTCGTGACCGACCCCGTGACCATCGCCGTGTTTGGCGCCGATGGTCGCATGGGGCGCGCCATTCAACGCATTGCCAAGGAGTCCCACGACTTCATGGTTGCCGATGCCCTTGGTCGCAACAAGACAGCTGCCAGACCATTCGACGTACTGATCGATTTCAGCGGTGCAGCAGGGTTCGACGATGCGCTGGCGCTCTCTCGCGAGCGTGGCGTCGCCCTGGTCAGTGGCAGCACCGGCTTGAATGATGCCCAACACGACGCGATGCGCACTGCCGCCGCCACGATACCGCTGTTGTGGAGCGCAAACTTCAGCATCGGCATCGCCGTGTTGCGCCAGCTCGTTCGCGACGCCTCGCGACGCCTCGCCGACTTCGATTGCGAGATCCACGAAGCCCATCATCGCGACAAGAAGGACGCGCCTTCCGGCACTGCACTCGTGCTTGGTCGCGATGTTGCCGATGCACGCGGTGTGAATTTTGACGCGAGCAAAGTAGTCGCTGTCGATCACGAGCATGGCGCACGCGGCAATGGCGAAATCAGTTTCTCGGTTACCCGGGGCGGCGACATCGTCGGCGAACACAATGTGCAATTGATTGGCCACGGCGAACGGATCGAGCTAATCCATCGCGCCACCGATCGCGACATCTTCGCGCGCGGCGCGCTGCGCGCGGCCTGCTGGATCGCCGATAGGCCGCCGGGCTTTTACACCATGGACGATCTGTTCGGGCAATGATCTATTTTTCGAGCGCGTACTCCTTTCCCACCATCGAAATCTTGCCGGTGACAAGCACAGACTCAAACGTTCCCAAGTGCCCGTAGCCTCCAGAAGTTGGTCCGTCGGCAGCGCTTTTAGGCTTCTTGTTTGCCATCGTGCGTATTCGGAGCGGCAGGAACGTCGAAGGCAAGCAGTTGTGCTGCGCTGTTTTTCGCTTTTGACTCACCTCCCGATTCGGGGAGGCGAGGTGGCGCAGGAAAGCCCGCAGGGTGGCCGAATGGATTCGGCCAGTTCGCTGCAGGTGCAGGGATGCGCCTTCAGCGAACCCCGTAGCCATCTCGCGTAGTCGGGCGGCTTCATCGCACGGCCGACCCGCCACGGGCGCATCTTTGGGCCATGTTTCTGTGCGAGCAGAAAGGTGGCTCGGCGGGCGGCAGCCCGGCGAAACGCTTGAACAGTCTGGCGACAGCCATCGAGAAAGACGAGGCGGCGGGCGACAGGCGCGAGAAACGCTTGAACAGTCTGGCGACAGCCATCGAGAAAGACGAGGCGGCGGGCGACAGGCGCGAGAAACGCTTGAACAGTCTGGCGACAGCCAACAAGAAAGATGAAGCGGCAGGCGGCAGCCCGGCGAAACGCTTGGCCAGATTGGCGATAGCCAACGACAAGACCAACGCGGCAATTTCGCCACAGTCAAACGTGGCACAAGAGCTGGACCCTCACCCGCGACCCCTCTCCCGGCAGGAGAGGGGAGAAACGCGCCGAAGGCGCAACAAAAGGAAGTGCGCCTTGGATTATGCTGATGCCATCGCAACCAATGGCACAGTGCTCAATGATCGAATGTCAGATCCGCTGCTGTCTGGAGTCGTCCCGGTGACGCGCGCGCTGCTTGCCGATGTCGGCGGCACCAACGTGCGCTTCGCGATTGCCGACGGTGCGACGCCCGAACCCTTGGAGCGAGTCAGCATTCGACGCTATCGGGTCGAAAGCTTTCCAACCTTCGCCGACGCCGCGCGGCAATATCTGGTTGATATCGGTGCCGACTCGGTAGATAGCGATCTCGCTGATCGCGGCTACGTCGCTGCCGGTGATGCATCGCACAACCCGGGTGCTCGACCGACCCATGCGGTCTGTGCATTCGCCGGCCCGGTGATGGGCGACGAAGTGAGGATGACCAACCACGCCTGGACCATTTCCATGAACGAGTTGCAGCGCCAGCTCGGGTTCGAGGAGGTGCGGGCGATCAACGATTTCGCGGCGATGGCGTATTCCATTGCCCTGCTCGGCAAGGCCGATTTGCAATGCATCGGCGATATCTCCTTGCCGCGTTTTGCATCGAAGCCAGAACAGAACTTCGTTGTGCTCGGCCCTGGTACCGGTCTTGGCGTGTCGGCGCTGCTGCTGCGAAACGGCGTGATCAGTGCTCTGGAAACCGAAGCCGGGCATGTCGGGTTTGCGCCGACTGGCATCGACCAGCAGGAAATCCTGACTCGCGTTTCGGCACGCTTTGGTCGGGTGTCCAACGAACGCCTACTGTGCGGTCCGGGGCTGTTTAATATCTACACCGCACTCGCGGAAATATCGGGAACCGCCGCCGAGTCGCTGACGCCGGAACAAATCACCGGACGCGCCGACGATGGCAGTTGCTCGATATGCATTCGCGCGGTCGAAAATTTTTGTGAAATGCTCGGCGCGGTCGCTGGCGACATGGCATTGGCCTACGCCGGTTGGGATGGTGTGTACCTGGCGGGCGGACTCACGCCCGCGTTGCTGCCGTGGTTGCGGCGCGGTGAATTTCGTCGCCGCTTTGACGACAAGGGCCGTTACTCGCGAATCGTCGCGGGGGTTCCGACCATGGTCATCACGCATGACGAACCTGGCCTGCTCGGTGCGGCTGCCTGCGCACTCATTGACGCCGGCGTCGACCTGACGGAGATACGCGGATGAACCCTCCGACACTGCAAAACGACCCGCGCGTCGAATGGCATGAGAGCGAGGACGAAGCGACATGGGCGCGTGGTGCCGCCAATGCTGTTGCCGCTTGCCTAAGCGACGGACTAGGCAGTACGAACGGCACGATTCGCCTATTGGTATCCGGCGGATCGACACCCGGTCCGGTATATCGGCGGTTAGCGACAATCGATCTGGATTGGTCGCGCGTTGCCATCGGCCTGGTCGATGATCGCGATGTGCCGGCCGACGACAATGGCAGCAATTCGCGAGCAATTCGCGAACAGTTGCTGCGTGATCGCGCCGCCGCGGCCGACTTCCATCCCTTGCGCGAAACGGCAACAACGCTGGAAGCTGCGATCGACTTTGCGAACCGGCGTTGGCGCGACGCTATCGACCAGCCGATTGTCGCCGCGCTGCTCGGCTTGGGCGACGACGGCCATACCGCATCGCTGTTTCCCGGCGCCAGAAATCTCGACGCAGCGTTGGCTGCAAACCAGCCGTATATCCACATCGACGCAACCGATTGCGAGGTGGCTGGCGACTATCCGCAGCGGCTCAGCCTGACGCCGTTCGGCCTCGCCCAGGCGAGCCAGCGGCTTTTGCTGATCCGCGGTGCGAAGAAGCGCGACGCGCTGATCGCTGCACTGTCGGACGGCCCGATCGCGGCCATGCCGATTCGCCTTGCATGGCAACCGCCGCTCGCGCGACTCAACGTGCATTGGTGCGCCAACGAGTAATGTGGGTCTCGCTGGCGGAGCGCGCTTTTCGATGACGAAGTGGTCGATTACGTGCGAGGATCAAACTCAGGTTTGACGCAATCCGCAAAGGCCCCGGATGACCCAGTTCCTCGCCCACATCGCCATCGTCGTCGATGACTACGATCGCGCTATCGACTACTACACCAAGGTCCTCGGTTTCGAACTGATCGAAGACAGCCCGCGCGAAAACGGCAAGCGCTGGGTACTGGTGGCGCCAGCCGGTCGCGGCGGAGCGAACCTGCTGCTCGCGCGTGCCGCGAATTCAGAACAGGCCAGTCGCATCGGCAACCAGACCGGCGGTCGCGTGTTCCTGTTCCTGCACACGGACGACTTTGCCGGCGACTATGCAGGCTATCTCGCGCGTGGCGTCGATTTCATCGAATCACCGCGTGACGAGGCTTATGCAACGGTTGTTGTGTTTCGAGACCTGTACGGCAACCTGTGGGATTTGATCCAACCCAAGCCCGTGACCGTTCCGATTGCGTGATCGGGTTGCGATCCTTGAGTGATTTTACCGTAGGCGAATCCACGCCAGTATCGGTACAATCGCGCGTCCCGCCTTCATGGCGGCACGCAGCCGATCGTCGTTGGTGTAATGGAACCTGTCGGCTGGCCCGCGTTCAAATCCATCGCTGGCGTATAGTCGCGCCTTTTGGCGCATATCCCGGGGGTTGGGCAGCGCGCTCGCCACGGATTGCCAGGATACTGCATGTCGACATCCGTTTCGCTACCACAGGACGAGTCCGAACGACTGGCGCGATTGCGCCAGTTGGGTGTGCTCGACAGCGAGGCGGAACCTCTGTTCGATGCACTCGCGCGTGCAGCTGGGATGGTCGCGGGAACGCCGATCGCTTTGCTCAGCCTTGCTGACGAAGATCGCCATTGGTTCAAGGCCAGTGTCGGTTTCGACGACGCGCGTGAGGTTTCTCACGAACACGCCTTCTGCTCGCACGCGATGCTCGGCGACCAGCTTTTCGAAATACCCGACACCTTGCTCGACCCGAGATTCTGCGACAACATTCTGGTTTGCGGCGAACCCAATGTGCGGTTTTACGCGGGCGCTCCAATCATGCTGGACGGCTTGAACCTCGGCACGGTATGCGTCATCGATCGCGTTCCTCGAAGCCTGGATGCAACCCAGAAGGCCACGCTCGTTGAGCTTGCGAATGCGGCGGCGCACGCCCTTCAACAACGTGCAGAGGCGTCGGAGCGAGCGGCCACGCTTTTCCAAGCCGCAGAGGCTGCCCGGCAGCGTGATGAAGAGCACGCCCGACTCAACCACATCATCCAGGCTACCCGAGCCGGCATCTGGCAGTGGGACCTGGAAACCGGCTTGGCGAAGGTGGACGCGCGCTGGGCCGAGCAAATTGGCTATCGGCTCGATGAGCTGCCGACCCTCAACGCCAGCTTGTGGCGTAGCAATACCCATCGTGATGATTGGGATCGCGCCAACGAGAGTATGCAAGCACACGTTCGTGGCGATGTCGGCTACTACGACGCCGAATTCCGTATGCACCACAAGGATGGCCGCTGGATCTGGATTCGCAGCCGGGGTGGCGTGATCGCCCGCGATGACGGTGGTAAAGCGTTGATCATCGCGGGCACCCACGTCGACATTTCCGAACGCAAGGCGGCCGAGCGCCAACAACGTGACAGCGAAGAGTTCCTGGATCGAACCGGCCGTGTTGCCGAAGTCGGCGGCTGGCAGGTGGATGTCGCCAGTGGCGAGGTGACCTGGTCACGGGAGACCTGTCGCCTGCACAACGTTCCGGAAGGCTTTCGGCCCACCGTCGAGGAGGCGCTGAATTTCTATCCTGAAGCGGCCAGCCTCAGGGTACGGATGTCCATCGAAAAGGCGATGGCCGACGGCAGCGAATGGGACTTCGAGGTGCCGTTCGTTCCACGCGGTGGTAACCAGCGCTGGGTACGCGTCGTCGGACTGGTTGAGTACGAGAACGGTGTCGCGACACGCCTGGTCGGCGCGATCCAGGACATCACTTCGCGGCGCAGGGCGCTGGCGGCCATGGAAGTCAGCGAACGCCGGTTCCGGCGCCTGTTCGAACAAAGCACCGGCTTGATCTATACGCACGATATCGACGGCACCATCCTGTCGGTCAACCCGGCGGCTGCCAAGGCGCTGGGTTACTCGGTACTCGAGATGATCGGCAAGCCGCTGAACGCGTTCGTTCCCCGCCACGAGCACGCGATGGTTGAGCGTTACCTGCAGCGCATTCTCGATGCAGAATCCATCGGCGACCTGATGTCGTTGCGCGCAGCGGACGGAACCCATCGGGTCTGGCAATTCACCAGCGTGATCGACGACGAACAGGGCAAGCCCTATGTGCTGTGCCACGCGCTGGATGTCACCGAAAACAAGCGTCACGAGCGCCAACTGCGCGACTGGAGCATTCGTGACCCGCTGACCGGTTGTTACAACCGCCGCTACCTCGCCGAAGTTTCGGCCAAGGTGCAAGCGAACGAACCGTGGGGCTGCGTCGTCGTCGACCTCGACCATTTCAAGCAGGTCAATGACCAGCACGGTCATGAACGCGGTGATGAAGTATTGATAGAAGTCGCCCGGTTTCTGCGGGCCCACGTGCGGCCGGACGATGTGGTGGTTCGGGCAGGTGGCGATGAATTCCTGATCCTGCTCAAGGGGGCGGGCGAGGACCAGACCGCAGCCATCTGCAATCGCATGCTGGATGATCGCGACGAGTTGCCGGTACAGTTTTCGCTCGGTTCGGCGGTGCGGACCGATAGTGAGCCGCTCACCAAGGCACTTCGGATTGCCGATCAGCGGTTGTACGCGGCGCGCTCGCAATCCCGATAGTCAGGGGCGAACACTGCGGCCGGCGAACGGTGCCACGGCCCGAACGGCCATAACCGGCGTTCTTTTATGCCATCTGGGCTGCTTCGGATGAACCGGCTTGGGGACCAGGTCTGCAGTCGCGGTTGGGAATTCCAAGTCGTGCATAACCACTCACCCTCGTCGTTCCTGTGAAGGCACACTGCTGTCCGAAATGTTTTGGCGTCATGCGCTGAAACCGTTGATGCGGTTCACTTTCGATGTCTCGGCGGTCCGGCAGACTCAAATTTGCAGTCGCGCCGAAACCTGAAGCATCGTCATTCCTGCGAAGGTGGAAACCGTAGCCCGGCACGCGCAGCGCGCCGGACTACAACGTATGGTCGAGTCGCCGCTAATCGAGACACGCACGTACAATTTTTGCTACCTGCGACGCACTGCGTGCCACGTTGAATTCTTCGCACCGGCGCGTGCGCTCGCGCCGCGTGCCGCCAAAACATCTCGGACAGCAGTATGCCTTCGCAGGAATGACGAGACGATGGGTTGTTTCCCGCGCCTCGCGGCCTCAT
>JBBSLA010000007.1:0-49785 GCA_038255665.1 Lysobacterales bacterium | reverse complement strand
GTGCAATGGCATGAGGCACTGACGTCGAATACCGAATCCGAAGTTCGCGCCCTGCTTGGATTCTGCGGGCTGGATTGGGACGACGCCTGCCTGCAACCGCATCGCTCGGAACGAGCAGTGCGCACGGCCAGCGCTGCCCAAGTGCGACAGCCCTTGCGGCGGACCACGGCAAGCACGGCAGCGTATGGGGATAGCCTCGCGCCGTTTCGACAACACTTCGCCGAGCTTGCAATGCAGAGTTTCGAGTAGCCCGGATTCTCGGATTGTCAAGAAAAGCCCGGCCTCGGCGGGGCTTTTCTCTTGGTGAGTCTCGGTCAGGCTTCAGTCTCAGCCATGCGTCGATTCAGGTCATCGTTGGTGTGGATGATCTGTCCTTCCACGGGCGTATCGAGCGTGATTCGTGGCCGCTTCGGATCGAGGCTGGCCTCGACCCAGCCGTCGTTGATCATCACCTCCAGCGCCTGCAATGCCTGCTTCTGGTAGAAGTCGGCGTTGATGCCATTGCCATCGGCATGACAGCGCGCGGTGACGGCTTCCATGATGCGAACCAGGTCACGCTCGCGCTTGATGAGTTCGACCAGGATGCCGAAAAACCCTTGCAGCACCAGTCGCTTGTTGCCGCGCACGTAACACTTGGCGCATTCGACCTTGCCGTCGACATACATCGGCACCTTGATCGTCTCCGCGCCGAGCGTGCGCAGCCGGAAGCGGTTGTAGTTCGATATCTGCCAGGTGTTGCCGCTGGTGTTGGTGATCCGCTGCATGGTTTGGCGCGCGCCGGCGAGGTCGAGCCCACCGATGCCGACCTGGCCCGGGATGTCGGTGGTGAATCCGCCAGTCGCCAGCCATCGAAACGCCTCAGCCGAGGACAGGTCCATGCCGGCGTCGCGAGCGATCTCGCGGGTGTAGTCCTGCAGTTCGGTGAAGATGCCATTCGCCGCGTACCAGAAATCGGCGAACTTGATGTGCTGCGAAATGCGCTTGCGCTGGGTGTCGCCCCAGGACTCTTTCAGCCAACGTTCGTCGCGAGGGTTGTCGAGTACTTCGGCGAGGATATGCGCCAGCTCGCGCGCTCCGACGTGGGTCAAAGTCATGCCGGCGGAAAGAATGGGATCCGCGAAGCCGCCCGATTCGCCGACCAGGAACCAGTTCTCGCCACTCATGCGATCGACGATGAATGACCAGTCCTTGGTTGCTTGGGTCTTGCCATCGCGTGTTGCATTGCGAATCAAGTCGGCGACCAGTGGATTCTGTTGCAACGCCCACTCGTAGAGTTCATCGGCCGAGCGATCGCCGTCCTTGTAGTACTGCGACGGGACGACCAGACCGATGCTGGTGCGTGTCGCCGTGATCGGGATGTACCAGATCCAGCCCACCCCGATGCTCTGAATCAGGACCCTGGTGGCACCGCCGGGAAATTGCGATGCCCATTCGCCGTTTTCCCAGTAGCTCCAGAACGCAATGTTCTGCAATTTGGTGGCAAGGTCCACGCCTATTCCCATCGCACGGCGCAGGACCGCCGCATTGCCCGACGCATCGATGTAGTACCGCGCGGACACCGTGCGGCCATCGGCCAATGCCATTCTGCTTACGCGATCACCGTCGCACTCAATCGAACGCACTGCCGTGGATTCGCGCACATCCACGCCCACCTCGCGGGCACGCTCAAGCAGGATCTGATCGTACCGGGCACGATCCACCTGTAACGACAATTGCTTGGATTGTTGGGTCCGAGGGCGCGGTCGGGCTTCTTCGCGATAATTCTCCGTCGGGATGAACTCGAAGTCCCACAGCTTGGCGCTCTGGCCCCAGCGATAGGTGGCACCGATCTTGATCGGGAAATTGGCTGCCTCGATCGCTTCCCAGCAACCCATTTCGTCGAGGATTTCACCGATCGGCGGCAGCAGGCTTTCGCCGACGTGATCGCGCGGGAATTGCTCGCGCTCGAAGATGGCGATCGAGGTTTGCGGGCGGTATTTTTTCAGCAGGGTGGCGAGTGTGGTTCCGGCCGGACCACCGCCAATGATCGCAACATCGACATTGATCGGGCTCGGATCGATGCCAGCTTCGTTTGCGTTGGAGGCATTCGGGTCAAGTTCGGCAGTCGCAGACATTGGTGCAGCTCGCAAGTCGTGGAACTGCGACCTTAACGCAGTCGCGCGCCTGGACGAAGCCCGCAGCGCTATCAAAGCGGCCAAGCCGACATTGCGCGGCAACATCCCTAGAATGCAGACATGGCAATTACGATTGAACGACTCCCTTCGTTGCTGGCGAAACCCGAATTGGCACCCGTGTGGTTGGTCGCTGGAAGCGAGCATCTACTGGTGATCGAAGCGGCCGACACGTTGCGCCTGCGTGCCCGCGAGCTGGGCTACAGCGAGCGCGACATTCACGATGTCGACCATCACTTCAACTGGAACGAACTGACCCGTTCCGGCAGTTCGATGTCGCTGTTTTCAACGCGCAAGATCATCGAAATTCGCCTGCCCACCGGCAAACCGGGCAAGGAAGGCGCGGCGGCGATCGTCGAGTATTGCAAGAACCCGCCGGCCGACAACCTGTTGCTGATTACCTGCCACGATTGGAGCAAGTCGCACGAAGGCTCATGGTCGGCGGCGGTGAACAAGGTCGGTGCGCACGTGATTGCGGCACCGGTCCGGCGCGAAGCGCTCTCGCCGTGGATTGACGCGCGGATGCGGTCGCGCGGACTGAAGCCCGAGCCTGAAACCATCGAGCTGCTGGCCGAGCGGGTCGAAGGCAACCTGCTTGCCGCTGCGCAGGAAATCGACAAGCTGGTATTGCTGGTCGGAGATCGCCCGCTCGACATCGCGACCCTTGAGGACTGCGTTGCCGATGATGCCCGCTACGACGTATTCCGACTCACCGACGCCGCATTTTCTGGCGATCTTGGACGCGCGCTGCACATCGTCGACGGACTGCGCGCTGAAGGCGAGGAGTTGTTCGCGCTGCTGGGATGGGTGGTCAACCAGTTGCGGCAGGTGATCGCCACGGCCGGCGGCGGAGCCGGCAAGGGCGGTTGGGGCGGCAATCGCCAGGATGTTTTCAAGCGTGCACTGCGCAGTGCACCGATTGCGCACTGGGAGCGCTGCCTCGACCAGGCCGGGTCGATTGATCGCATTGTCAAAGGGCGCGGCGGCATCGATTCCGCGCTGGCCAACGGCGTTGCCTGGCGTGAGTTTTCGGCCCTGATCGCTGCAATGGCGCAACCAAGGCAGGCGGCACCGCTGCTGGTGCAATGAGTCCATCCGTGACGCAAGCGCCGCTCGCGATACTCGGGGGCACATTTGACCCGGTACACATCGGCCACCTTCGCGTTGCACTTGAAGCGGCCGATGCGCTGGCCTCGGAACTGCGACTGATGCCGGCCAGCGTTCCGCCGCATCGCGAACAGCCGGTCGCGACGGCTTCGCAACGCGTCGCCATCCTGCGCGCGGCTTTGGCGGGACAGGATCGATTGAAGCTGGACGCGCGCGAGTTGTCGCGCTCCGGTCGGTCGTACACGATCGACACGCTGATCGAGCTTCGCCAGGAGATTGGTCGCGACCGCAGCCTGGTCCTGTTGTTGGGCCGCGACGCCTTTTGCGGATTGTCGAGCTGGCATCGTTGGCGCGAGCTGCTCGAGCATGCGCACATCGGCATATTGAGTCGCCCCGGTCACGCCCTCGACATGGACGACGAGTTGGCGAGCCAAGTGTCGTCGCGCTTTATATCTGCCACATCGGTGGCGGACCATGGCGCGTTCGGCAAGGTGTTCGAGATCGCCGTCAGTGCGCTGGAAATCAGTGCGACGGCGATTCGTGAACTGCTGCGTCGCGGCGGCAACCCGCGATACCTGCTACCGGACGCAGTCGTCGACGACGCGTCGCTGCTGATGCCTTATTCCAGCAGTCGCGCGGTTGACGCGATCAGCGGGTAGCGGATATCCGCCGGTCAGGCAATACCGAAGTCGTAGGACATGGTCCGCTCCGGTTCGCGCAGGAAGTTGCCCTGCACGAAGTTGACGCCGCAGCCGAACAAAATGGTCATGCTGGCCGCGTCCTCGACGAACTCCGCGATCGTCAGCTTGCCCGCGTGCTTGGCCTGCACGCAGATGTCGCGGATCTTGTTCTCGTTTTCCTTGTTAGCCGGCAAGCCGACCATGAAGTTGCGATCAATCTTGAGGTAGCGCACCGGAATCTGCCGGATCAGCTGGAATGAGTTGAGCCCAAGACCGAACTGCTCCAGGGCGAAGGCCGACTTGATCGACTCCAGTCCTTTCAGGAATTCGCGTGCTGTCTTGAGGTTGGTAACGATGGTGCTCTCCGCCATTTCGAAGACCAGCGTGTCGCCGGGAAGCCGTGCCTCCGCCATCTGCTGCGCGATCCATTTAAGCAGCCCGGGATCGTCCAGCGACGCGGCCGACAGCTTGACGAAAAAACGTGTCGTATGGCCGGCCTTCTCGCGCGCGACTGCAGAGCGGATGGCTTCGCCGATGACCCAGCGGTCGATGGCGGCCAGCATGCCATTGCGTTCGGCGACCGGCAGGAAGATGTTCGGTTTGATTTCGCCCTTCGCCGACTCCAGTCGCAGGACGACCTCGTAGATTTCGCCGCCATTGCTATTGAGGCCGATGACGGGCTGGTAGCGCAATGCGAAACCACGTCCGTTTACGGCCTTGTTGAGCAGTTCAAGCCATTGCGAATCATCGCTGGCGTCCGCCTTGGCCTTGGCCGCGAGGTCGGCGAACACGACCCGATTGCCACCCTCGCCCTGGGCCTGGCGTAGCGCTTCCTGAGCCTGCCCCAGCACCTGGCCCACGTTGGCCATTTTTTCGGTAAGCAAGGTGCCGCCGAAACTGGCCGTAACCTGGAATTCCTGTTTGCCGACCGTGAACGATCGCTGTTCCAGCGCGGCGCGCAACGAATCGGCAAACTTCGCCTTGGCGCTGGCGCTGGCGGCCCGGTCCGAGCCGAGCACGGCGAAACTATGGTCGCCAAGACGACCGGCGATCTCCTCGCTGCCCAGGTGCTTTTGAATCTCGACACCCAGGTCGCGCAGCAGCAGGTCGATGTTGACGGTGCCGATGGAGTCGTACAACTCACGGTAACGGTCGATCTCGAACAAGGTCAGCACATGGCCAGCCCTGCCGCTGGCGGTGGCATCGACGGCGCGCTCCAGCTCACCCAGAAGGTATTTTCGATTGAAGAGGTCGGTCACCAGGTCGCGTGAACGCATCTCCTCCAGTTGCCGCAGGCGTTCTGGATCCGCGCCCGAACGCGCGTCGGCCATGCGAAGGATAATTTGATGGCAGGGTTCGCCTTCGTAGCTGGCGCTGGACAATTCCAGCATGGCTTCGAACGTGCTGCCATCCATCTTGCGGGCGGTGATCGACAACCGCTCCAGCGTTGCTTCCTCGGTGCCGGCCTGGCGCAGCAACGCCTTGAACTTGTCGGCGCTTTCCGGCGCGATCAGGTCGAGTACGGCAATGCCTTCGATTGGATCGGTCTCGGCGATTTCAAACGCTTCCATCCATGCTTTGTTGGCACGCACATGCATGCCTTCGTGTTCGTAGGCTATCGGTTCCTTGGACGATTCGAGCAGCGCATCGCAACGGCGTTGCGCCTCGCGCAGCGCTGCCTCCAGTCGGCGCTGGCTGCGACGCGCGGTTAGGGCGGAAAACTCGCGCAGGACGACGGCTCGAACATGTTCTGGCTGATCGGCAAACGCGAAACCGCAGACGCCCATTGAGAATGCCTTCGCCACCTCGCGCGCATCCCCGGGGGAGCGGGAGTAGCCGACGACGCTGATGTCCTTGCCGCTTCGACTAACCGCATTGATGGTCGACGTCAGCCCGATGTTGCGATTGGCAAGTGCGATCAGGACCAGGTCGGGTGCCTGTTCCAACAGGCGTTCCAGGCTTGGCAGGTCGGCCGCGTGGGATGGCCTGATAGGAATGCCGGCATTGCGCAATTGGCTGACCATCGATTCCGCCATTTCAGCGGAATCTTCGATCAGCAGCACGCGCAGGATGTGGTCAGGTCGATTCATGGGCTGGGGCAGGCAGGGATCGGGGGACGATTCGGCCGGCGGCCGCACCGTTTCGTTCATCGATGCAATCGCCTCTGTTTACAGTAGAGGCTTCGAGAAGGCAACGCGATCGCGACGTTTCTGTGAGCATGGTCTTGGGATGGACTGAAAAACTCCGTGCCGCGTGGAGTTGTCTGGGCCATTCTAGACCGGTGTCTTGGAGTGTTCGCCGGCCACTTCGCGTACCAGCCGCGGAACAAGGTAGCCCGGCAAACGATTTCGCAGCCCCTCAACAAGTCCGCGCGCCGATTCGTCGTCGACCTCGAAATGCGCCGCACCGCGAACGCGGTCCAGTTGGTGCAGGTAATAGGGCACCACGCCGACATCGATCAGCGCTTCGGACAAATCGGCCAGGGCGTCGACGCTGTCGTTGATGCCGCGCAGCAGCACCGACTGGTTGAGCAGGGTGACGTCCTTTGAACGCAGCCGAGCACAGGCGATGCGGACGCTATCGTCGATCTCGTTGCCGTGGTTGGCATGCACGACCAGGGTTTTTTGCAGTGGCGTCCGACCCAGCCAGTCGAGCAGCTCGTCATCGATGCGCTCGGGCAGGACGATGGGCAGGCGACTGTGGATACGCAATCGGCGAACCTGCGGCAAGGTCGATAGTGCGTCGGTGAATTCAGCCAGTTTCGATGTCGACAGCGACAGCGGATCGCCACCGGAAAGTATGACTTCAGTGATCGAGGGTTCGCTGCGCAGGAAGGCCAGCGCAGAGCGCCATGACGAGGAGGAAGCCGTCTCGTCGGCGTAAGGAAAGTGTCGGCGGAAACAATAGCGGCAGTTGATCGCGCATGATCCCGTCGCGACCAGCAGCGCGCGTCCTTCGTACTTGTGGATGACGCCGTCGGCAACCTTGGCAGCCCCGTCTCCAACCGGGTCTGCTGCGAAGCCGGCTTGGTCGAGCAGTTCGGCTGCCTGCGGCAATACCTGCAAAAGCAAAGGATCGGAGGTATCGCCATACCGCATTCTGGCGACGAACCCGCGTGGCACGCGCATCGCGAAACCGGCGTCGGTTTCAGGCAGCAGTGCTGGTGCTTCTTCGGACAGTCCAAGCACGTCGAGCAACTCGCGCGGATCGGTAATCGAATCGCGCCAAACCGCCTGCCAGCGCCGGTTTGGAGGTGACCTGTTCGCAGCGGGCGAACCAATAGCAGTTATCATGCGCGACTGTTTTGCATCCTTACCATCTCACCATTGTAGTCGCAGCGGCACACGGCTATCGCAGAATCGAAGGAGTTGCCCATGGCTTCCTATGGCATGAACGACGTCAAGAACGGCATGAAGATCATCGTCGATGGTCATCCCTGCTCGATCATGGATACCGAGTACGTCAAACCTGGCAAGGGCCAGTCATTTACCCGGGTCAAATACCGCAACCTGAAGTCCGGTCGCGTGCAGGAAGTGACGATGAAATCGACCGATTCGGTCGATGCCGCCGATGTCGTGGATACCGACATGGAGTACCTTTATTCGGACGGCGAGTTCTGGCATTTCATGAACACCGAAACGCATGAGCAGATAGGTGCTGACGAGACCGCGATGGTCGACGCTGCGAAGTGGCTGAAGGGTAACGAGCCCTGCATCGTCACGATCTGGAACGGCACGCCGCTCATCGTGACGCCACCGAACTTCGTGGAATTGGAGATCGTCGAGACCGACCCCGGCGTGCGCGGCGATACCTCTGGTGGTGGCGGCAAACCGGCCAAGCTTGAATCCGGCGCGACGGTGCGGGTGCCGTTGTTCGTCAACCAGAACGAAATCATCAAGGTCGATACCCGCAGCGGCGAGTACGTCAGTCGAGTCAAGTGATCGCCATGTCGCGTTTGAACCAGGGCGGCAATCGTCCGACATGATCGAAAGCGTTCCAGCCAAGATCGTAGACCTGATCATTGCTGCGCGCTGGATAATCCCGGTAGAACCGCACGGCGTGGCGCTCGCCGACCATGTCGTGGTCGTCGATGGCGAACGGATCATCGATATCCTGCCTCGCGCAGATGCGGACACGCGCTACGCGCCGCGCGAGCGCGTGGATCTGGGCCAGCACGCACTGATCCCGGGCCTGATCAACGCGCATACGCACAATCCAATGACGCTGTTGCGCGGTATCGCCGACGACGTGCCGCTCATGCGCTGGCTCAACGAGCACGTCTGGCCGGCCGAAGCCAGGGTGATTGGCCCGGATTTCGTGCGCGACGGTGTGGAACTTGCGATTGCCGAGATGATTCGCGGCGGCACTACCTGCTGCAACGAGAACTACTTCTTCCCGGATGTGCAAGCGGCGACGTATCGCAAACACGGCTTTCGCGCACTGGTCGGGCTGCCGGTGATCGATTTCCCGACCGCGTGGGCAAAGACCAGTGATGAATATTTCGACAAGGCGCTCGCCGTACACGACGACCTGCGCGGCACGCCTTTGATCGGCACAAGCTTTGTGCCGCATGCGCCGTACACGGTGTCCAACGAAAATTTCGAACGCATAGCCATGTTCGCCAACCAGCTCGACCTGCGCGTGCACCTGCACCTGCACGAGAGCGCCGACGAGATCGATGGCAGCCTGCGCGACCATGGCATGCGTCCCTTCGCGCGGATCAAACAGTTGGGGCTGGTCAACGATCAATTGATCGCCGTGCACATGACCCAGTTGCTGGAGTCGGAAATTGCTGAATGCGCGGA
The DNA here is from genome assembly GCA_038255665.1 of Lysobacterales bacterium. GTDB lineage: Bacteria > Pseudomonadota > Gammaproteobacteria > Xanthomonadales > Rhodanobacteraceae > Dokdonella. The sequence continues at coordinate 41,022 of JBBSLA010000007.1, read as the reverse complement.
AGCCGGCGTGTCGGTGGTTCACAACGTCGAGTCGAACCTGAAACTGGTCAGTGGTCTGTGTCCTGCGCAGGCGCTGATCGACGCTGGCGTCAACTTCGCGATCGGCACCGACGGCTGCGCGTCGAACAATGATCTGGACATGTTTGGCGAAATGCACACGGCGGCACTGGTCGCGAAGATCGTGGCGAAGGATGCGGCGGCGCTCAATGCAGCCAGCGTGCTGCGCGCGGCGACGCTGGGTTCGGCTCGTGCGCTCGGCTGGGGCGACAGCATTGGATCGATCAAAGTCGGCAAGCAAGCGGACCTCACAGCAATCCGCATCGACGCGCTGGAGATGCAGCCGATCTACAACATCATCTCGCAGTTGATCTACGTGGCCGGACGGCACCAGGTCAGCGATGTCTGGATTGCCGGCAAGCGCAAGTTGCGCGATCGCGAGCTGGTCGATATTGACAGCGCGGAGATTCTTGCCAAGGCCGAACGCTGGCGCGAACGCATCGCCTGAGGCGTTCCGGCGCGGCGTGTCGCCGCCGCGACGCGCAAAACCGCGCGGGTAGCGACAACGCCAACAAACCTCAGCCGGATCGTTTTTTCCGCGCCAGCATCAGCCAGGTATCGACGACGGTATCGGGATTGAGCGATACCGATTCGATGCCTTCGTTCATCAGCCACTCGGCGAGGTCGGGATGGTCGCTCGGACCCTGGCCGCAGATGCCGACGTACTTGCCCTTGCGTTTGGCCGTCTGGATGGCCATCGACAACAGCTTCTTCACCGCCGGGTCGCGCTCGTCGAACAGGTGCGCAACCACGCTGGAATCTCGATCAAGTCCAAGCGTCAATTGGGTGAGGTCGTTTGAGCCAATCGAGAAACCATCAAAGATGTCGAGAAACTCGTCGGCCAGCAAGGCATTCGACGGCACTTCGCACATCATGATGATCTTCAGCCCGTTCTCACCTTGTTTCAGTCCGTTGCGAGCCAGCACGTCGATGACCTTGCGGCCCTCGTCGAGTGTGCGCACGAACGGAATCATTACCCAGGCGTTGGTCAGGCCCATCTCCTCGCGGACTTTTTTCATTGCGCGGCATTCCAGCGCAAACGCCTGCTCAAAGCTTGGATCGACATAGCGGCTGGCACCACGGAAACCAATCATCGGGTTCTCTTCGTGCGGCTCGTAGCGCGTGCCACCGATCAGGTTGGCGTACTCGTTCGATTTGAAATCTGACAGCCGCACGATCACCGGGTTCGGCGCAAAAGCGGCCGTGATCGTGGCGATACCCTCGGCCAGGCGGTCGACATAGAACTCCACCGGATCGGTGTAACCCGCCATGCGCTCGTTGATCTTTCGGGTGGTTTCGGCATCCTGCTGGTCGTACTCCAGCAGCGCCTTGGGATGCACGCCGATATGGCTGGCGATAATCATTTCCAGCCGCGCGAGGCCGACGCCTGCGTTCGGCAGCATCGCGAAGTCGAACGCGCGCTCGGGGTTGGCGACGTTCATCATCACCTTGAGCGGGGCAGGCGGCATCTGTTCGAGATCTGCCGTCGTCCGCTCGAATTCGAGGATGCCTTCGTAGATGAAACCGGTGTCGCCTTCGGCGCAGGAAATCGTTACTTCCGCGCCATCAGGGATTCGATCCAGCGCGTCGCCGGTGCCAACAACGGCAGGCACGCCCAGTTCGCGGGCGATGATCGCTGCATGGCAGGTTCGGCCACCGCGATTGGTGACAATGGCCGCTGCGCGCTTCATCACGGGTTCCCAGTCCGGGTCGGTCATGTCGGCGACCAGTACGTCACCGGGCTCGACCCGCGCCATGTCCTTGATCGAGCGCACCACGCGCGCCTTGCCGGCGCCGATCTTCTGGCCGATCGAGCGGCCCTCGGCGAGCACGGTCGTCCCTTTCTGGAGCAGGTTGTAGCGCTCGATCTGGGTCGGGCGGGAGCGCGACTTCACCGTTTCCGGGCGCGCCTGGACGATGTAGATGCGGCCGGTATTGCCGTCCTTCGCCCATTCGATATCCATTGGCCGCTGGTAGTGATCTTCGATTACCAGCGCCTGGCGGGACAGTTCGTGCACGTCCTCGTCGCTCAGGCTGAAGCGGTTGCGATCCGCTGCCGGCGTTTCTTCGATGCGTACGCGCTCGCCGGGCCGGTCGGAATAGACCATGCGCTGCTGCTTGGCGCCAATCTGGCGACGCAGGATCGCCGGCTTGTCGGCCTTGAGGGTCGGCTTGTAGACGTAAAACTCGTCCGGATTGACCGCACCCTGTACGACCATTTCCCCCAAACCATAGCTCGATGTGACGAACACGACGTTGCGGAAACCGGATTCGGTGTCGAGCGTGAACAACACGCCCGATGCACCAACGTCCGAGCGCACCATCAGCTGCACGCCAGCGGACAGGAACACGTCTTCGTGCTTGAAACCCTGATGGACGCGATAGGCAATCGCGCGATCGTTGTACAACGACGCGAATACCGATTTCATCTTGAGGATGACGTCATCCGCGCCGACCACGTTGAGGAAGGTTTCCTGTTGGCCCGCGAACGAGGCGTCGGGCAGGTCTTCGGCTGTCGCTGACGATCTTACGGCGACGGCGATGTCGTTTGACCCAGCCTGTTCGCACAGTTGCTGGTAAGCCTCGCGCACCGCCTTGTCGAGATCGGGCAGCAATGGCGTTTCGACCAACCAGCGGCGAATTTCAGTGCCGGCCACCGTCAGCTCGGCGACGTTTTCGACATCAAGGCCCACCAGTCGTTTCTGGATGCGATCGGCCAATCCACTTTGCGCGATGAACTGCTGGAACGCATGCGACGTCGTAGCAAACCCGCCGGGCACCGAGACACCGAGCTTGCTCAGGTTGCCGATCATTTCTCCCAGTGACGAATTCTTGCCGCCGACCTTGCCGAGATCGGACATGCGCAGTTTATCGAGCCAAAGGACGAGGTCGCTCAAGGGAATCTCCGAATGGTAATGAACGCGGCGAAATGTTTGCCACAGCGCGCAATTTTCAGGCTTTGTGCCGCAACGGGCAAGCAAGACATACTTCGCGAGCCATTTATCGCAACAGGAATCCGCATGCGTCGCACCGTGTTCTTCATATCCGACGGCACCGGCATCACCGCCGAAACCATCGGCAACAGCCTGCTGACGCAGTTCGATCATGTCGATTTCGACACGTTCCGGATTCCGTTCGTCGACGACCCGACCAAGGCCGAAGCGGCCGCGCAACGCATTCGCGAAACACAGGAGCGCAGCGGCGCGCGCGCGATCATCGTCAATACCATCATGGACAGCGCGCTTGGCAACATCATCGCCACCAGCGATGGGCTGATGCTCGACGTGTTTGCGCCATTCGTCGCGCCGCTTGAACAGGAACTGGCGACCGAACGCAGCTCCAGCGTTGGCAAGGCGCACGGCATGACCAACTTCGTCGCCTACGAGGCGCGCATCAACGCCACCAATTTCGCGTTGACCCACGACGATGGAATGGACGTGGATTACATGGATGCCGACGTGATCCTGGTGGGCGTCTCGCGAGTCGGAAAGACACCCACCTGCCTCTACATGGCTTTGCACTACGGCGTGAAGGCTGCCAACTACCCGCTGACCGAAGAAGACCTGGATCGGCTGGAAATGCCGAAGCGACTTGTTCCGCATCGCGCCAAGCTCTACGGACTGACCATTGATCCGATCCGCCTCGCCCAGGTACGCGAGGCACGTCGCCCGGGCAGTCGTTACGCCACGCTCGAGCAGTGTCGCCGCGAGCTGGCCCAAGCCGACAAGCTGTTCCGACGTGAAAACGTGCCCGTCCAGAGTACGACCCATACATCGATTGAGGAGATCGGCAGCAAGGTGCTGGCCGAATTGGGCATCGAGCGACATATGTATTGACCCGGCCTGTATTGAGCTTGCGCCGCCACGGCGTGGCCGGCCCAGGATGGTTTGGGTCGTCGGGCTGGTGAAGCCGTGACACTGCCCCTATGATCGGGACAATGTCAGCAATCCTAGACAACCCAGGATCGGTGCTTCCCAGCCGCTACGCATGGCTGATGGGCCTGTATGCCGAGAATTACCATCGCCTGAGCCACCTGTTCGCGCCGGCCACCCTCAAGCCTGGCGCTTACCTGTCGTCGTTGGACGACCATCTCGACCTTCGCCTGGATGTGATCGAACATCACCGGTATACGCTCGACCTGCGCCTGACGTATTGCTTTACCGATGGCGAGACGGGTGAACTGGCACCGTCGGCGTACGTTCGTGTCTACCACGATGCAAACGTCGCGGAAGTGCTGCACTGCGAAGGCGATCGACGCTGGACTCGGATGTTTGGCAGCCGACTGCCACCAGCGCGCAACGTGTTCGAGCGCCGGCTGCGACTGAACTCGTTCCTCAATCGCTGGCTGGAATACCTGGCCGAACAGGGCCATTCGATCGGCACCCTCGAGCCTTTTGACTTCGCAACACCGCCACCAGCGCTATGACGGCGTGTCGCGAGAGGGATGCTCTGAAGATCGGCCCCAGTATTCTGATTTCAATCGACGGGGTGATGCCCGGAAGTTACCCAGACGGGCGCGCGCGGCTTGTCCATGCGGCCAGCCTGCACTGCGCCACGTACCCCAATCCGTGAACCTTCCGGACACCATGCTGCCTGCGTCGGGTTGATCAGAGCATCCCTGATCGGGAATGCCCCTATACTTCGCCTGCGCCAATCCGGGCGTGCCGCCGCCGCAAGGTTCAACCCGTTGACTGAAGAAAAAAAGCCTGCGCGTGCGCGCAAGTCGCCCACCGGCACGGGCACTGCAGCGAAAAAGCCTGCAGCGAGAAAGAAGTCCGCCACGGCCAGTCTGGCCGAAGCCCGTTTTTCCCCTGCGCCAAAGTCTGCGCCGCGCAAGAGCGCCGGCAAGAAGGCTGCCGCGAAAAAATCCGGACCACGCAAGGTGGCGAAGAAAGCGCCAGCGCGAGGCGTGTCGTCCGCTCGGACTCAGCCCGCGCCACGCAAGCTATTGAGGCCAGACGTTGCCGCAGCGCGCCGCAAACTCAGCACCGCCGACAGCAATGCCCACGCCTTGCTGCAAACGACAATCATCGCCGCGCTGGACCGCCTCAAGGCCAAGGACGTGGTTGCGCTGGATGTGCGCGACAAGACGTCTATGACCGATCTCATCGTGATCGCCACTGGTACCTCGTCACGTCACGTCAAGGGTTTGGCGGACGAAGTGGTCAAGGCGTCCAAGCAGATCGGCCAGCTTCCCCTGGGCGTTGAAGGCGCACGCGAGGGCGAGTGGGTACTGGTCGACCTCGGCGATGCGATCATCCACGTCATGTTGCCGCGCAGTCGAGAGTTCTATGGCCTGGAGCGGCTCTGGACCGTCGGTGATCCTGAGCCCGCCGATGCGCTGGAAGGCGAGGCCGAACTCTAGGAATGTTCAGAGCATCCCCAATTCGATGCGAACACGGCTGATATCCGTCGGCGAACGCATGCCAGCCTGGGTCGCAGACGGGTTTTCCGAGTACCGCAAGCGGCTGTCGCGGGAATTGCCCATCGAATTGGTGGAAGTCGCGGCTGGCGCGCGCGGCAAGGGCCGCGATACCCAGCGCGCAATTCGCGACGAAGGCACCGCGCTGTTGGCAGCGGTGCCGAAGGACGCGTATGTGGTCGCCCTCGACGGCAGGGGTCAAGCCTGGTCGAGCGATGAATTATCGGCGCAGCTGGGTATTTGGCGCATGCAGGGCCGCGATTTGGCCGTACTGATCGGCGGCCCGGATGGTCATTCTGACGACGTACTGGCCGCCGCCGACCAGCGTTGGTCGCTGGGCCCGTTGACGTTGCCGCACATGCTCGTGCGCCTAGTCGTGATCGAGCAGTTGTACCGGGCCGCTGGAATGTTGGCCGGTCACCCCTATCATCGAGGCTGAGAGGGGCGCCTTGCCATTCGAGACAAGGTTGTTAAGCCTTTGCGGGCCTAGACTGACGTTCAGCTTAATGCTATCTTCACTTCCTGTTGAATCGGTGGTAAAGGTTCCGCTAGAATGCCGGCTGCCAATCGGGGCCGGCTGAATACATGCCGAAATATTTTGTTAAAAAAATCTTTACCTGCGTCCGTCCTGTTGTAACATGCTGTTTGCGCTTTCGTTCCGATTCAGTCGGACCTGAAGACCAACCGAGAAAAGAAGAGGAAATCATATGAACCGTAAAGCCTTGTTTGCGCTGGTTGCCCTGACCTTGGGCTCCGCGTCCATCGCCCAGGCGCAAAGCAGCTGGTACCTTGCTCCGCGCATTGGTGCCGTTATTCCGGACGGCGACCGTCAGACCGACACCTCGCTGTACACAGGTATCGGCGCTGGTGCCTGGGTCACGCCGAACCTCGCCGTTGATTTCGAATACGGCATCAACAACGCCGATTTCGAAGATGGCTCATTCCGCGCTGGTCGGGAATGGGAAACCGTCACCCTTGGCGTGACTGGCCGCTGGTTCTTCGGTACCGAAGGGTCGGCCTGGCGTCCGTACGTGATGGCTGGCCTGCTGGCTGCGCGTCACAAGGCATATTCGGGCTTCATCGAGCCTGGTGGCTGGGATCCGGGTGCAACCGTTGGCGGCGGTATGCAGTACAACGCTTCCTACAACGTCGGCATTCGTTTCGAGCTCGCCGCTCGTTACGACAAGGACAACAACAGCCTGCGTGGCCAGTTTCCGGGTGCCGGGGACGAGAACCACTTCGTAGATGGTCTGGCGACCGTTGGGCTGGTCTATACCTTCGGATCGCCGCCTTCGGCCCCGATGGTGGAAGAGGCTGCGCCGCCGCCGCCGCCGCCGCCGGTTGACGAAATGCCAGCCCAGACCGCCGTGGTCATCGACCTGCGTGGCATCAACTTCAAGTTCGACCGTCCGCGCAAGGGTGAGCGCAACATCGCTCCGACCCTGCAGGAGCCGACCTCCGACTCGATCGCGATTCTCGATCAGGCCGCTGACGTGCTGCAGCGCAACCCGAACGTGATGGTTCGTGTTGAAGGCCATACGGACGCGATCGGTACCGACGCCTACAACATGGGCCTGTCGGATCGTCGTGCACAGATCGTCAACGATTACTTGCTCTCGCACGGCGTCAGCGCCAGCCAGATCTCTGGTGTGCAGGGCTTCGGTGAATCGCAGCCGATCTGTACTACTGACCTCAGCGCGGAATGCCGTGCTCAGAACCGCCGCACGGAACTGCCGGTCCAGCAGTAAGCTGAACTCGCAGTAGCAACAAATCAAAAGCCCGGCGAAAGCCGGGCTTTTTTGTGGGTGGGATTTTCACGCCACGATCGTCGATGCTGTCACTTCGGTCCAGCAGTCCCGCTGCCGAGACGACCCCATCCGATAACGACAGGCGTCATCGGATGGGTGCAGCCTTTCACGACAAGGCAACGTCGGGTGTCGAGCCCCAACGGCTACGGGCACCAACGAAGACCGGCACCAACAAAGCCAATGTCAGCGGGAAAGTTGTGGCGGCAGTTCCGGTGCGATGATCTTCAACAGGCTGTCGACGACCTTGACGTTGCCGGCGACTAGGTTGCCGCTTTCTGGAAGCCCCTCGCGGCCAACGAAATCGCAGTAGCGACCACCCGCTTCGCGCACCAGCAGGCAGCCCGCCGCCATGTCCCATGGATTCAGGCCGGTTTCGAAGTAGGCGTCGAAACGTCCCGCCGCCACGTAGGCCAAATCCAGCGCCGCCGAGCCGGTACGGCGGATGTCTTCCGCATCTCCGGTGGTGAGCAGTGCCTTGGTCATCGCCAACTGCGGTTCAAGGTGCTGCCGCTGGCGGTAAGGAAAACCAGTTGCTATCAACGCGTTCCTGCAACTCTCGCGCTTGCCGACGCGCAGTCGCCGGTCGTTGACGAAAGCGCCATCGCCCTTGCTTGCCGTGAACAGTTCGTCGCGCAAGGGATCGTAGATGACCGCGTGGGCCAGGTCCTTGCCGTCCATCATCCCGATCGACACGCAAAAGTGCGGGAAGCCACGCAGGTAGTTGTGGGTGCCGTCGAGCGGATCGATCACCCAGGTCTGCCGCGATTTGCCCATCGCACCGGACTCTTCGGCGAGGATAGCGTGGTCGGGATAGGCCCGGCGCAGTTCGCGTATGATTTCCGCCTCTGCGAGCCGGTCGACTTCGGAAACGAAATCGTTGCGCTGTTTCTCGACGACATCAAGGCTGTCGAGGCGATTCATGTGGCGCAGAATGATCTGGCCGGCGGCGCGCGCGGCGCGCACCGCAACGTTGACTGCGGGTCTGGGCATATGGAATCCGATGCGACGGTTAAAGAGCGGCGTACGCGCAGCGCCTGCGGCGTCGCGAACGGCCGCGTAGATTATCAGATGGCCCGATTCGCGCCTAAACCAATCAACGGAATACACGCCTGATGTCGATCTCTGTCGCAGACCGGATGCGCTGTGTGCTGGTCAGGACGTCGTTGGCCGGCAATATCGGCGCGTCGGCGCGGGCCATGTTGACGATGGGCCTGCACAGGCTGAGCCTGGTGGCGCCATACAACTATCCGCATCCGGATGCCACCGCGTTCGCAGCCGGGGCTGCGACCGTCCTGGATTCGGCGCTCGTGGCCGACAAGCTGGAGGTCGCGCTATCCGACACCCATCTGGTGATCGGTGCCAGTGCGCGCCGTCGTGGCGTCGCGTTGCCGGAGTGGTCTCCGAGGGAAGCGGCAAGCCAGGCGCTTGCCGCAGCGATTGAGGGCCGCGAGGTGGCGTTCGTGTTTGGAAACGAACGCACCGGCCTCGAAAATGACGAGCTCAAGCTGTGCCATGGGTCCGTGCTGATTCCGGCCAACCCCGACTATTCCTCGCTCAATCTCGCCCAGGCCGTGCAGGTGATTGCCTACGAGGTACGAATGGCGATGCTCGCATCCGAGGCGAATCGAGCAGAGCCTGCGCCCGAAATCGCCAGACTGCCGACGCATGCTGACATGGAAACGTGGTTTGAACATCTCGCAGCGACGCTGGACGATATCGACTTCCACAAGGGTCGCTCGCCGCGCACCGTGCTGAGACGATTGCGCCGACTATTCCTGCGCGCCGAACCCGACACGCGTGAACTGCGCCTGCTGCATGGAATCCTCAGCGATGCGCAACGGATGGCGCGACTCGCAAGGAAAGACTGAGGCGAAATGGGATGGTCGGACAGCTTCTTTGCATCGACCTGAATAGCTGTCACATTGTTGTAACATTCGCGCTCCACCCGGCAGTGAATGGCCCGCGCATGTTCTCCCTGCAAACCATCTTCGGAAAAGGCGACAAGTTCTACGGGCTGCTCGAGGCCAGCGCGGACGCGGCGAAAGACGCTGCGACGGCGTTGGTGGCGACGTTGAACAGCACGCTGGGCACGCCGCCGACCGATGAGTTCTCGTTGGCGCGGCGCCGCCAGAAGGACTTGTCAGAGCAGATCAGTCAGGAACTGGTGAACACGTTCGTTACAGCCCTGGAACGCGAAGACATCGATGCGCTGTCGTCGGCGCTCTACAAGATCACCAAGTCGACGTCGAAGTTTGCCGAACGCTACAGCCTCGCCGCCCATCAGTTGCACGACATCGATTTCGGGACGCGCGGCGTCCTGCTGGAGAAAGCCTGCGAGGTACTCGCCGAGATGGTTCGGCAACTGCGCAAGGGCATGAAGCTGGACGAGATGAAGGCACTCAACGATCGCCTGCAATCGATCGAGAACAGCGCCGACAAGCTGATGTTGGAGCTGTACCGCGATCTTTACGACGGACGTTACGAACCGATCCGCATCATGTTGCTCAAAGACCTGTTCGAGCTGCTTGAGAAGGCGATTGATCGTTGTCGCGATGCCGGCAACGTCACGTACGAAATCGTTCTCAAGAACTCCTGACAGGTTGACCATGGAACTTGCTCTGGTTCTTGCCGTCGTCCTGATGGCGTTGATCTTTGAGTACATCAACGGCTTCCACGACACCGCCAATTCGATCGCGACGGTGGTGGCGACCAAGGTGCTCAGCCCCGGCCAGGCGATCGTGCTGGCCGCGTCGACGAACCTGATTGGTGCGCTGTTGGGCACCGCGGTGGCCAAGACGATAGCATCGGGCTTGATCGACACCAGCATCGTGGTCGTGACGCCGCAGGTGTTGATTGCAGCATTGCTGGGCGCAATCATCTGGAACCTGGTTACCTGGTGGTGGGGTCTGCCATCGAGTTCTTCGCACGCGCTGGTGGGCGGATTGTGCGGCGCTGCGCTGGCGGCAGCTTCCGGAAACTGGTCGGCGATCATCTTTGTCGAGGGTGGAACCCATTGGTGGGGCGAGAAAGGTGTGTTGCCCAAGGTGGTGATACCGATGTTCGGCTCACCCGTGATCGGTTTCATCCTCGGCCTGCTGCTGATGGTGCTGCTGTTTACCCTGATCGATTTCCTCGCCGGGCGCGGTGGACTGCTGCAGCGCTGGGCGCGACCGCGCGTGGTGAACGGCTTCTTCGGCAAGGCACAGATCGTGTCTGCCGGAGCGATGGGTTTGTCGCACGGCATGAACGACGCGCAGAAGACCATGGGCATCATCGCGCTCGCCCTGGCCGGTGCGACCGCACATGGCACCTTCGCCGACCTGCCGAACTGGCTCCATTTCCTGCGCCTGGACGGCGGCGCTGGCGGATCGCCGGAAATCCCGGTCTGGATCAAGGTGCTGTGCGCAGTGACGATGGCGGCCGGTACCGCCGCCGGCGGCTGGCGCATCATCAAGACGCTTGGCCACAAGTTGGTGAAACTGCATCCGATCAACGGCTTTGCCGCGGAAACCGCATCCGCCAGCGTCATTTTCGCCGCTTCCCATTTCGGCATCCCGGTGTCGACCACGCACACGATTTCATCGTCGATCATGGGTGTCGGCTCGGCCAAGCGAAAAAACGCGATCAAGTGGACCGTGGTCGAACGGATGATCTGGGCCTGGGTGTTGACGATCCCGGTGACCGGCGGCCTCGCCTACCTGCTGGTCGATGCGATGCGCCGGTTGGGCGTGCTCTGAAGCGTCCCGCCGCGCCGTTCAAACGTCGTACCGTTCCCTTGCGCTGGCGGTCAGGCGCGGGCAGAGTTCAGCCCTTGAACCGTCATCCGACGAGCCAGGAGACCAGGCCATGCGCGTTGTCCAGAACCTAGTAGCGATTTTGACCGTGCTGATGCTGTCCGGCTGCGGATACAACGCCATCCAGCAGAAAGACGAGGCAGTGACTGCCGCGTGGTCGGAAGTGGTCAATCAATACCAGCGCCGTGCCGACCTGGTGCCAAACCTGGTCAGCACCGTGCAGGGCTACGCACAGCACGAGGCCGATGTCTTCACCCGTGTTGCGGAGGCACGCTCGCAGGTCGGCACGCTCAAGATCACGCCGGAGATGCTCAACGATCCGGCCATCATCAGCAAATTCCAGGCGGCGCAGGGCGAATTGTCCAGCGCCTTGACGCGGTTGATGGCGGTGTCTGAAAACTATCCGCAGCTCAAGGCCGACGGCCTGTTCCAGAACCTGCAGGCGCAACTGGAAGGTACCGAGAACCGGATTGTCGTCGCCCGCAACCGTTACGTGCAGGCCATCCAGGACTTCAACACCTTCGTGCGCAGCTTTCCGCAGAATCTGACCGCCAAGCTGTTCGGCTATCCGACCAAGGCGAACTTCAGCGTGGAAAACGAGAAGTCGATTTCGACGGCACCGAAAGTCGAATTCAATCGGCCGACGCCCGCAACCAACTGATTGATTCGCTACCGGACGATCACTTTTCCGGCGCAGGTGCCTCGCGCACCGGTCGCTTCGCCAGCTTGCGTTGCAAGGTGCGCCGATGCAGGCCAAGCCGTCTCGCCGTTTCGGAAATGTTGCCGTCGCAATCGGACAGTACGCGCTGGATGTGCTCCCATTCCAATCGTTTCAGCGGCGGCGGAGCGTCCGGCAATGCCGTTTCGTGGCTGAATGCGCCACCTTGCCCAAGCAAGGCCTGGACCACCTGATCGGCATCGACCGGCTTTGCGAGGTAGTCATGGGCGCCGCGCTTGATGGCTTCCACGGCGGTCGCGATCGACGCGTAACCGGTCAGCAACAGTATCCGCAGGCTTGGCCGCACGGCCAACAACTGCGGGATCAGCGCGAGACCGTTGTCGTTACCGAGGCGCAGGTCGAGTACCGCGAAATCTGGCTGCTGTTCGCGGCATTGCGCGAGCGCCGCAGCGGCATCCTGACTACCGGTTACGGTGAAGCCTCGTGTCGTCAGTGCTCGCGTCAGCACGCGCACGAACACTTCGTCGTCGTCGATCAGCAGCAGGCGTCGCGATCGGGTTGATTCAAGCATGGCGGGGAGGTTCCAGCGAAGCGTTCGGGATGCGCAGGCATTGCAGGGTACCGCCATCGCTCGGCGAATGCGCGATCAGGTCGCCACCAAGTCGCTCTGCAGTCGCATTGGCCAGGGCCAGGCCCAGCCCCAAGCCATCGCTCTTGCTGCTGCGGAAACGGTCCTTCTGTTCGCTGAAGCTGCCGCTGCCGTGATCGCGAATGCGGAACTCGACCGCGCCTTCGTTTTCGAGCGCGTCCAGATCGATCTGATCGTTGCCGGCTGCAAGCGTCGCGTCGGCTGCGTTGTTGAGCAGGTTGATGACAGCATGCCGCAATGCCGGGACAACGGCGCAGAGCCGATCACGCAGGGCGTCGTTGACGTCATGGCGCAGCACCACGTCGGGGCGCAGCAAGGCGATCGAGGACGCACACTGCGAAACGAAGTTTCCAACCGTCATCGTTTCAGCTACGTCAGCGAGCTGGGTGCGACCAACCGCGACCAGTTCGCGAAGGATGCTGCGGCAGCGTTCAGCCTGCTCGGCGAGCAACGCAAGATCCTCGCCGAGCGGTGTATGCGCCGATTGTTCACGGCGCATTTCGGTCAGCAAGGTGCGGATCGTCGACAGTGGCGTGTTGAGCTCGTGCGCAGTTCCGGCCGCCTGGGTCGCAATGGCCAGGATGCCTTCATCGCGCAGGGCGCGCTCGCGTTCCAGTTCGGCCTCGGCTTGGCGCGCACGCAACGAGGCCGCGAGTCGCGCAATGAAAAAGCCCAGCGTCGCTGCCGTGATCACGAAGCTGATCGCCATGCCGATGATGTGCAGGTTGAAATCGGTCAGTGCCGCATCTAAGCCCAAGCTGGGCAACGGCAGGTACCAGCGCATCACGGCCAGATAGGTCATCGCTGCGAGTGCGGCCACCGCGACCACGTCGCGCAGCCGCAGCGCCGCTGCAGCGAGCGTGATCGGCATCACCAGCAGCGACACGAATGGGTTGGTCGCGCCGCCGGTCAGGTACAACAGATATCCCATCATCAACGTATCGACGCCGATGTGCAGCAAGGCTTCGAACGCGCTGATCGGACGCGGCGAGGCCAATCGCCAGAACGCCAGCAGGTCGAACATGGCGAGGACCACGATCCCAGCCAGCAAGGCTCCCAACGGCAGCGCCATGTGCAGGCCATAGTGAACCACGATGATCGTCAGCAACTGGCCCGCGACGGCGACCAATCGCAGCCCGGCCAGCGTGTGCACGATCTGACGCGGCCCGTGCACGGCCCAACGCTGGGGTGACGGAGTTTCGCTGTAGAAGAGGTTGGCCATGGTCGAGACTCAAGGGCGACGATCATCAATCGCCGTTTTGCCGCGAACTGTCAATCCCGACCCGCTCTCGCGAACCGGAGTTATCAGGCCAGTGGCAGTCGCACTTCCACCTGCAAACCGCCGCCCTCGGCGTTGCGCGCTACCAGGCTGCCGCCATCGCGGCTGATCGCACGATGCGCAATGGTCAGGCCAAGTCCAGTGCCGCCGCTGCTCCGTGCGCGCGCGCTATCGGTCCGGTAGAACGGCTCGAAGATGCGATGCAATTCCGGCTCGGAAACGCCCGTTCCGAAGTCACGGACCGCGATCACGGCATCGTCGCCGACGCGGCTCAGCCGCACTTCCACCGCTGTGCTGTCGGCGGTATAGGCCAACGCATTACGGACGATGTTTTCCAGCGCGCTGCCCAGTGCGTCGCGCGAACCGTTGACGGTCAGCGCCGCGCGCTCGACGAATTCGACGCGTCGATCGCGTGGTGCGCCTTCGTAGTCGGCGTTGCCGATCACGTCCTCAAGCAACGCCTCCAGTTCGATCGGCTCGCTGCGCGTCGCTGCGTCGGTTTCAAGGCGCGACAGCTCAATCGCCTGGCCCAGCATCGAATCCAGTCGATCCGATTCACGCTCGATCCGGTCCAGCGAGCGCCGTGTCAGGTCAGCATCGTCCTCGCGTGCCAGTTCGAGCGCAACCCGCAGCCGCGCCAGCGGCGAACGCAATTCGTGCGACACGTCGCGCACCAGTCGGCGATTGTTTTCAATCAGTGCCTTGATGCGTTCGGCCATTCGATCAAACTCGCTCGCCAAGGCCGTCATCTCGTAACTGCGGCCGAACGACAGCAAGCCAACGCGTGCATCCAGGTTGCCTTCGGCGAAGCGACGTGTACTTCGGCGAATCTGGTTGAGCGGGATCACGATTGTCCAGGCAAGCAGCGCGCTGACCAGCGCACTGATCACGACCGCGATGCCCGTCTGCGACCAGAATGAGGACGATCGTCGATACAAAATTCGCCCCAGCGTCGAGCCGTTGGCGTGCGCGATCAGGGTCAGACGGTCTCCCGAGCGCAGCGTGGTGATGCGCTTGCGCATCCGATCCGGCGGCGCAGAGCCGGTATCGGCTCGGCTTGCGGCGAGGACTTCCGGCGGAACCGGGCGTTGGATCAAGTCGTTGCCGGACGCGTCGATTGCGTAGAAGGTGACCGGTCCGTAGCTGCTCGAGACGCGCAAAGTGCGCTCCAGCGCATCATCGTTGTCTTCCTGCGCGTTCCGGTGTCGATTGGGCGTGTTGAGGTCAGACGCATTGCGACCGCCTCGTCGCCAGCCGACGCGGGCGATGCGCTGCAATTGATCATCCATCGCCGCCTGCAATCGAGTGACGCCCAGGCCTGGAATCTGTTCGGATTCAAAATTGGCCCAGGTCACCCAGGCGACGCAGGCGATGATCGCCACGTTGGCCAGCCATATCGCGGCGAAGATGCGCCAGAACAGGCGGCGCATCGGCTACTCCGCGTCCGGCATCCGCAGCAGGTAGCCGCTGCGATGGATGGTCGTGATCGGTGAGCTGCCGTCGCTGCTTTCGCCGAGTTTGCGGCGCAGATTCGACACATGCACGTCGATCGAGCGGTCGAACGGCCCCAGCGGACGGCCGAGCACGCTTTGCGAGATGCGTTCCTTGCTGACCACGTGACCGGCTTCGCGCATCAACAGGGCGAGCAGGTCGAACTCGGTCGAGGTCAGCGGCACCGGCTCACCGGCGAGGGTGACGCTGCGCGAACTTGCCTTCAAGGCAATGTCGCCACAGCGCAGGTCGGTCACCGCTTCCGCGCCATCGCCATGGGCACGGCGCAACACCGCGCGCAGGCGTGCCGCGAGTTCACGTGGATTGCAGGGTTTGGGAATGTAATCGTCCGCACCCAGTTCCAGGCCGAGGATACGGTCGATATCTTCGCCAAGCGCGGTCAACATCAGCACCGGAATGGCCGACTCGCGACGCAACTCGCGCAGCACGTCGAGGCCGGATCGACCCGGCAGCATCACGTCGAGCACGATCGCATCGACGGTGTTCGTGCGCGCCTGCTCGATCGCGCCGTCGGCGTCATGGGCGAGGGTGACATCGAAACTCTCCCGGCTGAGAAAGTCGCGCAGCAGATGGGTCAGTTCCTGATCGTCGTCGGCGAGCAGGATGCGAGGTCGGGACTGATTGCTGATCATCGACTGAGCTTACCGCAGGCGACCGACGCGGACGCGTGTCCGTTACCCGGTCTTGCCGCACTTTGCAGCGCTTTACACCGCGACCCGATCGATGGCGCCACTTGCGTGGACCAGCCACGCCGCCAGCAACGCAAACAGCGCGGCGATCAGTGCCGACATCGATACATCAGACAAAAAGTGCATCGACATGTCGATACGCGCCAGCACGACGAGCAGAGGGATCGTCAGCAGCAATGCACGCTGCCAGCGCCGAACCGCAAACGCTGCCAGCGGCAGCAGCAGCCCGAAGTAGAAGGCCGAGTGGCCCGACGGGAACGAGCCGCCGCCGGCGTGCCAGATCGCGTTCCAGTCGCCGGATTCAAGCACCTGGTGTGGGCGCAGACGACCGAAGTAAGCCTTCATCTGGATCATCGTTTGCAGGGTCGCGAATTGCACCGCGCCAGCGACCAGCAAGGCCACGGCGAGCCGGCGCGGAACGCGCAGTGCGGGCAGGAGTGCAACCGCACCAATAACAGCGCAAGCTGTAGCGGCCAGCCAAAACCAGATCGAAATACCAAACAGTATGTCAAGCACCGCCAGGCCGTGACGGAACACGCCCAGGTTCTCGATACCGGAGCCGTGAACCCAGCGCGCCAGCGGGTAATCGACACCGACCAGGCCGACGGCGAGCAAGATTGCCGCGACCAGCGCCACGACAATCAACAAGCGAACGCGCATCTGATTCCCCTGAATTCGATGTCTACCGATTATGGTCCACGTCGGCGATGCGCGTGGACACTCATCAGCACGCCGAACGTGGCGAGCAGGCTGACCGCCGAGGTGCCGCCGTAACTGATGAAGGGCAATGGCACGCCCACCACCGGGAGGATGCCGGAGATCATGCCGCCGTTGACGACGACGTAGACGAAGAACGACAGGCTGAGCGAACCCGCCAGCACCCTGGAGTAGGTGTCGCGCGCGTTCGCGGCGATCCACAGGCAACGCCCGATAATGAAAAGGTACAGCGCCAGCAGTGCGCATACGCCGACCAGACCCCATTCCTCTGCGAACACCGAGAACGCGAAATCGGTGGTGTGTTCGGGCAGGAACTCGAGGCGTGATTGGGTGCCGTGATGCCAGCCCTTGCCCCAGACGCCGCCGGAGCCAACCGCGATCTTGGACTGGATGATGTGCCAGCCGAGACCGAGCGGGTCCGAATCCGGATCAATCAGCATGCGTACCCGGTTGCGCTGGTATTCGTGCAGGAATTGCCAGGCGACCGGAACGGCGGCACCGACCAGGCCAGCGATCAGACCAATGCGCCACCAGGCGATGCCGGCCAGGAAGATCGCGAACAGGCCGCTTGCGACCACCAGCAGCGCGGTGCCGAGGTCAGGCTGTTCGGCAATCAGTCCGGCCGGTATCGCGATCAGCACGCCGGTGAGCGCGACCGTCAGCCAGCTGGGCGGCAGCTGACGGCGGTTGAGGAACCACGCCGCCATCATCGGCATGGTCAGCTTGAGAACTTCCGAAGGCTGGAAGCGGAGCACGCCAAGATCGAGCCAGCGATGCGCACCGCGACCCTCGCCGAGCGCCGTGACCAGCAGCAACAAGCCGATGCTTCCGGCGTACAGCCACGGCGTCCAGTTGCGCAACGTGACCGGCGTCACCCGCGCGATGACCAGCATCAACACGGTGCCGATGATCAGGCGAATCGATTGGCGCGTGACCAGGTCGAGATCGTAGTTGCCAGCACTGTAGAGGTTGGCCACGCCGATGCCGGCGAGCAGCAGCAGGGCACCGACCAGCGGAAAATCCAGGTTCGGGCGCAAGCTGCTGGCGACCCATTGCCGGAATCGCCAGCGGACTTGCCCGATCACGGCGTCACCTCGTCCGGCACGACAGAGGCCGGTGGCTGGTCCTTGAGCAACCAGGCGTCGATGATCTTGCGTGCCACCGGCGCAGCGTCAGCCGATCCGCTACCACCGAACTCCAGCACCAGTCCCAGCGCGATAACCGGCGATTCGGCGGGCGCGAACGCCACGAACAACGCCTTGTGCCGATTGGTGGCATCGGCCGGCGCGTTGCTGTCGTTGCCGGTCCGCGAGTAGCGCTGGGCGGTGCCGGTCTTGCCCGCCATCACGTACGGCGAGCCGATGCTGATCCTGCTGGCGGTGCCGCCGTGGGTCACGGCCACCATGCCGTCACGCACCGTTTTCCAATGACCGATTTCCTTGACTATGCCCTTCAGTGGCGGCGCTGGCTGCGGCTCGACGACGGGCGCATTGAAGCCGTCCTGCATCGCCTTCAACAAATGCGGCACGTGGCCGACGCCCTGGTTGGCCAGCGTTGCCGTCGCGTTCGCCAATTGCAGCGGGGTGACCGTCCAGAATCCCTGGCCTATGCCGGAGATCACCGTTTCGCCGGGATACCAGGCCTGGTTGAGGTTGGCCCGCTTCCACTCGCGTGTGGGCAGGATGCCTTTGCCTTCGCCGACAAGGTCGATGCCGGTAGGCGTGCCGAATCCAAACTGGGCCAGGTATTCGCTCATCCGGTCGATGCCCATGTCGACGGCGAGCGAATAGAAGTAGGTATTGACCGACTGCGCCAGGGCCTGCACCAGGTTGACGCGGCCATGGCCGCCGCGACGCCAGTCGCGATACGAGCGCTTTTGGCCGGGGAGAAAATATTCGCCGGTTGAGTTGACGGTGGATTCGGCGGTACGCAATCCCATTTCAAGTCCACCCAAACCGAGGAACGGCTTGATCGTCGAACCCGGTTCGTAGGTGCCCACCAGCGCCCGATTGAACAGCGGCCGGTTCGGGGCATTGAGCAGGCCCTGGTAATCGACCCGGCTGATGCCGTTGACGAAAAGGTTGGGATCGAAACCCGGAATGCTGACCATGGCCAGCACCTCGCCGTTGCGCGGATCGATAGCGACCGCCGAGCCAGTTTCGCCGGCGAATGCCTGCTCGGTGGCGACCTGCAGGCGCGAATCAATGGTCAGGTACAGGTTGCGACCGGGCTTGGGCGCGACCCTTTCGAGGACGCGCAATGGGCGCCGATCGGCATTCACCTCAACCAGTTCGTAACCGGGCTCGCCATGCAACAAGTCCTCGTAACTGCGCTCGATACCGCTCTTGCCGATGTGCGTGGTCCCGTCGTAATCGGTTTCATCGACGCGGGCGAGATCCTTCTCGTCGATGCGGCCGACGTAGCCGACCAGGTGGCCCAGCTCCTGGCCGAGCGGATAGTGGCGGGTCAGATAGGGCACCACCTCAACGCCGGGAAAGCGCCAGCGTTCGACGGCGAATCGGGCAATCTCCTCCTCGCTCAGCTTCAGTCGCAACGGCGTCGCCTGGAATGAGCGCTTGGCCTTGCGCAGCGCGAGGAAGCGTTCGACGTCGTCGTCGCTCAGTGGCATCACATCGCGAAGTCGCTTGAGCAAGGCGTCGACGTTGCCAGCTTCTTCGGGCACGACTTCCAGCCGCCACGCGGCGACATTCTCAGCCAGCAACACGCCTTCGCGATCATAGATCAGGCCACGTGATGGCGGGATCCGTCGCAACGAAACGCGGTTGCTTTCCGAGCGCGCACTGAAATCGTCGTAGCGGACGACCTGCAGATAGTGGAACCGGGCGGCGAGGCCGCACAGGCAGAGCAGGGCAATGACAAACGCTGCGACGGCGCGACGGCGGAACAGTTCGTTCTCGTGACGGGCGTCCTTGAGCAGCTTGGTGTCGCGACGGCGCGGCATCGCTTGCGACTCAGCTTTCACGCACGCGCAGGCGGGCGCGCACGTCGTCGATCAGGATGAACAGGAACGGCCACAGCAACATGCCGACCACCGGTGACAGCCAGAACAGAGCTGATGGCATCGGTGAACCGGAGAAACCGCGCACCATGGTCACGATGACGCGATCGTTGAGCAACATCGCCAGCACCGCGACCGACTGCTGCCAGAGCGGGAAGAAGCGCAGCCGTGCCCGAAAGCGCAGCACGATGAACAGCAACGCCGTCAGCCGCAGCGATTGCTCGCCGAGCAGGTGGCCGGCCAACAGATCGCCGAGCAGACCAAGACCGAACGCAAGTCCCAGGCCGACCTTTTCCGGCGCTTCAATTGCCCAGTAGACAAGCACGAGCGCCAGCCAGAACGGCTTCAGAGGCGCGATGGATTCGGGCAGTGGCAGCAACTGCATCAACATTGCCAGCAGCACGGTGGCGACGAACAGCCAGGATTGGGCGCGGGCACGATTCATCGGATCGACTCGCCTTCTGCGGGCTTTTCCAGTTTGGCTGCAGATTCTTTTGTGGCACCAGCTACGACATCCGGCGCCCCGGCAAGGTCGCTCGGCGGACCATCCTGTTCGATTGGTGCGGGCGGGCCGTACGGCTGTGGCAGGTCGTGCAGCAGCAACACCTCGCTGCTGCGGTGGATGCGCGCCGCCGGCTGCGCCAACGCCGACGCGAACATGCCGGTGCGATCGTTGCTGACTTCGCGTATCTCGCCAACCGGAAACCCGGCCGGGAAGCGTCCGCCGAGTCCGGACGTAATCAGCTTGTCGCCGACCTGCACATCGGCGCTGGTCGGAATGTTGGACAGTTCCAGAAGATCACCCGATTGCTTGTTGCCGACCGCGATCGTGCGCAAGCCGGTGCGCTCGATGGTGACCGGCACCGCATGGCTGGGGTCGGTGACCAGCATCGCCACGGACGTATTCGGCAGCACCTCGACAATCTGGCCCATCAATCCAAAGGCATCGATCACTGGCTGGCCGACGCTGGCACCCTGGTTGCTGCCGGCATCGATGACGATGCGCCGCCGCGACGGATCGAGGTCGATATCGACCAGGCGCGCCAGTTGCACCGACATGCCCAGCCTCTGCTGCGCTTCCAGCAAGCCCTGCAGGCGCTGGTTCTGGTCGGAGAGCGTGTTCAGTCGATTCAAGCGCACCTGGGCCAGCAACAGCGATTGGCGCAAGTCGCGATTTTCGTCCATCAGTTGCTGCTGCGAAGTCACCGCCGTGCCGACCGATCGCGCCACGTCCGACGGCAGCGCGGCCATTCGATAGACCGGTTCAATCAGCAAGCTGGCCTTGCGCCGCGCCTGCTCCAGCCAGTGGCCCTGATTGTCGACAACCATCACGATTACGGCCAGCGCCAGATAGGCAATCAGGCGAATGGTGCTGACCCCGCCTTCGCCAAAGAGCGGTGCGGTTTCAGCGTTGCGCATGACGGGACGTCGCGCCAGGGATGCTCTGATCAACCCTGACGATTAAAATCGATAGCTCGGGGCCGATCTGTCTGCCCGCGGCTCTGCGTTGCGCCGCCTCGACAGCCAGCCAGTCTGTCTTCCCCGACGCGCATTGAGCTTCAGGCAGACAGATCGGTGACGCCTGTGCGGGGTTGATCAGAGCATCCCCAGGGCTTTGGGAAACAAACTGAGTCACGACGCGAGAGGCCAGCGCAAGTAAACAAACATCCGAAGCTTCGGCAGCCGCCACGAAAGGGCAGACGGCGGCAGCATGGGAATCAACCGCGAAGACTCAATCGGGGACGAAGAAATCGCCACCCTGCTGGTCCATCAGCTCCAGCGCGCGACCACCGCCACGGGCAACGCAGGTGAGAGGCTCGTCGGCAACCTGCACATGAAGGCCGGTTTCTTCGGAGATCAGGCGATCAAAGTCGCGCAACAACGCACCGCCGCCAGTCAGGATGATGCCGCGCTCGGCGACGTCCGAACACAGTTCCGGCGGCGTCTGCTCCAGTGCGCTGCGCACCGCGCTGACGATGCCGGATAGTGGCTCACTCAGGGCTTCAAGGATTTCATTGGAGTTGATCGTGAACATGCGCGGCACGCCCTCGGCGAGGTTGCGACCGGACACCTGGATTTCCTTGACCTCCTCCTGTGGATACGCGCAACCCACTTCCAGCTTGATCCGCTCGGCCGTTGATTCGCCAATCAGGGTGCCGTGGTTGCGACGCACATAGTTGATGATCGCCTCGTCAAAGCGGTCTCCACCGATGCGCACCGATTGCGAGTAGACAATGCCGTTCAGCGAGATGACCGCGACTTCCGACGTGCCGCCACCGATATCCAGCACCATCGAGCCACGCGCATCGTGGACCGGGATACCGGCACCGATGGCTGCTGCCATGGGCTCCTCGATCAGGAACACATCGCGGGCACCGGCGCTTTCCGCCGATTCCTTGATCGCGCGCTGCTCGACCTGGGTGGAGCCACACGGCACGCAGACCAGCACGCGCGGGCTGGGGCGAAAGAATCGACTGCGATGCACCTTGCGGATGAACTGCTTGAGCATTTCCTCGGTCATCGAGAAATCCGCGATGACGCCGTCCTTGAGCGGCCGAATCGTGGTGATGGCCGCCGGGGTGCGACCGAGCATGCGCTTGGCCTCGCTTCCAACGGCAGCTACGCTACGTGGACCGCCGCGACCGCGATCCTGACGGATTGCGACCACCGAGGGCTCGTTGAGCACGATGCCTTGGCCGCGAACGTAGATCAGCGTGTTGGCGGTGCCGAGATCGATCGACAGATCGTTGGAGAAAAGACCGCGAAATCCTTTGAACATTTAGTTGGCCGGGGCGACTGGGGGCGCAGAAAGGGTGCGCAAGTCTAGTGAAGGGGCACCCCCCGATCAAGCAGAGATTGGTTAAAAAACCCTTGTAGCACCGATATTTGCGCAATTACGGAGCAGGGCATTTGGCTTTTGATGGCGAACAGTTGAAGCGGGTCGCCCGGTTGGCGCGATTGCGCATCGAACCGGACCAGTTGGCAGGCCGCAGCGCCGATATCGAGCGCGTTCTCGGTCTGTTCGCTGGCCTGGCGCAGACGCCGGTTGATGGCGTCGAACCGATGGCGCACCCACTCGGCATCGGCGCCGAATTGCGCCGCGACGAGGTGACCGAAACGGACATGGCCGAACGTTTGCTGGCGCTCGCTCCAGACGCGCAGGCCGATCTATACCTGGTTCCCAAGGTGCTCGAATGATCAGCGACCAGCGCGAGCATCCGCTGGACCGTGGACTGCGCAACTGCGCGGCGGCGCTGGCGTCAGGCGAGATCGGCGCGACCGACTTGCGTGACGAGGCCACGCGCCGCTCACACAATCAGGCCGAGTTGAACGCGTACATCAGTCTTTTCGACGATACGAAAGGTGAATCCGCTTCGGGGCCGCTGGCCGGTATTCCCTACGCAGCCAAGGACAACTACTGCGCCGCTGGCACCCGCACCACCTGCGCCTCGCGCATGCTGGAAAACTTCGTCGCACCCTACGACGCGACCGTTATTGCGCGTCTGCGCAGCGCTGGTGCGAGTTTGATCGGCAAGACCAACCTCGACGAATTCGCGATGGGCTCGTCGAACGAACTGAGCCACTTCGGTGCCGTCCGCAATCCCTGGGATCACGAGCGCGTGCCCGGTGGTTCGTCAGGCGGCTCCGCTGTCGCGGTAGCAGCAGGCAGTGTGCCGTTCGCGCTCGGTAGCGATACCGGCGGCTCGGTACGGCAACCGGCGGCATTCTGCGGTGTCACCGGGTTCAAGCCGACCTACGGACGCATCTCGCGCTATGGATTGGTTGCGTATGCGTCGAGTCTGGATTGCCCGGGCATCATCGCCCGCAGCGCGGAAGACTGCGCCATCGTGTTCGACGCGATTGCCGGTCACGACCCGCGCGATGCGACCAGTGCGCGTCGCGTTGCAGATCAGTGCGCAGACGCGTTGCATCAACCGCTGGCTGGACTTCGTATCGGTATTGCGACAGCATCGTTTGCGGCGGGCGTGGATGATGACGTTGCGCGGGTCGTGCGCGAGGCCTTGTCCGAATTCGAGCGCAAGGGTGCTGTTCTCGTGGACATCGACTTGCCGCACGCTGCGCTGGCGATACCTGCCTACTACGTAATCGCTCCGGCCGAGGCATCAAGCAACCTGTCGCGTTACGACGGCGTGCGCTACGGGCATCGTTGCGAGAACCCGACCAGTCTTGATGATCTCTACGAACGCAGTCGCGCCGAAGGCTTCGGTGCCGAAGTGCAGCGGCGCATCTTCATCGGAACCTACGTGCTCTCCGCAGGCTATTACGACGCCTACTACCGTCGCGCGCAGCAAGTGCGGCGACTGATCGCGAACGATTTCGATGCGGCATTCGAACGTGTCGACCTGATCGCCGCGCCGACTGCGCCGACCACGGCATTCAAGCTCGGCGAGAAGGTCGTCGACCCGGTGCAGTTGTACGCGAGCGACATCAACACCGTGTCGGCGAACCTCGCCGGCGTTCCGGCGATTTCGATACCGGCGGGTTTCAGCAAGGGTTTGCCGGTGGGATTGCAGTTGACCGCACCGGCATTCGGCGAGCGTCGGTTGCTCTCTGCTGCACATCGGTTCCAGCTAGCAACCGACTGGCACCAGCGTCGACCCGGAGCAGGCCAGTGAACACGCCGCTCTACCAAGGCAGCACGGGCGAATGGCAGGCCGTGATTGGCCTGGAAATCCACACCCAACTCGCGACAAAGTCGAAAATTTTCTCTGGTGCGTCGACGGCTTACGGCGCCGAGCCGAACAGCCAGGCCTGCGCGGTCGATGTTGCGTTGCCGGGCACATTGCCGGTGCCGAACCACGAAGCGATCCGCATGGCGTTGCGCTTCGGGTTGGCGATTGGTGCCGAGATCGAACCAGTCTCGATTTTCGCGCGCAAGAATTACTTCTATCCCGATTCACCGAAGGGTTACCAGATCAGTCAATTTGATCGGCCCATCGTCGGCCGCGGACGCCTGCAAGTGCGCCGCGATGACGACAGTGTGTTCGACATCGATATCGAGCGCGCGCATCTCGAAGAAGATGCCGGCAAGTCGCTGCACGATGCATTCGCGGGCAAGACCGGCATTGATCTCAATCGCGCGGGAACGCCATTGCTCGAAATTGTTTCCGCACCCGTGCTGCACAGCCCCGCCGACGCGGTCGCCTACATGCGCACCGTGCATCGTCTGGTACGCTGGATCGGAATCTGCGACGGCAACATGCAGGAAGGCTCGTTTCGTTGCGATGCCAACGTGTCGGTGCGCCGGGCGGGCGACGAAATGCTAGGCATTCGCAGCGAAGTGAAAAACGTCAACTCGTTCCGCTTCGTCGAAAAAGCCATCGCCTACGAAATCGAGCGCCAGATTCGCGCGCTGGAAAGCGGCACTCCGTTGGTCCAGGAAACGCGCTTGTACGACGCCGCGCACGATCGAACGCGATCAATGCGCAACAAGGAAGACGCCGACGACTATCGCTATTTTCCCGATCCCGATCTGCCACCAATCCACCTCGACCCCAACGATCTGGATGCGGTCCGCGCTGCCATGCCAGAACTGCCGGACGCACGACGCCAACGCTACATCGATGAACTTGGGTTGCCAGTCGCCGATGCCGGACAGCTTTGCATGGATCGCGCGACCTCGGATTTTTTCGAAGCGGTACAACTGGCCAGTGGTGGCGCGGCCAAGCCAGCGGCGAACTGGGTGCTCGGGGAGCTTGCCGCCGCGCTCAATGCGAAGGAACTGACGGTCGAACAATCACCCGTAACGGCGGATGCACTCGGCACCTTGTTGCGCCGTATCGACGACGGCGTCATCTCCGGCAAGCAGGCGAAAGAAGTGTTTGCCGCGATGCTCGCTGGCGAGGGCGATGCCGATGAAGTGATTGGCGTGCGCGGCATGGTTCAGCTCAGCGACGACGGTGCCTTGCTCGCAGCCATCGACACGATGCTCGCTGCAAATGCCACGCAGTTCGCGCAGTTCCGTGAAGGCAACGACAAGGTTTTCGGCTACCTCGTCGGCCAGGCGATGAAGGCAACCCGCGGCACCGCCAACCCGCAGCGCCTCAACGAACTGCTGCGCTTGCGATTGACCGAGGCGGACTGAGAACTAGGCGGCCGGGCAGGGTGCTCCGGCGTCCAGCCATGCTTTGACCGCCGCTGTTGTCTGTTCTTTCGTCAACGGTGGCAGTGTGCGATTGCCACCGGGCTGCCAGCCCCAGGCGACCAGCGGGTCGTCAGAGAAGTGGTGCAGCAGTTCATCGAAGTTCTTGCCGCCGTTTGTTTTCGGATCGCGCAGTCGCAGGCAGATGTCGCGCGAGGTCACACCGACCCAGACCATTTCCTTGGGCGCCAGGTGCCAGTTCGGTGCACCCGGCGGCGCATGCGGGCCCGCGGCAGCCGGCGCGTTCGTCGCTTGATGGCACGAACTGCATGGCAGGCCCGCCACGCCAATGCCAGCCGGCCCGCCATGCACGTTTTGTTGATGCGGCAGGCTGTCGTCGTACTGGAGCGGAATGCCGTCGCTCACATGGCAGTTCATGCAACGCGGATGCTGCACCACGCTGCGGATCGGCTCGAACAGATTGCCAGTGTCGGGTTGGTCGATGATCTCGTTGCGAACGCCGCCCGCATTTGCGGCAGCGACGCAGACAAAGATGGCAAGCGCTGTGATGGAACGAAACGCAAAATTGAAATTGGCCATTTCGTGCTCCTCAGGCGCGCAGCGCGGTGGTGTCGACGGGCAACTGGCGGACACGCTTGCCGGTTGCCGCGAACAATGCATTGACGACAGCCGGTGCGACCACCGCGGTGCCGGGCTCACCAACGCCGGTTGGCTTCTCGCTGGACGCGAGAATGTGTACTTCGACCGACGGCATCTGATTCATGCGCAGCGGTTTGTAATCGTGGAAATTCGACTGCTCGACAACGCCGTCTTTCAACGTGATCGCACCGTGCAATACCACGGACAATCCGTAACCAATGCCGCCTTCCATCTGCGCACGAATCACGTCGGGATTGATGGCGACTCCACAATCGACCACGCAGACGACGCGATCGACCTTGAAGCTGCCATCCGCCTGCACGCTGACTTCTGCGATTTGCGCGACGTAGGTGTTAAACGACTTGTGCACGGCAATTCCACGACCACGGCGAACTCCGTCCTTGCCCTTTGCGATTGGCTTGTTCCAACCGGCGGCTTCGGCGACGGCATTGAGTACGCCAAGATGACGCGGCGACTTGGACAGCAGATCACGTCGAAACTGGTATGGATCCTTGCTGGCGGCATGCGCGACTTCATCGAAGAATGCTTCGGTCGCGAAGCCGGTGTGCGTATGCCCAACCGAACGCCACCACTGCACCGGAATCTGTGAGCGCGGCTCGTGCGCTTCAATGCGCAGGCTGGCGATGTCGTAAGGCAGGTCTTCAATGCCCTCGATCAGCGTGGCATCGACACCGTCCTTGATCATCATCGATTCCATCGCCGTCCCACGTGCGATCGATTGCCCGACCACACGCTGACGCCAGCCGATGATGTTGCCGTCGGCATCAAGTGCGGCCTGCGCATCGTGCAAGGCTTGCGGTCGGTAGTAGCCGCCCTGGGTGTCGTCTTCGCGCGTCCAGACCAGCTTGATCGGCACCTTGTGGCCGGCTGCCATCGCTGCTTGCACCAAGGTTGCGCATTCCAGCACATAGTCCGCTTTCGGATTGGCGCGACGACCGAAACTGCCACCGGCGTAAAGCTGGTGGATCGATACCTTGTCCATCTCGACACCGAACAGCTTCGCCAGCGCGCCCTGATCGGGCGTATGGAACTGCTCGCCGTTCCACATTTCCACTTCGCCATCGTGGGCATGGATCACGCAGTTCATCGGCTCCATCGCGGCGTGGGCGAGGAACGGAACTTCGTAAACCGCCGAAACCAGTTTCGCGGGACTGTCGAATGCCTTGTCGTGATCGCCCTTGTCGACCGCGACCTTGCCGGGCGTGCTGCCGAGCTTGCGATACTCCTCGCGCATCGTCGTGCTGTTGCTGTGATCTGCGCCGCTGTCGTCCCAGTCGAGAACCAACGCCTGACGACCAAGAATCGCCGTCCAGGTGTCCTTGGCAAGTACCGCAACGCCACCACGAAACACGCCGGGCATCGGCGCGACTTCCAGCACCGCGACGACGCCGGGAATCTTCTTCGCAGCGCTGCCGTCCACGCTCTTCAACACGCCGCCGAAACGCGGCGGATGCGCGATCACGGCCGTCAACATGCCAGGTAACTGGATGTCCTGCGTATACATCGCACTGCCATCGCACTTGGACGGACCGTCCTTGCGCGGCAGCTTCTGCTTGCCGATCAGCGTGTACTGCTCGGGCTTTTTCAATGGAACATTCGCAGGTACCGCCTGCTTCGACGCCGCTTCCGCCAGTTCGCCGAAACTTGCGCTGCGATTGCCGGCACTCACCACGCTTTTGCTGACCGAAATGTCCGACGCCGGAACGCTCCATTGCTCGGCTGCGGCGGCAACGAGCATCGCTCGCGCCGTTGCGCCGGCCTGGCGCATTCCATCCCATGAACCCGCCATCGCGGTACTGCCACCGGTGCCTTGCAGCGCGCCACCGAATGCCGGATTGCCATAGCGCTTCACGTCGGCGGGAGCGCCTTCGACGCGAACCTTCGACCAGTCCGCATCGAGTTCTTCAGCGACCAACGTGGCCACGCCGGTAAACGTGCCCTGGCCCATTTCCAGGTACGGGCTGATCACATGCACGATGCCATCGTTGCCGATTCGCAGAAAGGCATTGGGTTGGAAGGCAGGAACCATCGCCGGCTTGCTGCCTTCGGCGGCAATCGCCAGCGAGGGTCCAATCTGGATCGCAAGCGCAAGCCCGGCACCGATCTTGAGGAAGTCGCGACGGCTGCTGCAGGCGAGTTCGATATCGCGCATGGTGTTCACCTCGAGCGAGCGCGTCATGCCAGTGCCTTGGCAGCGTCGTGGATCGCGGCGCGAATGCGCACGTAGGTGGCGCAGCGGCAGACATTGCCGGACATGGCCTGGTCGATGTCTTCGTCGCTCGGGTTCCTGTTGCTCGCAAGCAGCGCTGTCGCCGACATGATCTGTCCTGACTGGCAGTAACCACACTGGACCACCTCCAGCGTTCGCCATTTTTCCTGGACCACCTTGCCGACCGCGTTTTCGTGGACGCCTTCGATCGTGGTGATCGACTTGCCTTTCGCCGCAGCGACCGGCATCGAACACGAGCGTACTGGCTGGCCATCGATATGCACGGTGCAGGCACCACACTGGGCGATGCCGCAACCGAACTTGGTGCCGGTCAACTTGGCGACGTCACGCAATGCCCACAGCAGCGGCATGTCGTCGGGAACATCGATCTGCAGCGGTTTTCCATTGACTTGCAGGGTCGTCATGGTCGGCTCCGGTTAGTTGGGAATCGCGGGAACAGGGTTGCCAGTGCTCGCGGCGTAACGGCGCATCGGGGCAGGAATGTCGGCGCCTATAGCCGCTTGGGAAGGATCGCATGGAAGCGCGTCAGCTTGATGTTGCACTGCAGCGCCCCCAAGATGACGGATTGCCTGGCGTATCCATGTCCCACTGATGACCTCCACCTCGACCTCCCGTGCGCTGCCCGATGTCGCCGACGAAAACCTCGCGGTCAGTCGTGGGCGCCTGCACTGGGTCGGCATGGCCGGGATCGAGGCGGCTGTGTTGCAAGCCAGCGCCGACGGTTCGACCAGCCTGCAACCGGCGCAGGTCGATGCCTATGTCGACCTTGATCGACCCGAGCAGCGCGGTATTCACATGTCGCGCCTGTACCTGCTGATCGACAAGCAGCTGGCCGATGCCGTGCTCACGCCTGCGCGCCTGCGCGAATTGCTGATGGCGATGCTCGCGAGCCAGGCCGGATCGTCGACGCAGGCGAAATTGCGGATCCGTTATCGGCACTTGATGCGTCGTGCTGCACTGGCCAGCGACAACAGTGGTTGGCGCAGCTACCCGGTCACGCTCAGCGGCTGCGCCAGCGATGCCGGTACCAGCATCGAACTCGCATTCGAGGTCAGTTATTCCAGCACTTGTCCGGCCTCGGCCGCGCTGGCGCGGCAACTGATCCAGGACGAATTCAGCGCGCGCTTTGGTCTAGGCGATTCACCGGATCGCGATTCGGTGCATCAGTGGTTGGGCGACGGCGGTGGCATTGTCGCCACGCCGCATAGCCAGCGCAGCACCATGCAGGTTCGCGTAAAGCTTGCGGACGACGGTGAGTTTCCGCTGGTCGAACTGATCGACCTGGTTGAAGCCGCGCTGGCTACCCCGGTGCAAACCGCCGTCAAGCGTATCGACGAGCAGGCGTTCGCGTTACGCAACGGGCAAAACCTGATGTTCTGCGAAGACTCCGCGCGACGGGTGCAGGCGGCGCTCGATGGCGACGCAAGAATCAGCGACTTCTGGCTACGCGCCGCCCATCACGAAAGCCTGCATCCACATGATGCGGTCGCGATGGCGAGCAAGGGCGTCGCCGGCGGTTACGGTCCTGATCTTGAATAGTCGATAGCAGCCTCGATTGCCTTGGGCAGTCGACTGGTGCGCAGGAACTCGATAGCCGATACGCACAGGGCAAGCCAACCAATCGCGAGCGCGTAACCGGCGCTGACATCGCTGACGAAATGCACCTGCAGCAAAACGCGGCTGCCACCGATCAGCGCGATCATGGCTATCGCCACGCCAAGGATCAATCGATGCCAGCGCGGCGGAACCAACACGGCCAGCACGTAGGCGATCATGCCGTAGAACATCAACGATCCCGCCGCGTGGCCGCTCGGAAAGCTGTAGCCGGTTTCGATCACCGGGCCAAGATCGTGCACGGGGCGTACGCGCTGGAAATATTCCTTGCCGATCCGGATCAGCAGGCCGTTGCCTAAAAGGCTCAGCGTGAAGCCAGCCGCCAGCAACCTTTGCCGCAGCAACAACAGGGTTATCGCGACGATCGTGCTTGCGATCACCAGCTCATAGCTGCCGCCGAGCGCGGTGATGGCGGCCAGCATGTTCAACATCGCCGGTCCAAGCTGCGCATGCACGGCGTCGGTTACATGCTGGTCGAACGCAACCAGGCGGCCGTCGGTCTCAATCGCAAAGGCCAGGGCGGCGAACAACGTCGACGTGATCATTGAGATCGCAAAGGCATGGCTGCGACGCAGCATCGGCACAGGCGCTTCTGCATCCCACGGTGCGCGAGTGCGCCAATGCAGCCATCCGCCGACAGCGGCGACGGCCAGCACCGCAACGAAAAACAGCGCTGCATGCTGGTCCGACCAGGTCAGGATTGCCTCCATTTCCATCGACTAACGATCGAGCAGCACAGGTGAAGTCGCGACACGATGGAAGGCATCGGCACCGACCGTGTGATCCCAACGCTCGACCAGACATTGGGTCGGCGCGCTGCGGTGTATCACATTGATCGAATTGTCCGCGCCGGCGCGAACCCGCGCTGAAACGGCAGTGCCTGCCTGGACGATCCATGCATCGCGCTCGATACCCGGATGGCACTCACGCAACGGGCGCACGAATGGAACGTGGATGTGGCCGCCGAGGATCAGGTCGACACCCGTGCGACTCCATTCGTGCACCGCATCAGCGTGGCCGATCAGCAGGTTTTCTTCGTCTTCCGGAAGCGTGATCTGCACCGGCTGGTGGGTGACGACGATGCGCAGTTGCTCTGCACTCGCCCGTGCCAATCGCTCGCCAACACGGTGTATCTGGTTTGGGTCGACTTCGCCGTCCTTGTGGCGTTCCGGTCGCGCCGTATTGACGCCGATGACCAGCAGTTCGGGAGTTTCGAACACAGGTTCAAGATCATCGCCAAAGCATCTTCGATAGCCCGCGAAAGGCCAGACGAATCGCGCGAACAGGTTGAACAACGGAATATCGTGGTTGCCCGGCAATGCCAGCAACGGCGCGCGAAGGCGATCGACAAACGCGCGTGCCGCATTGAATTGGCTGCGCCGCGCGCGCTGGGTGATGTCGCCGGACAGGATGACCAGATCGGGCGACAAGTCGTGGGCAAGTCGCACCAGCGCTTCAACCGCGACATCGCGCTCGGTACCAAAATGCGTATCGGAAATGTGCAGGATGCCGCTCAAGCCCGCACCGCCTCTTCGCCGGCTTGCGGCACCAGCAACTGCAAGGCTTCGGGCAGCGCCTCGAACGTGAGCGGCGCCTTGATTCGGGAAATCTCGCCATCCAGTGCGATCTTGAATCGACGTCGTCGACTGCGCATATTGACCGTCATGCGACGAAATCCGAACGTCTGGACGCGCTCGGCCTCACCGAGTTTGCCGAGCGCGCCGCGCAGCATCAGTCCGATCATCTGCCACTTGCCGACGTGCTTGAGGGTGATCGCAACCAGATGGCCACTATCAATGGTTGGCGCGTCGCCAATACCGATCAGTTCGAGTTGTAACGCGTTGTTGACTACCACCAGGGTTGGCGTGCGCAGTTTGCGTGTCTGGCCCTCCGAGTCGGTTATCTGCAGACGCAACGAGTGATAGCCGCGCAGCAGGGTCGCCAGGCCGGAGAAAAACGCAATCAGCCGGCCGCGTCCAAAACGTTGCTTCCAGGCTTCGCGATCTTCGAGCACTTGCGGATAAAGCCCGACGCTGGCATTGACGATGAACGTTCGATCATTGACGCGGGCGACCTGCACCGGAACCAGGCGACCGCGAAGTAGCACGTCAATGCCGGCATCGGTCGCCTCCGGGATGCCGTGGGTACGCCCAAAGAAATTGAACGTGCCCTGCGGCAACACCGCCAACGGCAGCTTGTATTCCAGCGCTGCAGCGATGACCGCGTTGATGGTGCCATCGCCACCAACGGCAACCAGCAGTGCGTCCCATTCACGAGCGCGCTGGGCTGCCCTGTCGGCGTAATCCTGGATGCGCGAGGTGTCGTCAATGGCGACGAACTCGTGCCCGCATCCGGCTTCCGACAGTCGTTCGACGATGCTCGCTCGAACCTGCGCACAATCGTTGCTGCCCGAAGCGGCGTTGATGACGATGACGTAGCGACTGGCACTGGTGTTGGTTGATGGCATGAGGTCGCCCGGTTCGCGAAAGCCGCTCATCTGGCCAGACGACTCTTGAACTGCGCGGTAACCGATGGCCGACCGCGCAGCACTTTCGCAATCAATCGCGATGCGACGCGCTACGATCCCGTCCTGCACCGATGCGCCTGTCCAGCGCACCAAACAGTTTCTTGAACGCGCGTGAGAATTTTCCGCGCTGGGTCTTGCGCATCTTTTCGTCCTCGCTGGTCAACCAGGCCACCTGGATCACGCGGCGCTCGCCTTCGTGCGGCAGGTGGCCATGGAAGGAATTGTCGGCTCGGCGAAAGACGACGAAGTTGCCATACAGCGGCTTTATTTCAGGCACCAGCATGGCGTCGATGTCGTCGATCACCGAAAGGAAGCGCAACGATCCGCCGACATGGTCATCCGGCCAATGTTCGTTGAGATAGATCAGCGCCGTGGCGACCTTCGAGCGACTGTCCGTGTGGATTGTGCCGTGGCGGCGGTTGAGCAATCGGCACAGCGTGACCAGGGTCGGGTACTGGCCGAGATGATCGACGCCGAGCTTCGCGCCAATCCGGTCGGCAAATGCCTGCGAGGTGATTTCCTCGACCAGCGTGTTGACCGATGGGCCGCAATCGGCCGCGTCGTAAGGGAAAAACCCGGCACTGGGATAGTTCGGAAAATCAAGGGCGAGTCGCTCGCGGTCGGCATCGGCGAGCACGCCGCTGGCGATCAGGAACGCGAACGGCTGCTGATGCAGTTCTGCATCGGATGCGTCGAACGCGGCATCCTGTAACAGCGGCGTTGTTGTGGTCGACATGCCAGCGGCCTACAGAACCTTTGGTGTCTTGCGCACTTGCAACATGGCCGCCCTCGCCAGGATGGCTTCGCGGCGGGCGATGTAGATGCTGGCGCCGATGATGATCAGCGCGCCGATCGCGGTATAGCGATCCACCGTCTCGCCGAAGATCGCCCAGGCCAGCACGGTCACCACCAGCAACTGGAAGTACGACAGCGGTGCAATCAGCGATACATCGGCGAGTCGCAAAGCCCGCGTCCAGAAATAGTGTCCGCCAGTACCAAGCAGGCCCGACAGGATCACCCAGATCCATATCTGCGGCTGCGGCCATTGCCACACGGCGAGCGCGGGAATCAGTGCCAATGGCACCCATATGAACGTGGTCAGCAGCACGATGCGATCCGCCGGTTCGGTGCGCGACAGGAACTTGATACTGATCGTGACGATGCCCGACAGCGCCGCAGCCATCACCGCGATCATCGTGTTGATCGAAAACGTATCGGCACCCGGCCGCATGATGATGAGCACGCCAAGAAAGCCGAGGCCGACCGCGGTCCAGCGGCGCAGGCGCACGATCTCCCCAAGGAACAGCACCGCGCCGATGGTGACGAACAGTGGCGTTGCATACGACAGCGACACCGCCTGCGCCAACGGCAGATGCACGATGGCCCAGAAACCGGCCAGCATCGAAAACATGCCGATCACGCAGCGAGCGACGTAGTAGCCCATCTTGTTGGTCTTGAGAAAGCCGAAGCCACCGTTGAAGAACACCAGCGGCAACGCGAATACCGCACCGAAAAAGCAGCGGAAGAACGCGATCTCGAACGCGTGCAACTGGCTCGACGCCAGCCTGATCGTGATCGCCATGCAGGCAAAAAAGGTGGCGCTGACGATCATCAGCAAGGCGGCGCGCAAGGGCAACACGGCGGGCGCAGCGTGGGATGGATGTTCTGATTCGGTCACGGACGGGTACAGGCGCAGGAACGGCACGCCATGATAGCGGCCAGCGTCCACCATCGCGGGCAGCGTCGACTTTGAGTGCAAGATCGCGCACGCCAGGGCTGTGGTCGTTTAACCTTGATGCCTGTATTCGCCGCGGGACACGATCACCGTGCAATTCGTCGTCGCCATTCCGGCCCGTTACGGCTCGCAACGCCTGCCGGGCAAGCCGTTGTTGCCAATTGCTGGCATGCCAATGGTCGTCCACGTCGCCCGGCGCGCACTCGCCGCCGGTGCCGAAGAAGTGGTCGTCGCCATCGACGATGAGCGCATTGCGAACGCACTCGAAGGCAGCGGCGTTGGCGTGGTGATGACCCGCGCTGATCACGTATCCGGCAGTGACCGCCTTGCCGAATGCGCTGCGTTTCGCGGTTGGTCGGACGACACCATCGTCGTCAACCTGCAAGGCGACGAACCATTGGCACCTGTCAGCGGAATCCGCGCCGTCGCGGCGACGTTGGCGAACGGTGATGCGCCGATGGCGACGCTCGCCGCGCCATTGCATGACAGCGCCGAACTTTTCGATCCGAACGTGGTGAAAATTGTCTGTGATGTTCGCGGCCGTGCACTTTATTTCAGCCGCGCGCCGCTGCCGTGGCCGCGCGACGCGTTCATGGGTGATCGTGATCAGCTGCCGTACAACGTCCCCTTCCTTCGCCACATTGGCATTTACGCGTATCGGGCCGGCTTCCTCGCCCAGCTCGCGAAGTTGCCGCGCACGCCATTGGAAACGGCGGAATCGCTGGAGCAGTTGCGGGCGCTGGAGCACGGCCATGCGATTGCGGTCGGCATCGCACCGGAACCGTTCCCCGGCGGCGTTGATACATTTGCCGATCTTGCCCGCGTCGAAGCGTGGCTGGCGGGTCATCCCGACTGACCACGTAACTCCTCCACCTCGTCAATCCTGCGAAGGCAGGAATCCATTCTGATCTTCAGCAACTTGCTCAATACGCAGCAGAATCAAAATGGATTCCCGCCTTCGCGGGAATGACGAGTAGGAAAATTTGCGCAGGGACTAGGGCGGTCTTGATCGACGCGACATCGACGATAGAAAAACGAAGCGATCACCCCGCATCGATCTCCGCAAACGCATCGCGGGTCATGTTTTCCGGCTCGCCATCGGTGCACACCACATCGTCCTCGATGCGCACGCCGCCGAACTTGCGGAAGCTGTCGACCAGATCCCAATCGACATCGCGGCCTTCGGGTCTGGCTTTCAGTTCGGCCAGCAGCATCTCGATGAAATAGATACCGGGTTCGATGGTGCAGACCATGCCGGCTTCGAGCTTGCGCGTGAAGCGCAAGTACGGATGACCGGGCGGGCGCGGAATGGTGTCGCCACGATCATTGGCATGGAAGCCGGCGACGTCGTGTACCTGGATGCCAATCGGGTGGCCAAGGCCATGCGGAAAAAACACCGACGACACGCCGCTTTCGACAGCTTGCTCGGCCGACATCGTGATGAATCCGAAATCGTTGAGGATGCCCGCCAGCACGTGGTGCGCATACACATGCAGTTCGCCATAGTCCTGGCCCGGTTTCACCATCGCGCAGAAGCCAAGCTGCGCATCGTCGACCGCGCCGATCAGTTCCTTGAATTCATCGGCGTAAGCGGCGGCATGGCTGCGCGTGATGTCGCTGGCATAGCCCTGCCAACTGGCGCCGGCATCGATCAGAAATGAATGGCTTTGCTCAGGTGCTTCGGTTTTGAGTTCCGTGTAGTGCAGCACCGCGCCGTGTTCGTTGAGGCCGATGATGTTGCCGTACGGCAACTGGTTGTCGGTCTGGCCGACCGCGCTCAGGTAGTCCATGTGGATGCCGAATTCGGATTTGCCGTCGCGAAACGCACGCTCGGCGGCCACATGCCCGCGCGCGCCAAGCCGGCTGGCGACGCGCATCAGCGCCAGTTCGTACGGCGTCTTGTAGCTGCGCTGGTAGTGCAGGTATTCGACCACGGCCGATGGATTGTTCGGCACGACACCATCCAAACTCCACGCGGCTTCACCGATGATCGCGCAGCGCGCCGTGTCCTTCGGCAGCAATGCGCGTGCTTCGTCAGCCTTGCGGATCACGTGGATATCGAAGTGGTCCACCCAATAGCCCGATGGAGCATCCGGTACCACATGCCAGTAGTCGTGCGGCTGAAGAAAAATGAGTGTCGGCTTTTCCCCCGGCGTGATCACCAGCCATGATCCGGGCGCACGAGTCACTGGCAACCAATGCTTGAAATGCGGGTTGACAAAGTACGGATAATCGCGGTCGTCGAGGAACTGATAGCCCGGCTGGCCGGCCGGTATCACCAGGCGATCAAAGCCGCCGCGCTGCAGCGCAGCCGCCGTGCGTTCGGTCAACGCCTGTATGTGTGCAGCGAAAAGCGGAGCCAGGTCAGTTTGGGCAGTTGTCATCGCGGTTCCGGTTAGAAGACGCCATTGTGCCGCGATGGCTCAAGAGTACAAACCGGCACTGCAAAGTTTCCCGTGCGTTCGCACGAATGGCTGAGCAATGCTGCGCAGCACAATTACACGTTGTTGCTGTTAAAGTACTGTGCGAACCGGAAAACCGGATCTCGCTGCAGCATTGCTTACTACTCAAGGGGATTGACCATGAAATATCAAATTGCTGTTCTCGGTTCGCTGATTGCAGCGGCCTCACCGACTCTCTTCGCCGAATCGATGGACTGTGCCGCACTTGCAAACAGCACGGGGGCCGAGCCGGCTGGCTACGCCGCCGCTTGCGGCATCGTGCAGCCCAAGGCCACGAATGCAGCGACCAGCTCAACACCGGCTCCTGCGCCGGTCGCCAACGCGTACTCCCCCAACGTACCGGGTGATACCGCGTTCGTGTTGAACATTCGCAACGGTCAGCCGACAACAGGGTTCAATCGGCATGTGCTCAACAACATGCCGGGCATGACAACAATTTCGACGCCGGGGCTCACCGTCTTCGCGATGGATTTTAATCAGTCCGCTCAGGTTCTTTATATTGTCGATAGCACGGTTGCGGCACCGGCTGACCCGCTGCTCCGCACGATCAACCTCGCGACTGGCGCCGTAACAACGGTGGCAACCATTACGGGCTTGGGCGGGGTGGGTGCGAGTGGCCTTGATATCAACGCATCGACGGGCGTCGCACACCTTTCAACCGCTGCGAACTTGTACACGCTCAACCTCACCACGGGTGTTGCCACGCTCGTTGGGCCGTTTGGCACCACGTTGATGATCGATATCTCCAGCAACTGCGCGGGCGCCATGTATGGTCACGACATCGGCACAGATTCGCTGTACACGATCAATACGGCCACCGGTGCTGCCACGTTGGTGGGCCCGCACGGGCTCGCCGCGAACTTCGCGCAGGGCATGGATTTCGACAACAACACCGGTTCGTTGTACGCCTACATCTATACCGGCGGCGGCACCTACACCTATGGCACGTTCAACCTCGCCACCGGTGCCGTCGTGCCGCTCAACACCAACACCCCACCGGGTGAGTGGGAAGCGGCAACGCGGACCTTGTGCACACTGCCGGTTTCGCTGCAGTCGTTTTCCGTCGACTGATTGATCCGCAAGCTTCAACGCAAAGGCGCTCCGGCAACGGGGCGCCTTTTTTGTTTTCGTGTATCACGTTCGCACAACACGTAGCCCGGCACGCGCAGCGCGCCGGGGAGGCGCGACGGCCATGCATGGGTGAGGTTGGGCTTGGGACTACAAACTACATTCCTGCGCCCTATTGCCGCAGGCTCTGGCGGGCTTTACACTTCTTGCACATTTCGCGTCGGGGTTAACACCATGTCAACGCTTCGTCCTGCTTTTGCCGTACTCGCCCTGGCCATCGGTGCCGTTGTTTCCGGCAACGTTTCGGCACAGATTTACACCAACGGTCCGCTCAGTACCGGTCCAACCAGCAACAGCGGTGTTGCCGCGCCTGCCGGCACCACTTGGAGCGAATTGCAGAACGATGCTGGCAATACGACGGAGTCGAACACCAGTGCTGGCTTCACTGGCAACGCACCAAACTTTCGCCTTGCCGACGATTTCGTCGTACCGGTTGGTCAAAACTGGACCATCAATGCGATTGAGACTTTCGCTTACAAGACGGGTGCCGCGGCCGCGCCATCGCCTTTCGTGGCTGCCACGCTGCAAATCTGGAGTGGTCGTCCCGGCGACGTCGGCAGCACCGTTCTGTGTGGTGATACCACGACGAATGTTCTGGCCAGCTCCGCCGATGCACTGATGTTTCGCCTCTTCAACTCGGCGGTCCCTGCGCCGGGCAGCGCGGTGGGTACGACCAGGAGGATCTGGCGCAATCGAATGACTGTTCCGCCGGCATGCGCGGGCGCCATGTTCTTCACGCCAGGCACGTACTGGCTCGACTACAACACGACCGATTCCGCGGGCACCGCTCACTTCTACCCAGGCGTGACCATTCCCGGCAGCCGTACACCGCCGGGCACGCCGAATGCGCGCCAGTCGAATGCTGGCGTCTGGGGCGACGTCATCGACACTGGCAACCCGGCAACGGCGCCCGACATTGCTCAGTCGTTGCCGTTCCTTCTGTTCGGAACCGTCCCCGTGTCGCTGCAGTCATTCTCGGTCGACTGATCGATCCGCAAGCTTCATCGAAAAAGGCGCTCCGGCAACGGGGCGCCTTTTTTGTTTCCGCGCCTCACTTTCGCGCAGCACGTAGCCCGCACGTGCAGCGCGCCGGGAAAGCGCGACGACAATACATGGCTACGTTGCGTTCTTTCGCTCCAGTCCCGGCGCGCTGCGCGTGCCGGGCTACCCGTCGAAGCGTGGATTGCCGTCAATCAAACCCGTTCGCAAAAATCAGGTTGGTACTGGCACGGAATGCTGCGATGACCGGTGCCGTGGAATTGCCGGTTCGATGGTTGTCGGCGACATCGACAATGCCGCTCGGCGCAGCGAGGTAGGACACGTTCGGGTTGGAAAAATACGTCCGCCGCGTGCAACCCATCGTGCAGGCGCTGGAGTACGCCATCACCGTGCGATAGCTGCCATTGACGATGTGCCCGAACGACCACGGATACGAGGCACTCGCTGGTGAGGTGCCATTCGGCGGATCGTGCTCCATGCCCATGTTGTGGCCGTGCTCGTGCGCGTACGACAGGTTGCCAACCGCGCAGCTCGAAGCCGTCACCTGGAAACCGCTGCTCGCAAAGCCGGCGCCAACGCTGCGCATCACGTAGCCGACACCGCATGAGCCAAGACCATCCTGTACCAGCATCGAGACAAGGTCGGCGCCGTACTGGTTGCGCTGGGCAGCAACCAGCGCGTCGACGCGCAATGTACTCAAGTGCGTGCTCAGTGAAGTCACCGCCGGTCCTTCCGCGATCGTCGTCGGTAACACCGCGACCAACTGGAAGCGTGCATTCATCTGGCTGTTGATGAATGACGTATTCGACGCATCCACCGCTGCCTGCGCCTGTGCACGCACCTGCGGCTCGCCGCCGAGATTGGCCAGCAACTGCGGCGTGTAGACAATCATCACGTCGATGCTTGTCGTGGGAGTGCCCTCGGGAACGTCGGTTGTTGGCGCGTCGCGGTCCATCGCCGTCGGCTGGTTCTCCGCTTCCACTGCACCGCCACAGGGCGGGAACGCAGCGGGATCGAGTTCGATCAGATTCGCCGCGCCCTTGCGGCTCGGACGCAATTCGTACGTCGCGGCATGCGTGGCAACCCGCCCGGCCAATTGACCATCAATCTGGCTCAACACCACGTCGTGACCTGCAACACCATCGATCGCGCCGGTCCAACTCCAGCCGTTGTCGCGTTGCTGGAAACCGGTTCGGGTGGCAATCACCCTCGCGCCGAACAGGTCCAGTTCCAGTTGATCCAACTGCGCCGGATCAAACGCCGGATCGAACGTCACCTCGACCGCGCGAACGCCGGCCATCGACAAGGTCCGGGCATCCTGCGCTTGCGCGGTGTGCCAGAACGATTGCGCCGCCCAACCGGAAATGGGCGAGGCGAACAGCAGCATGAGAAGCAGTGAGCGCAAAAAGGTCATCAGTAAGCTCCAGAGGTGGTTTTCCCGATATTGCCAGATCGACGCCAGCGACACGCCCAACCCGATCGCAAACGATGGAACATCGTGAATTGCAACCTGTAGGGTGAAGCGCTTCAAAGCAGCGGAGCTGGTCAACCCCGTAGGGTGAAGCGCTCCACAACAGCGAAGCTGGTCGAGCTCGTAGGGTGAGGCGTTTTTCAACAGCGGAGCTGGTCAACCTCCGCAGGAGATTCCACCGGTGGTGGTGCGATCGCAGGAGTTCGACCACGCTGACAGTTGACCGAGCGTTGGTGTCAAGCTGGCGGTGGAATCTCCTGCGGAGGTTCCATCCTACAAATGCACCTGGCACAAAATCGCACCACATCCACGCCGCGGTGCAGCTACATGCTGCTGTAACGCCCGTCGTCGACGCGGGCGCGGCCGATGGCGACGAGGGTGTCGAGAATCTTTGGCAGGCGTTCGCGCCAGCGGCCGCGTGAGGTGAAGCGTTCGGCCAGTGCGGTT
>JBBSLA010000006.1:0-50729 GCA_038255665.1 Lysobacterales bacterium | reverse complement strand
GGTCGCGTTTAATCCGCTGAGGCGGAATCTGCCTGGTCCTGGACGGGTATAGTTTGTTTGGCTACCTTAGGCTCTCACCTTAGAAACGTGTGATCTTCACGTTTGGCGCCTAGAGTCCGCCCACGCCCGGCAAGAATGTCTGACCACCAAGCTTCGCTGGGCGGCTCACCACGGCACGAGATTCTACGGAATTGAAACCGTCGAATACGACGGCGATTTTTGTTTTTTATTCCGCTCAACCGGGATATGAGAGCGCATCAATTTCGTCACCTGCACCACATCAGGCGTTAGCCGGGATAGGGACGCACATTGGGACCGAAAATTTTTAGAAAATAAAAAGCCAATATATTCATAAGCTTATCGAATTAATTGGCGGAGAGAGTGGGATTCGAACCCACGGTAGGCTTGCACCTACGGCAGTTTTACTCGGGGCTCCCTCCCCTCGCCCTTCGGGCCATCGTCCGTACCGGGCGATGTTCGCTCCGGCTTCCTGCCTCGCTGATCAAGACTGCTTAAATTCGCGATTGGCGGAAGGGGTGGGATTCGAACCCACGGATGGTTACCCATCGCTGGTTTTCAAGACCAGTGCAATCGACCACTCTGCCACCCTTCCGTTCTCTACAGGCTCACACGCTGGTTTTACTCGGGGCTCCTGCCCCTCGCCCTGCGGGCCATCGACTTCCTGTCGATGTTCGCTACGGCATCCTGCCTCGCTGATCAAGACTGCTGCCTTAAACCACTCGGCCATCTCTCCGTTGATTCAGCGGCGCAGTTTAGCGGATCGTTGTGGTGCCGCCCATGTAGCGGTGGAGGACGTCGGGGACGGTGATGGAGCCGTCGGCGTTCTGGTAGTTCTCCATGACTGCAACCAAGGCCCGACCGACGGCGACGCCGGAGCCGTTCAAGGTGTGGACCAGTTCGGGCTTGCCGGTTCCCGGGTTGCGCCAGCGGGCCAGCATGCGGCGGGCCTGGAAGTCGCCGCAGTTGGAGCAGGACGAGATTTCGCGATAGCAATCCTGGCTTGGTAGCCAGACCTCAAGATCGTAGGTGCGCACGGCGGCGAAGCCCATGTCACCGGTGCAGAGCAAAACGCGGCGATACGGCAATCCAAGTTTTTCCAGCACCACTTCGGCGCAGCGGGTCATGCGCTCGTGTTCGTCGGCGGCTTCGACGGGCCTGGTGATGCTGACCAGTTCGACCTTCTCGAACTGGTGTTGGCGGATCATTCCGCGCACGTCGCGACCACCGCTGCCGGCTTCGGAGCGGAAGCACATGGAGTGTGCCGCCATCCGACGTGGCAGGCTGTCGGCTTCGACGATCTCGTCGCGCACCGTGTTGGTGAGCGGCACTTCAGCCGTCGGGATCAGGTAGCGCACGCTGTCGCCGAACTGGGTCGCGAACAGGTCTTCTTCAAACTTGGGCAACTGACTGGTGCCCTGCATGGCTTCGGCATTGACGATCAGCGGCACGCTGGTTTCGGTATAGCCATGCTCATCCACATGGAGGTCGAGCATGAACTGGGCTAGCGCGCGATGCAGGCGCGCCAGGTCGCCGCGCATCACCGTGAAGCGCGAACCCGAAATCTTGGCGGCGGTCTCCGCATCGAGCCAGCCATTGCGAGCGCCGAGGTCGACATGGTCCTTGATCGGGAAATCGAAGCTGCGCGGCGTGCCCCAACGATGCTGTTCAACGTTATTGGCTTCTTCGCGCCCGATAGGCACCGAAACGTCGGGCAGGTTGGGCATGCCGAGCGCGATGTCACCGAGCCGCTGCTGGATATCGGCGAGTTGCGCTTCGTTGGCCTTGAGCTGGTCGGCAATCGATGCGACTTCCGCCATCAGCTCATCGGTGCTTTCGCCCTTGCCCTTGGCGACGCCAATCGCCTTGGAAAGCGTATTGCGCAGGTTCTGCAGATCCTGCGTTTCCACCTGCACGGCTTTGCGCTCGGATTCCAGCGACTCCAGCGCAGCCACGTCGAGCGTGTAATTGCCACGCGTGGCGAGGCGTTCGGCGACGCTGGCGAGCTGGCCGCGCAGCAGGGCGGGATCGAGCATGACGATGGGCCGGAAAACAATGAAGGGCACGGATTATCGCCGTGCCCTTCGATTGCTGCAATGCAGAAAAACGGGGCTGCCGCGCGGCTTTTCGCGCGCTGCCTCTCTTGAATCAGCTGAATGTCCTTCTCTTGCGACCCAACCACCAGGCAATGCCGATGCCCGCGAGTGCCCAGCCTATGGTCTGGTCGAGGAACGTGCCCACCACGTAGTCCGTTGGAAATTTGTACCAGGACCACAGCGGCAAGCTGTTCATCACCCATCCGCCAACGCCCACGGCCGCGCTGCCCACAACCCGCATCCCGAATGACCACGGCGTTGCCGCGAGTAGCCACGCGATGACCAGCGCCATGATGAAGCTGCAGATGAATTGCACGGTCAGGGCCTTGGCCATGCTCGCTGGATTGTCTTGCGGCGGGCTGACGACAACGAACGAAAACCGGTTTGCCTTGGCCTTCGCTTCCCAGGCAGCCATGGCGGTGTCGTCTCCCCACTTGGCCGGATCCAGAGCGGGCAACGTATAGATGCCAGACTCCGGGGCGCCACTGGCGATGGACTGGATGACCACGTCTTCGTTCGCCGGCATGCGGAAGCCCATTTCGCCTATGGGCAGAAACATGTGCGAAATGGTTTGCCAGATGAAAATCACGATGGCGCCAATCAGCGCCGCGATACCGATACGCATGGTTCCCCTCCCCTCGTTGAAGTGGAGGCAACGCTACGCCTGCGTCGCTGGCGCCGCATCTGGCGGTGCAGCACGGATTGCAGCTACCGGGACGAGCGCTGACGCAGCTCCGCCAGCATGATCGCGATATCGTCCAGCTCCGAGCTGACACGCCGGTTGGCTTCGCCACTGGGAACATAGTTATTGAGCATCAGCGCGAACGCCAGTCGCTCGCCGGCAGCCGTCGTCACGTAACCAGCAAGCGCGGTGTTCATACTCATGCTGCCGGTCTTCGCGCGAACCTGGCCCATCGCCGCCGACTTGCGCATGCGGCCAAGCAGGGTTCCATCGACGCCGGCTTCGGGCAGTGCCTGTCGCAATGCCAGATATTTCGGATCGTCGGCGGTCGCGACCAACAACTTGGTCATTGCCGAAGCCGTTGTCAGGTCGCGCCGTGACAGGCCGGCACCTTCTTCCAGGTCTACTTCGCGCGGCGTGATTCCCAGGCTGCCGAGAAATCGTCGCATGGCATCGATGCCCAACGTCGCGCTGCTTCGAAATGCGAGTGGCCGGGCACCTTCTTCCAGCGCAGCGATGCGCTGGTCGTTCTCGCGTGCACCGACCAGCAACAAC
Organism: Lysobacterales bacterium; assembly: GCA_038255665.1. Lineage (GTDB taxonomy): Bacteria > Pseudomonadota > Gammaproteobacteria > Xanthomonadales > Rhodanobacteraceae > Dokdonella. Next base: position 47,378 of record JBBSLA010000006.1, on the reverse strand, counting down.
ACGTTGTGCATGTACAGGTTCTGCGAAACCTTCAGGCCGCGGTGGATGATCTCACCCAGCGTTGGCGACCAACCCCTGGCGATCTCAATGCGGTCCTTGTCCGCCATCGCTACGTCGCGAGCGGGCCAATAAACGCTGCGCAACTTGCCGGTGACGGCGATGCCGACATCGGCCAAGGCCTGGCGCAACTGGATCGCCGCGACCAAAGCCGGATCGGCCAGCGCGACCTTGTAGTTCTGCTCGCCGGAATTCGAGGCAATCGAGCCAAACGCATACAGCGTGCTGGTTCCGGGCCGACGTATCAGGCTGATGTCGCCCGCCGTACGAGCCGGCACCGTACGCAAGTTGTTGTCGAGTTGTGGCGCGGAGGTTTCCGGATCGAATTCAATACGCGCGAACTGACCGACCTGTGGTGCCGGCTTGATGGTCAGCTTGACCACGTTGTCGTCGATACTGAGCGCCGATGTCGGCGCGCCGAACCAATGCTGCAAGTCGCCTGCTTCCCAGCCACTCCCGTACAACGGAGCGGCGAAACGCGTCGCATCACCGATCAGGTCGCCGCGAACCTGGCTGACCCCGGCCTTGCGAATTTGCATGGCCAGCGTATGTGCCCAGTCGGCACGGCGATCGATGCCCAGCGTCGGGTCGCCATAGCCATAAAGAACAAGGTCGCCTCGCAGTTGCCCATCGCGACCAGGACGCGCCGTTGCGAACACGATGGTCGGAATGCGGTACGCACTGCAGAACGTATCCAACGCAAGCGCAGCGGTGTAGAGCTTGGCGGTGGAAGCCGGCACCAGCAGGCGGTCGGCATTGCGCTGGTATAAAACTTTTCCGCTGTCGAGCGAAACCACGCTGACGCCCCAGCTTGCTGCAGCGAAATGCGGTGCATCCAGTTGAGCGTCGATGCGGGAACCCAGTTTCGCGAGATCGTTCTCGGCCGCGCCATCCTGCGCCTGCGCCGAGCAGGCATGCAGAACGAATGCGACGATCACGATTGCCTTCAATGCAGCGGCAGCGAATGCGAGCCGAACCACCATTGCCTCGCGCATCAGTAATCGCTCATCACGATGGGTCTTTGCGCGCTTTCGCACGGGCGGCACGAATCGAGCTCAACTTTTCGGCGATCTTCACTTCCATTCCGCGATCAACCGGTCGGTAGAACTCCCGGCCAACCAGTTCGTCCGGCAAACATACCTGGTCAAGAGCAATGCCATCTTCTGCGTTGTGGTCGTATTGGTATCCCTTGCCATAGCCAAGCTGCTTCATCAGCTTGGTTGGTGCATTGCGCAGGTGCATAGGCACCTCCAGCGTGCCGCGCGCCCTGATCTCGGCATTGGCTTCGTTGAAGGCGGCATAAGCCGCGTTGCTCTTGGCTGCGATGGCGAGATAGATCGCCACCTGCGCCAAGGCAAGATCGCCCTCCGGAGAGCCGAGGCGCTCGTAGCAATCCCAGCTTTCCAACGAGATGGTCAGGGCGCGGGGATCAGCAAGACCGATATCCTCGATCGCCATCCGGGTCAGCCGTCGCGCGAGGTAGGCCGGATCGACGCCGCCATCCATCATCCGCATGCACCAGTACAACGCAGCATCGGGGTCGGATGAGCGCACCGACTTGTGCAAGGCCGAAATCTGGTCGTAGAACTGTTCGCCGCCCTTGTCGAAGCGGCGGCTGCGATCGGCCAGCACTTGCTCCAACGTTGCCGCGTCGATCACGCCATCAACAGCAAGTTCGGCGGCGATTTCGAGCAAGGTCAGCGCGCGGCGGACATCGCCATCGGCGGCTTGTGCGATCAAGCGCAGCGACGCGTCTTCGACGCGCAGGCGGAGATCGCCGAGTCCGCGTTCGCTGTCGCCCAACGCGCGTTGCAGAGCGGCAATGATGTCGTCGACCGATACCGAATCGAGCACGTGCACGCGGCAGCGCGAAAGCAAGGCCGAGTTGAGCTCGAACGACGGATTCTCGGTGGTCGCACCGACGAAGGTGATCACGCCGCGTTCGATGAAAGGCAGGAACGCATCCTGCTGGGTCTTGTTGAAGCGATGCACTTCGTCGATGAAGAGCACGCTGCGACGGCCTTGCGCGAATTCGACTTCCGCCTCGGCCAGCGCCGCGCGCACGTCGGGCAGTCCAGACATCACCGCAGAAATTGCGGTGAAACGCGCGTCGGCGTAGCGCGCCAACAGCAACGCCAAGGTCGTCTTCCCACACCCGGGCGGGCCCCACAGGATCATCGAATGGATGCGACCCGCTTCGATCGCGCGGCGCAGCGAACTGTCCGGCGCCATCAGCCGCGACTGCCCAACGATCTCGTCAAGGCTGCGCGGCCGCATCCGTTCGGCGAGCGGCTTCAGGCTGTCGTCGACGGGATCAGAAGAAAACAGGGCTTGGGTTGCAGGCGGTTTTCGGCGGGCCATCGCCGCATGATACGGGATGGCCTGCATCGCTCCGACGCCATCGCCAGGCCGATTCAGGCAGCGCTGAAGGTGCCGTGGAAGCCGAGCGGGAACACCGTGTCCAGCCATGCGGTTGCCAGCGGACCCGCATCGACGCGCTCGGCATCAAGGATCGCAATGCCACTGCGTTGCTTGGCGTAGTCGAGCAGGCTGCCGACCAGCCAGCCCTGCCCTGCTTTCGAGCTGCCAGGCTTTGGCACGAACACATGCTCTTCGGACATGATCGTATCGCCGTAGCGGTGGCTGGCTTGTTTCCCACGATGCAGGTCGATGGCGGTGACAGCATTGGTGAAGGGCGCGTCCGATTTGCCGACCGATGTGGGCGCGTAGAGGATCGATTCCTTTTCGTTGCGCGCACGCGGGTCGAACAGTGGGAATTCAATTGGCACAATTCCAGTGGAGCCCCAACGCGCGTCGCCCTTGCGCAGATTGATCGTCAGCGTCACCAATCGCGGTGGGGTCGTGCGCGGCGCTTGCGCATTTCCACGCATCAACTCCGCGCGTGGCGAACGTGCCTCGTTCAAATCGAGGTGGCGAGCCGCTCGTACGACGATTTCGTCGCCGCTCTCAAATGCATCGGCGAAGTGGTAAGCCATTGCGAAATCGGCATCGAACCAGCGTGGCTTGTCCAACGCATTCTTCGGGACGACGGCGATTCGGCACGGCAGGTCGGGCTGGAACGTGAGCCGCTCGAAGAATGATCCTTCGTCGCCCATCTGGTACGGCGCAAGCACGAAGATCAAATAGTTCTCGCTCATCGCAAAGCTGTGCAGGTAACCATCCTGCTCATCCTTGATCGTCTGCATCGCGGCAAGCCGTCCGTCTGCGCCAATTTTCCAGATCATCAGGCCGCTGCCACCGACCATCGACAACAAACCGAAGTTCCAGATCGTACCGTCGCGATCGCGCAGTGGATGCGCAGAAAATGGCGCGGCGGCGAGATCGTCGCGCCAGGTCTTCGGGCCGAGCGTCGACAGCGTTTCCGGATCCAGCTCGATCGCTGAGCCGGCTTCCCACAGGGCGTAAACCTTGCCGTCGATTTTCACGACGGAGGTATTGGCGGTATTGAGGTCGTCGTTGTTGCGGATCTCGATGGGGTCGGCAATGGTCGTGCCCGCTGCGGGAATCACAAAGCGACCGGCCTTGCGCTCGGTCTTGAGTTTGTAGGTTTCGATCAGGTTCGCCTGGTGCTTGATGCTACCGCCGCCGATGTTCCAGGCGTGCATCAAGCCATCGCCATCGAACCAGTGCTGGTAGCGCTGTCCGGCGCGCTCGAATAGCGCCGGCCCGTTGCGATAAAGAACGCCGCGCAGACCTTCCGGGATCTTCCCCTGGACACTGGCAAGTGCCGGCGCGAACGATTGATCAGCGACACCATGCCAGCCGACCAGCCACGGGTGCTTGCGTTGAATCGCAGCGAATGCATCGACGCTGCTAGCCGTTTTGGCATTGAGCAGGCTCGGTGACAATGCCAATGCGCCGGCACCAACTACGAGACGTGAAAGAAAATCGCGACGGTTCATGGCGCTATTCCTCAACGCAGCTTGAGCGTGATCGTTACAGGCGTTTCGCCGACCGCGACAGCCCCTTCATCGAAGTGTGCCTTGCGCATCACCTTGGGGTTGTTGCTGAAACCGTAGCCTTCCGTCGGCATGCCCATGAAGTTGCTGTCGAGCTTGCCGTTGCCGTTCTCGTCGTGCATGGCCATCACGGCGACCTTGCCGGCAGGGAGATCAGTAAAGCGGAACTGGAGCTGGTCCGCATCCGGAGTCTTGCGATCGGCGGCTATCGTCTTGCCATTGCCGTCCCAGGCTTCCGCGCTGTCGTAGACGGCAAGGCTGAGCATGCCCTTATGTGCGCGCACGCCGGTGACGTTGACGATGAGGTCGGCTGCCTGTGTTGTTGCCGAGGTTGCGGCAGCGAGAACAATCAGGGAAAGGACGAATCTGCGATTCATGGGTGACTCCTTCGGTTAGGTGGATAACGCGATGCCAGTGTCTTCATCGCCCGATCAGCCCGATAGATGCCGGCTGTCACCAATGCCGGGTGCCACAAGTCACAAGTCACAAGTCACAAGTCACAAGTCACAAGTCACAAGTCACAAGTCACAAGTCACAAGCGTCTCCGCAGAACCACGACCCTGGAAATTCCTGAATGAATGCCAAACAAATTGCCGATATCGAAGAAAGTTGTTGACACTTCCGAATACGGTGTTATAGTTCACTACAACACCACCCCAACACCACACCAAACCGAGGAGAACATCATGAACATCCGCAACACAACCGCCATCTCGTTCGCCATCGCCGCCGCGATCACCGCCACCACTGCAACCGGCCTGATCTCGGATGCTTCTGCCAGCTACGCCACCGGCAAGGCGCAAGCCACCGCCGCAACCGCGACGGTTCAGCGCCTGCCGACCATCGTGGTCATGTCCGAGCCGGAGTATCAGCGCTTGGAAGCGGTCGTCGTTACCGCCAACCCGGCCGACTACGAAGGCAGCACGGACAGCGCCGTCGCCGCCAATGACTGGAGTGCTCCGGCCCGCTCGGCAACCACCCAACTGATCCGCAACGCGTCTTTTGACATGCCCTACTATTCGTTTGGCACGGCCCAGACGCTCGTCGCCAAGGAATAAATCATGACCATGACCTGGAACGATTCGACGCCGATTTATCGACAACTGCGCGACCGCGTAGTGGCGATGATCCTCGATGGCGTCCTCAAGCCGGGCGAAGCCTTGCCTTCGGTTCGCCAGGTCGCAGCAGATTTTCAGATCAACCCGATCACGGTGTCCAAGTCGTACCAGGAACTGGTCGACGAGAGCCTGGTCGAGAAGCGCCGCGGTCTGGGCATGTTCGTTACCGAAGGCGCGCGCGAAGCGCTGCTGCATTCGGAACGCGAGCGTTTCCTCAACGAAGAATGGCCGCTCTTGTACGCCCGTTTGCAACGCATGGGATTAGACCTCGACCGCCTCCTCAAGGAAGGCGCCACGCACGGAGATACGCAATGAATGCTGTAACCCAGCCGCAGGCAGTGGTCCAGGCCACCAATTTGAGCAAGCATTACGGCAAGACTGCCGCGCTCGACAGCATCGACCTGACCATCGAGGAAGGCCGCATCGTCGGCTTGATCGGGCCAAACGGCGCCGGCAAGACGACAGCGCTGAAGGCGATCCTTGGACTCGCCGAATTCGAGGGCACGTTGAACGTGCTTGGTCTGGATCCGCGCAGCCAGCGCACCGAATTGATGAAACAGGTCTGCTTTATCGCCGACGTCGCCGTGTTGCCGCGCTGGATCAAGGTGCGTGAAGCGGTCGATTTCGTCGCCGGCGTGCATCCGCGCTTCTCGCGCGAGAAATGCATGGCCTTCCTGGCGCGAACCAAGTTGAACCCGGCCTTGCGCGTACGTGAAATGTCCAAGGGCATGATCGTGCAGCTGCACCTGGCCCTGGTGATGGCGATCGACGCTAAATTACTGGTGCTCGACGAGCCGACCCTGGGCCTCGACATCCTCTACCGCAAGACCTTCTACGAAACCCTGCTCAACGATTATTTCGACGAGCAGAAGACGATCATCGTCACCACACACCAGGTCGAGGAGATCGAACACATCCTTACCGATCTCATCTTCATTCGCGACGGCAAGATCGCCCTGTCGGCGTCGATGGATGCGATTGCGGAACGCTATATCGAGGTGATGGTGGCGCCGGATCGCGCCGACGCGGCCCGGGCGATGAACCCGATCAGCGAACGCCAGATCTTCGGCAAGTCGATCTTCCTGTTCGACGGTGTGCCTCGCGCCACCCTCACCGAGTTCGGCGAACTTCGCAAACCCAGCATTTCCGATCTGTTTGTCGCAACGATGAAAGGAACCTACGCATGAATACCTTCAAGTGGCTGGTCAAGCGCGAATACTGGGAGCATCGCGGTGGCTTCATGTGGACACCGTTCTGGGTGACCACAGCCGTGTTGCTCCTGACCATCCTGGGTATCACCTGGACGGAAGTGGCCGGTCGACGGATCGCCTCGAAAGTCTCTTTCGGCATTCCCTGGGACCAGCTCTCTGCCCAGATCAGCGCCGGTGACCTGGTACAGGCCGGCCAAGGCCTTGACGTTATCTACATCATGTTCAACCTGCTCGTCTGCGTTGGCCTGTTCTTCGTGCTGTTCTTCTACCTGCTCGGCGCGCTCTACGACGACCGCAAGGACCGTAGCGTGTTGTTCTGGAAATCGCTGCCTATTTCAGACACCGCGACCGTGCTCTCGAAAGTCGTGACCGCCGCCGTGGTTGCTCCGCTAATTGCTTTCGTGATTGCCACCGTCGCTTATGTCGGATTCCTGCTGGTGGTGACGATCTGGGCAGCAGCTCATGGCATCAACCCTCTGCCGGTGATCGGAAACTCCAACCCATTTGGCATGTTCTGGCGCCTGTTGCTGACCGTCCCGGTCAACGTGCTCTGGGCGTTGCCCGCGCTGGGATGGTTGCTGCTCTGCTCGGCCTTCGCCCGCAGCAAGCCGTTTCTCTGGGCGGTACTGATTCCGCTGCTCGCGGTCATCTTGAACGGCTGGGTTGGTGCGATGGGACTGCCCAGCTTCAGCAGCAAGTTCCTGAGCAACGATGTCGCCAGCCGGATGATCTTCAGCATCGTTCCGGGTAGCTGGATCGAAAAAAGCGATGTCGTTCGCGTCAGCGAAATGGCAAGCAGCGGAAGCAGCCTGGATGGAGCCCGTCTGGTGAATGCGCTCGATCCCTCCCATGTGTACGCAGTCTTCGGCCAACCGGCCATGTGGATCGGCATTGCCGCCGGCGCCCTGATGATCGCTGCGGCCATCTGGATGCGTCGCCGGCGTATCGAAAGCTCGGTCTGATCGTTACCAGGCTACGGAAAACAAGAAAGGCGGACTTCGGTCCGCCTTTTTTGTTCGTGGTTTTCAGGTTTACGCGGTCAATGCCGGGAACAATCCGATCAAGCCGATCAGGATCAGGTAGATCGCGACGATGAAGTTGAGCAGGCGCGGCACGATCAAAATGAGAACGCCGGCAATCAGCGAAACGATGGGCGTAAGGGCGAGATGCAGATTCATGGTTTCCTCCCGAAAAGGCGCCCCGGACTGGACGCCGTTGACGCATGGTAATCGCGATGCACGCCGATGGGCTGACTGGGGTCGGCATGCTCGCAGCAGGTTTGCCATGAGTCGGACACGCCTGTGCGACCATCACCAGGTCGGGCGATTCGCCCACCACGCCGGAATCCCACCATGATCCACGCCAGCATCCTCGACACGATTGGCCGCACGCCCATCGTGCGCATCAACCGCCTCGCGCCGGATGGCGTCGAGATGTTCGTCAAGGTCGAGGCGTTCAATCCCGGCGGCTCGGTCAAGGACCGACTGGCCCTGGCCATCATCCTTGATGCCGAAGCCAATGGCGCCTTGGAGCCGGCTCAGACCGTCGTCGAAGCAACCTCGGGCAATACCGGCATCGCACTGGCGATGGTCTGCGCGGCACGCGGTTATCCCTTCGTCGCCTTCATGTCCGAAACATTCTCGATCGAGCGCCGCAAGCTGATGCGCGCGTTTGGTGCCAAGGTGATGCTGACGCCCGCCGCCGAGCGTGGGAGCGGCATGGTTCGCCACGCAGAAGCGTATGCGAAAGAGAACGGCGCTTTCCTGGCCCGGCAATTTGAAAATCCGGCGAACCCCTCGTTTCATCGCAACACGACGGCCGCCGAGATCTGCCAGGATTTCGCCGGTCGGCGCCTCGATGCCTTCGTGACTGGCTGGGGCACTGGCGGAACGATGACCGGCGTTGGCGAAATGCTGAAAGTTGCCCGTCCCGGTGTACAGATCGTCGCGACCGAACCTGATGTCGCCTCGTTGCTGGCCGGCGACGAATGGAAACCGCATCGCATCCAGGGCTGGACGCCGGATTTCATTCCCGGCGTACTCAATCGCGAGGTGGTCGACCAGATCATTCCGATCAGCGACACGCTGGCGCGTGATACATCGCTTGCGCTGGCCCGCTCGGAAGGCATCTTCTGCGGGATTTCGGCCGGTGCGACCTTCGCCGCCGCGATGGAAGTTGCCCGCGCATCGGAACCCGGAGCCGCCATCCTCGCGATGCTGCCCGACACCGGCGAACGCTACCTGTCAACCTTCCTGTTCGAAGGCATCAACGAAGGCTCCGACGGCGATTATCTGACTTGACCGTCAATCGACGCGCTGGCCGACAGCTAGACGCTCCGACGTCCGTACGTGTCGCAGCAACGAAACGGTGACAAGCAGGGCGATCAAGGCAGCCATCGCAGTCAGTGATCGAGTTGGCACTGGCACGGGTGCCACGAATGGAACGCTGCCGCGAACCGAAACGGAATAAATCAATATTCGCCCGCCAACCACGGGCACCGAGTTGGCGTGCCACCAGTCGAAGCTCACTACCGACCCGTCCGCCGACAACGCCACGTTCGGTATCGTATTTGGCTCCAGCGGTCCCAACGACGCGGACACGTTGACAATCTCGTCGGCCAAACGATCCCGAACATACACGCCGTCTGGCAACGGCGGCGCCGTAAGGTTGGTCGCTCGACTGGTGAATGCGACGAAACGGCCATCGGCGCTGATTTGACCATTGGAACTCTGGCCATTGGGAATCAGACCACCAACCCCGACTGATGCGACGGTCACCAAACCAGTACCCAGTTTTAACTCAAACACGTTCGTCGGCGGCAGGCTTGTACCGTTGGATGTCAATTCGCGGCTTGGGCTGCTGAATACCAACGTGTTGTCGTCTGGAAACTGCAACGGTCCGAAAAGAATGAAAGGCGAGGTGAACTCTCCACCGCCCGAAGAGAAGGTAAGCCGACGAGTCGTTTGAGTAATGCGATCACGCAAGAACAGTTGCGTCTGGCCAAGAGGGTTGTCGCTGGTCAAGTCTGATGTTCCAGAATAGAAAGCGACAAATCTGCCTGAGGGAGATATCGTTCCGGATGAAACAGTACCTTCCGTGATTCCGCCATCAGGCTTCGCGCTGATCAGTTCGACATCCCCGGATACCAAGTTTCTCACGTACACCTGGTTGCTGGTGAGCGGCGTTACGGCACCCGTGAGAGTACCTCTGAGATGCAACACAACTTCACTGCGGAGAAAATTAACATTGCCCTGCACCTGAGCTGATCCAGCAGGCGATCCGTCTTGGTTTCTGGCGATCAGTGTCGTCGTGCCTGCATTCGTATCGCGCAGATAGGCGAGCAGTCGCGAGCGTCACAACGCTATGCCGAGAGAAGGCTTAAATGTCGCCAGCGCAGCGGCGTCGATTAAGTCACATCAACATGAACGTTGGCGTAGCACTTCGAACAGGGCGACACCGGTCGCGACCGATACATTGAGGCTGTCGATGGAACCGCGCATCGGAATCCGGGCGACGTGGTCGCAGGCTTCGCGGGTGAGACGGCGCATGCCCTCGCCTTCGCTGCCCATGACGATGCCGACCGCGCCTTTCAGGTCGACCTGATAGAGCGATGCCTCGCCGTCGCCAGCTAGCCCAGTCAGCCAGACGCCAGCGTCACGCAGGCCGCGCATGGTGCGGGCGAGATTGGTGACCGCGACAAACGGAACGCGATCCGCTGCGCCAGCGGATGCGCGACGAACGGTTGGCGTGATGCCGACTGCCTTGTCCTTGGTAACGATAACGGCAGTCACGCCGGCCGCTTCGGCGCTGCGCAGACAGGCACCGAGATTGTGTGGATCGGTGATTCCGTCCAAAACCAGATACAGCGCGTCGCTGCCACCTGCCTCCAGCAGCTTTGCCAGGTCAGACTCGTTCAAGGCCGGCGGCGTGCGGTATTTGGCGACCACACCTTGATGGCGATTGCCGCCGGTCATCCGGTCCAGCGCCTCGCGCTCGCGCGCATGCGGCTTGATGCCGAGATCGCGCGCCTTCTCGATCAGGTCGCGGATGCGCGGATTCTGTTGTCCGGTTTCGATGTACAGCTCGACCAGGTTTTCCGGGTCGTGGCTGAGCGCAGACTCGACCGAATGGATGCCGACCAGCAATTCGCTACTCATGGCGGGACTTTACAGAACGGGGCCGCGCAGTCTGACCTGATCGGCCGCGAAGATGAAGTCTGCGCCGCAACTTGATCGCCGATTTTAGACCGGGCGAGCCCCGTGCACGCGTCGGTAGTCGAATTCGACCGCCAGCGCTTCTTCGCCTTGCGGAGTGATATTGAACATCTGGATCAACACGCGATCGGTCGCCTTCAACTCGATTTCAGTGCGCCAACCCCAGGCCTCGCCGTCGCTCTCGCCACCGTATCTGCCGGTAACACTGTGCAGAGCCGCTCTGGGAACGCCCTGGCTGACCATGATCTGCGTGCCGGTGTGGAAACTGTCGATCCACGCTGATTCGTAACAGTGACGGTCAAGGTGATAGCCATGGATCGCGACACCATTCTCGGTCTCGCCCATGCATTGGGCCTCGTACTCGTGGATCACGAAACGTCCATTCAATACACCGCGAATGCGGCCGCGCACCGAGCCCTCGCTCGCCAACTGATCAGGCTCGAACCAGACTTTCGCCGTCCCGGACCAGTCGCCGACGAGGCGAGCCAGATCGGCATGGTGGCCGTTCTGCAACGATGATTCAAATTCTTTCTTGCCCATGCTTCGTGTCCCCCGCGTCGATGCGTCGATGGTGCCAGCAGGAGACGCTGTGCGCCACGGCTGGGGAAATTTCGAGAGCGTTTTGGCGTCAGACCGGTGCGCTGTCGACCAGCAGGCTCCGGGCGAACCGCCCATGCAGAAATCCGATGCCACGGGCCAAATGCAGGGTCAGGAACAGCAACGCGATGCCGGCGCAGACCAGGAATGGCGACATCCAGAGTGGCGCCACCCAGTCTGGCCCGTTGGCCATTGCAACAGTGACGCCCGGAATCCCGATCAGTTGCAGCAGCGGCGCGAAGATCAAGGCAAGCGACACCGACAGGCCGGTAACGGCGATCGTGAAGTAGGTGCTGCCCAGTGGCAACATCAACAGCATGTAGAGCATCGTCAGCCAGGTTCGTGGGTCGGTGAACATCGCGCCGATACGCTGCCAGATCGACATTGACTTGTCGGTATAGCGAACCCGTCGCGGCATGCGCACGCCGAGCGTCGCTTCGACCATTCGACCTTCGACCAGGGCAAGGACCCGAACCGAACCAAAAAACAGGACTATGAAGGGCAAGCCGATAATCAGGATCGACAGGCCCGCCGACAGACTCAGCCCGACCGTGACCCATGTGAAGTAGAAGATACCGGTGACCAGCGAAAGCAACATGTAGAAAAGACTGGAATAGCTGCGTGGATCGGAGCCGACCGCGAAGAAACGGCGCAAAGCACTGCGCTGCGCCGGTGGCGATGCGGTTTCACGTGACGATTCGGGCGGCGGGGTCGTGGCGACATCCGACGCTGGCGTGCTGGCAACCGGCATCCAGTTGCCAGGGCGCAGTGCGCTCTGCACGAGCTCGTCCTTGGCGCGATAGATGTCTGCGACTTCCTAGGGAGCGCCGTAGCTGCCGACGACCTGAGCCAGCATTTGCGCTTCGGTTAGCTCGGGATGCTCGGCCAGTTCGGCACGCAGGTGTTCCTCGGCATCGTAGAGAGCGTCCTGGATCATGGCGGGGTCGGCACCGCGCAGTTCATTGCGCAGGTGTTCCAGGTATTCGGCGATCGTTTGAGGCAACGGCTGGTTCATTGCGGGGTTCCCTGCAGGACGGAGTCAACGAAATTGCGGGTGTCGGACCAGGTCTGGGTCCATTGCGCGAGGATTTCGCGACCCAGGTCGGTGATGCGGTAGTAGCGCCGTGGCGGACCGGATATCGACGGCTCGACTTCGCTGTCAAGCAGGCCGGCCGCGCTGAGATTGCGCAGCACCGGATAGAGCGCGCTCTGCTTGCCAACGAGGACACCTTTAGCCGCTTCACCAATGCGCTTGGCAATCAGGTAGCCATACAGCGGCTGGTCGCTTTGCGCGAGCACCGCCAGCAGCACCAATGAAACGGTCCCAGACGACAATTCCTTGTGGAACTTGCGCAGCAGGTTGTCGGTATCCGCAGTCACGTGTAGTGCAATTCCCAATAATCTTGAAGCAACAATAGTGTTGATTGAACACTAGTGCATGCGTCGAAAGTCATGGGTCACTGCAGCGCACAACAAAACGCCGCCTCGGCGGCGGCGTTCGGTGATCGGGAAGTCGTGAGCGAGACTACTTGACGACGCGCAACGTCGGCCGCTTTGGCGCTTCCTCGACTTCCGCTTTCTCGGGCTCGGGTGGCTCCGGTGGCGCTTCCTCGGCTGGGAACATCATGCCCTGCCCGTTTTCCTGGGCGTAAATAGCCAACACTGCGGAAAGCGGAACATGCAAGGAGTGACTGACGCCACCAAATCGCGCAGAGAATCCAATCGCGTCCTTGCCAATCTGCAGATGACTCACCGCGCGCGCCGCCATGTTCAACACGATACGTCCGTCCTTGGCGATGCCGTTGGGTACCTTTATGCCGGGGAAGTTGGCGTCGACGAGCAGGTACGGCGTCAAGTCGTTGTCGCTGATCCAGTCGTACAGCGCCCGCATCAGGTACGGCCGGTTGGACGTCATCGCCGTGGTCTTGGCATCGACGCCGCTCATTCGCGCAATGCCCGCTCTTCCGGCATCAGGCTGCGCGTGAACCCGGGGTTGCGGAAAATCCGCTCGCCGTAATCGTTGATGACCTGCGCTGACGGTGGCAGGTTGATGCCAAGGCTGGGCAGCCGCCAGATCAACGGGGCCAGCGCGCAATCGGCGAGGCTCATGTCGGCGCTTAGGAAGAACTTGGATGCCTTGAACGCCTGCACGTTCTGGATCAACGCGTCGCGCAGCGATTTCTTTGCCGCATCGGCCGCCTTGCCAGTGTGCTGATCCATCGCGTCGGCAAGGGTCAGCCAGTCGTTTTCGATGCGAACGATCGCGAGGCGCACGCGGGCGCGAGTCAACGGATCGATCGGCATCAAGGGTGGATGCGGATAGCGCTCGTCGAGGTATTCGCAAATGACGTTGGTGTCGTAAAGCACCAGGTCGCGATCGACCAGGGTGGGCACCGAGTTGTACGGGTTGACCTCGGCCAGGTCTTCCGGCGGTCGGTTCAGGTCGACCGGCACCAGGTCGTAGGTGACTCCCTTGGCCGCCAATACCAGGCGAACCCGATGGCAGTGCAAGCAGTCCGCCGCTGAATAAAGCGTCAGAACAGTACGCGAACGCTGGTTCAACACCATGAATGTCACCTTTTAACCCCCTCGCCCATGCTGGCTGCGGCGTTTGACCGTTGGCGTCGCTGGTCGCGACTCCCTATATCGGCGACGCCACGTTGCGCTGCTGACAACCGCCGAAGGCTGGCCACGAAAACAGTGCGGCCAGCCCCATCTGTAACCCTGCTGAAATGTACACCGCGCAACTTTTTTCGCCTAGGGGCGTTTGGCTCCAGGCATCGAAATCAGTGAACGTCCTTCCAGTACTCGTTCTTGAGCATCCATGCGAGGAATGTGAATACGCCCAGGTAGAGCAATACCCAGATTCCGATCGATTTTCTGTGCAGTGCTGCCGGTTCTGACGCGTACTGCAGAAAAGCGGTCAGGTCGCGAACGGTTTCGTCGAATTCGGAGGGAGTTTCGCTGCCCGGCTGGCGCAGCTCGAATTTCTCCAGGGTGTGCTCGGCACCATTTTCGCCGGGCTTGAACGTTGCCGTCTGCAAGCCTTGCAGTTCCCATAGTGGATTGGGCATCGAAGCGTTCGGGAACACGGTGTTGTTCCAGCCTATCGGCCGCGATGGGTCGAGGTAGAACGACTTCAGGTAAGTAAAGACCCAATCCGCGCCGCGAGCGCGCACTTCCAGTGACAGATCCGGCGGTGCCTTGCCAAACCATTCGGCAGCGTCCTTGGGATTGATGTTGGCGTGGACGGTCTCGCCGAACTTGGCATCGGTGAACATGAAGTTCTTGGTGACCTGCTCTTCGCTCAGCCCCAAATCCTCGGCGATGCGCGCGTAGCGCATGAAGTTCAGCGCATGGCAGCCCGAGCAATAGTTGAAATAAAGCTTGGCGCCGTTCTGCAACGAACCGGCATTGTTGAGGCTGATATTGGCGGCATGCAGGTCGCCACCTGCAGCCGCAAACGCCGTCGGCGTGGCGACCAGGGCCAAACCGACCACCAATCCAGTCAGCGACCGGCGCGCGGAGTTCACCAAAGCAGAGTTGAACAAGCCGGACGTCATCGAATCGGCTTTGATGGAAAAATCACTCATGGATGGTCACCCGGTCCGGAACTGGCTTGGTCTTCTCGAAGCCGAAGAAGGTGTAAGCCCAGAGAAAGGCGAAGAAGCCGAAGTAGACCAGGGTCAGCACGCGGCCAATGATCGTTTCGACCGGGTCGGTACCTGGACCGGCGCCGATCTTGCCCAGCCAGACGAACGAGATGGCCAGCACGGCGATGGCAACGCGATAGCCGCCGCCGCGATAGCGCCACGACCTCACCTTGCCGCGATCCAGCCATGGCAGGAAGAACAGGATTCCGATCGCGCCGAACATCGTCAGCACACCACCGAGCTTGTCCGGGATCACCCGCAACATCGCGTAGAACGGCGTGTAGTACCAGACCGGCTTGATGTGCTCCGGCGTGACCAGGCGATTGGCTTCGATGAAATTATCGTGCTCCAGGAACCAGCCGCCAGCGGTTGGCTCGAAGAACAGGATAAATGCGCAGATGATCAGGAAGCAGCCGGTGTAAAACGTATCCTTCACCGTGAAATACGGATGGAACGGAATGCCGTCGAGCGGCTTGCCGGTCGGCCCCTTCGGACCCTTCTTGATATCGACGCCGTCCGGGTTGTTCGAGCCAACCTCGTGCAGCGCGAAGATGTGCAGCACCACCAGCAGCAGCAGGACCAGTGGGAACGCGATCACGTGCAGCGCAAAAAAGCGGTTAAGCGTGGCATCGGCCGGCAGATAGTCGCCCATGATCCACTCGACCAAGGTGCCGCCAATCACCGGGATCGCGCCAAACAGCGAGATGATCACCTTGGCGCCCCAGAACGACATCTGGCCCCACGGAAGCACATAGCCCATGAAGGCCTCAGCCATCAGCACCAGGTAGATCATCATGCCGAGCAGCCAAACCAGTTCGCGTGGCTTCTTGTATGAGCCATACATGATGCCGCGGAACATGTGGAGGTAGACGACCACGAAGAAGGCCGATGCACCGGTGGAGTGCATGTAGCGGATCAGCCAGCCCCATTCCACGTCGCGCATGATGTATTCGACCGATGCGAACGCTTCCGCCGCACTCGGCTTGAAGTGCATGGTCAGGAAGATGCCGGTGAATATCTGATTGACCAGCACGATCATCGACAGGACGCCGAAGATGTACCAGATGTTGAAGTTTTTCGGAGCGTAATACTCCGTCATGTGCTTGCGATAGAACGGTCCGAGGCCGGGTGCGCGGTCGTTGAACCAGCCTTGCAGGCCCGAGGCGGCGCGGCTCAATGGATTGGCCATCAGGCGACTCCCTCTGGATTGACGCCGATGGTGATTTCGGTGTCGCTGGCGAACCTGTACGGAGGAATGATCAGATTGGTCGGTGCCGGGACGCCCTGGAACACACGGCCTGACATGTCGAAACGCGACTTGTGGCAGGGGCAGAAGAAGCCGCCCTTCCAGTCCGCGTCGAAGGGTTCCGGCTTGATTTCCGCAAACAACTTCGGTGCGCAACCCAGGTGGGTGCAGATGCCGACCACGACCAGGATTTCCGGCTTGATCGAACGGAATTCATTCTTGGCATAGGCCGGCTGCTGGTCGGCAACCTCGGAGCCAGGATCGCGCAACTGGGCATCCAGCGTCGGCAACAAATCCAACTGCGCCTTGGTCCGCTTGATGACCCAGATTGGCTGGCCGCGCCACTCGGACATGACCATCTGGCCGTCCTCAAGCCTGCTGATATCGACCTGGACCGGTGCACCCGCCGTCTTGGCGCGCGCGCTGGGCTGCCAGGACTTAATGAAAGGGACCACCGCCACCGCTGCTCCCACGCCACCGACGACTGCCGTCGCGGTGGTCAGGAAGCGGCGGCGCCCCACATTGACGCCATCGTTGGACATCCAGCACTCCGCAGTTGCTTGCTATCGAGGTTTTACCGCCACGCCGCACGTTGCCGAGCTGGCTCCCGCCCCATCGCAGGACTGTCA
Organism: Lysobacterales bacterium; assembly: GCA_038255665.1. Classification (GTDB taxonomy): domain Bacteria; phylum Pseudomonadota; class Gammaproteobacteria; order Xanthomonadales; family Rhodanobacteraceae; genus Dokdonella. The sequence continues at coordinate 30,673 of JBBSLA010000006.1, read as the reverse complement.
TCAGTTGCTGCGTGAGCGGTCGCCCGAGGGCCGTACCGAACGCTGCGCCGCGACGATCCCGCGCACCCAAAGCGGGGTGGCGTAAAATCACGACAGTTTAACCAAGCGCCCGTAGGCATACAATGAAACTGACCGCGCGCATCGCGTTGTCGGCTGCCAACGACCCGTCGCAACCGTGGCGGGGAACTCGCACCAACCAGAACCGATCCGGCCCGGACAGCGCGAATGAGCGACCCAAGAACGGGAAATAACGTGACTATTGTTATGCATGCAATTGATTTATCTAGACAATGCGGCAATCCAACGAGGTGGCTCGTGTTCGATTCCGTACCGCTCCGGGGGCGGTTCGTGCCCTGTGCCTGTTTTCACGCGCGCCCGAATGTCGCACCCGCCAGCGAATCGCCACGTCAAACGCTTGATACTCGGCAATCGCTGAAACTTCGTCGTCGCTTGGGTCCGTAGCTGCATGCGCCAATCCTTGCCAAGACTTGCGGTATTCGTCGCCCGCTACGTGATCGTCGGCTTGGCGATCGCGTTCCTGCTGAGTGTTTTCGCGCCGTGGCTGGTCGATCGCATCCGCAACGGCGGCGACGGCAGGCGCAGCGTGGCGACCGATACGCGCGAGGCGCCGCGATCCCTGCGCGGCATCTCCTATTCGGCGGCGGTAGATCGTGCGTCGCCAGCCGTCGTCAATATCTACGCCAACAAGGTCACCCCCTACCGGCAAACAAGCTTCGCGGTCGATGCGCTGACCCGGCGCCTGCTTGGCACCATTGTCGGACCGGAGCTGAAGCGAACAGACCAGAATCTCGGATCGGGCGTGATCTTCAGCGACGATGGCTACGTCTTGACCAACAACCACGTCATCAGCGGCGCCGACGACATCCAGGTGATGATTGATGACGGCCGCGTCGCCAAGGCGCGCGTGATCGGCAGCGACATCGATACCGACCTGGCCGTACTCAAGATCGACCTCGACAAGTTACCGACCATTCCGGTCGCTGCCGAGGAGAGTGGTCGCGTCGTGGTCGGCGATGTGGTGCTGGCGATCGGCAATCCGGTGGGCATCGGCAAGACCGTGACGATGGGCATCGTCAGCGCGACCGGTCGCCAATTACGACTGTCCGCCTACGAAGACTTCATCCAGACCGATGCGGCGATCAATGCCGGCAACTCCGGCGGCGCGCTGGTCAACTCGATGGGCGAACTGGTCGGCATCAACACCGCCATCTACCCGCGCACCGCGACGCAGGACCTGCGCGGTACCGTGCTGCCGGGAGCGGACGGAATCAGCTTCGCCATTCCGGTGGCGACCGCGAAAGCCGTGCTGGCGCAGATCATCGATCACGGTGAAGTGATTCGTGGCTGGATCGGTGCCGATTATGTCGGGGCAGACTTTGCCGGCGTGTTGAATCCGGTGCCGAACAACGTGCCGATGAGCCCGACCAGCGGCGTCGTCATCGCGACGATTGCGGCGCGCGGTCCTGCAGACCTGGCGGGCTTGCAGGTGGGTGATCGCCTGCTGAAGATCGACGGCCACGCGATCCTGGACCAAGCCGACATGCGCAATCGCGAGGCGGCACTGCGGCCAGGACAAACCGTGCTGCTGGAAGGCCAGCGCGAAGGAACGCAATCGCTGGGGGTCAAACTTACCGCCGCGAAGCGCCAGTCATTGGCTATTTCCGGGGCCTGACCGGCAACATGTCGAGTTGCCGCGAGCGCTTCGCCGCAATTTCACGGCCGTTGCGGGCGTCCTGAACAGATCCGCAAAACACGGAAGGGTTCAGACCAGCGCTAGCCCAGTTCGGCGAGCAGCTTGCGTGCCTTGTCCTTCTGTGCAGGGTCGCCTGCCGAAAGCACTTCCTCCAGCATGCCGCGTGCGCCATCCGGATCGCCCATGTCCGCGTACGCACGGGCGAGGTCGAGTTTCGTCCCCAACGCGTCTTCGTCGGTCAGGAATTCGTCGTCCAGTCCGGAATCGGCAAGATCGTTCGATGCGTCGTCGTCGCGCTGCGCTGCGGCCTCCACTGTGGATGACGCGCCAAAACTCGATTCAAATTCGAGCGGCGGCAAGTCGAAATCGAAGCTTTCAGTCGGTGGGCGATCTTCCATCGACACTTCGGTCAGCGGTCGGCCCTTGGACGGCTGCCGATCGGGCAAGGAAGTGACGGCGGCTGAGTTCACTGGAATGTCGTCCAATTCCGGCGCATCCTCGAGCGTGAATTCCAGGCCACCTGAGGCCTTGGCATCCAACTCGTCGAGATCGTCGTCTTCCATCGATGCCAGCGGCTCGTCGTCCAGCGCGAACTCGTCGTCTGCCGAATCAGATTCGTCGGCATGCCTGGTTTCGATCACGGCTGCCGGGGCAAATCGCAATTCATTGTCGGTGGCGGCAACAACTGGTGCTTCGACCACGTCAAGTTCAGCCTCCGCGACTTCGGATCGATCAACGTCGTCGAAATCGTCGCCATCGTTCGACCAGCGCAAGCGGTCGACGACAGGTGCGTCGCCGGCGTCGGACCAGTCGTCGTCAGCGCTGGCTGGCGCGACCTCTGCCTGCGCCACGGCGACCGAGCTGAACAGCGGGTCGTTCGGCAACAGGTCTTCACCCATCGCTCTCACCTGGACCCATTCGGGTTCCTTCGGATCATCGACATACGGTTCCATCGCCAATGCCGCAGCACGAAATTCGTCGACCCGATTGTCAGCATAATAGATGCTGATCAACTCAAGCCTCGCACCCAAGTCGGCGGGATCTTCCACGATCTGCTCCGCCAGCTGCCGTTCCTCGTCCATTACGACGATCCCATCGCTGCTCGGCTGAGCAACCACGTGCGTCAGGGTTGTTGCCGCCGCGAACTGGTCGGCGAGCGAGCTTTTCCCGGTAGCGGACGGCGGCTTGCGACGGCTGCGCATTGCCAACACGCCCAGCAACAACACGATCACCGCTGCGCCACCCAATACCCGGGGATCGAGGTACCACGGCGTCTCGGTCAGAACCACGTCCGACGTCGGCTCCGCCGCCGCAACGGGCGGCTGCTCCAACGCGCCGGGGTTCTCGATGGGCGCAACCGTTTCGGTAACCGTCGTTGTTTCGCCTGCAGCTTCGGCCGGGATCTGGGCCGTTGCCATGTTGGCGTCGGCGGCCAACGGATCGACGGTCTCAGTGCCGGCGGGCAGCGCGGACTCGCCGTCAGGATATCCAACGTCAGCCGGTGCCACGGGCTCGCTTGCTTCGCCCAGTGGCGCTGACGCGTTGCCGCTATTACCCCAGATATCGTCCTGCGTCGTGGCGTCAGGCGCGGTTGGCGGCGCCATTTCGGCCACGCTACCGTCGACCGGAGCGAGATTTGGTGGCGTTTCCGACGCCACGCTCGCTGCGGGTTCGATCGTAACCGGCGTCGTTGCGTCTGCCTGGTCCGCGGCCTGCGCGGCAGCGAGCTTGCGCTGGAGGTCGGCAATTTCCGAGTCCTTCAGGCTGATCAGACGCTCGTTGCTGGTCTGGATTTTTTCCAGGTCGTTGACCCGCGAGCGCAGCTCGCCCGCTTCCTGGGTGCGTGATTCCAGTTCTTCGTTGGTGCGGGCAAGGTCGGCCGCGGAGGCGTTTCCGAGCGCCGTACCAGCACTTGAGCCGGCCTGCCCGATCGAGGCGAGACCATCTTTGCCCAGTTCCGGCGGTACCAGCGCCAGCCGGTCGTCGCCGATCGGACCGGACGTGGCCGTTGAAAAATCGGGTCTGTCGACGTTGCCTGCGGCGGAACCCGCAAGTAGCGTTGGCGCCGTCGTTTGGCCGCGCCATTGATCAACCTGGGCGCGCACCTGGGCGGCGGCTTCGCGCATCGAACCCACGGCACGAATTTCTTGCGGCGACGGGATGCGCAGGATTGCACCGCGCTTGAGTCGATTGATGTTGTCGTTACTGAACGCCTGCGGATTGGCATTGAGCAGCGCCAGCATCAGTTGATCGGTGCTGACGCCCTCATCCGGCAGGGTCGCGTTGGCGATTTCCCACAGCGTTTCGCCAGCGGCCACCGGACCGTAACTGCTCCCGTTACTGGCCGCGACTGACGGTGGCAATGACTTTTCCGATGGAGACGGTGCCGGGCGCACCGGTTGCGAAACAGGTTCGGGCGCGGGCGCGGGTTCGCGCACGCGAGCCGGTGCGACGGCAATGGGTGGTGGAGGTGGTTCGACCCGCGCTGGTGGCGTCTGGACCGGTGCCGGCACGTCGGGCTCTGTCGTCGCCACGGGCGCGGGCGGCTCGACGACCGGTGCAGTCCTGGCTGGCTCGGGTGGCGGCGGAGGCGGCGGAGGCGGCAGCGGCGGCGGTTCAATTGCTGCTTGACGCTCCATTTGCACCGGCTCGGCCACGGCCGCTACGGCAGGTGCCGTCGTCGGCGGATCGAGCAGCACGGTGTACTCGCGCAGCACGCGACCATTGCTCCAGTTGGCTGCAATCAGGAAGTCCAGGAACGGTGCGCGCACCGGTTCAGTCGAGGTGACGCGGATCACCGCTTGTCCGCTCGCGCCCTTGACCAGCGCAAACTCCAGCGGCACGCCGATCTGAGAACGCTCGATCCCGATTCGCGAGAACTCTTCGGCACTGGCCAGGCCAACCGTCAGCGTTTCGGCATCGCTGCCGCGATCAACGGTGACCGGGATTTCCGCGACCAGTGGTTGGTTCAGGCGGGACTTGACCTGAATTTGCCCCAAGCCCACGGCCAGCGCGTGGTCGGCGCCCAGTGCCAACAAAAGTGCCAGCGACAACTCAAGCGCTCGTTTCATGAGCCTCCCCGATCCAGAACAGCGATGTCGCGCCGACTCCCGGCAGCGACCCATATCACGTGAATATTAACAAGCTGGCGTTCGGCATTTCCCGCTACTGCATCGCAAAAGGACGAACGAAAAACACATGGTTGACGGCCCAACTATAGTTCAGATGCAGGACTGCACCAAGCACTCGGCAATCTGTACCGCGTTGAGCGCCGCACCCTTGCGAATGTTGTCGGAGACGACCCACAGGTTCAGCCCACGCGGGTGTGAAATATCCTCGCGGATGCGGCCGACGTAGGTGGCATCGCTGCCGGCGGCATGGGTGACTGGCGTCGGATAGCCGCCTGCTTCGCGCTCGTCGACCACCACCACTCCGGGTGCAGCTTCAAGCAACGCTCGCGCCTGTTCGGCCGTGATCTTTTCGCGGGTTTCGATGTGGATCGCCTCGGCGTGGCCGAAGAACACCGGCACCCGCACGGCGGTCGGATTCACCGCGATGCTGTCGTCGCCGAGGATCTTGCGGGTCTCCCAGACCATCTTCATTTCTTCGCGGGTGTAGCCGTTGTCTTCGAACACGTCGATCTGCGGGATCAGGTTGAACGCGATCTGGACCGGGAAGCGTTCCGGCTCGAATGGTTGAAAATTAAGCATCGCCGCCGTCTGCCGTCCCAGCTCCTCTCCACCCGAGCGCCCCGCCCCGGATACCGATTGATAGGTCGCCACGTTGATGCGGGTGATACCGACGGCGCGATGGATGGGCGCCAGCGCCACCATCATCTGCATCGTCGAGCAGTTCGGATTGGCGACAATGCCGTGCCTGGTGTAGCCCGCCAGCGCTTCTGGATTGACCTCGCTGACGACCAGCGGAATCTCGTCGTGGTAGCGGAACTCGGATGTGTTGTCGATCACAACCGCACCCGCTGCGGCAGCGCGCGGCGCATGAATTTTCGACACCGCACCACCGGCGGAAAAGAACGCGATATCGACGCCGGCGAAATCGAACTCGGCAAGATCGCCGACCGTGATTGACGTGCCATTGAACTCAACCCTGCCGCCGGCCGAACGCGAGCTGGCCAGCGCGATCAGTTTCGCAACCGGGAAGTTTCGCTCGGCGAGGATCGACAACAAGGTCTCGCCGACCGCACCGGTGGCGCCGACGATGGCAACGACGTAACTCTCTTTCTTGCTCATTCGATACCGAACTTGGGGTGTCGTGCGGAATCCGTCATTCCATCGGTGCCTGCGCCGGAATGCGCGGCGTCACCGCGCCGACATCGCCGCACTGCGCGCGATGGCGCAACGCATGATCGATCAGCACCAGCGCGACCATCGCTTCAACGATTGGCGTCGCCCGAATACCGACACAGGGATCGTGGCGACCCTTGGTACGAAGGTCGACCGCTTCGCCCTTGCTGTCGATGCTGCGGCCGGGAACGAGGATGCTCGAAGTCGGCTTGAACGCAACGCTGGCAAAAATTCGCTGGCCGCTGCTGATGCCGCCAAGAATGCCGCCCGAGTGGTTGCTGCGGAATCCTTCGGGCGTCATTTCGTCGCGATGGTCGCTGCCCTTCTGTGCAACAACGGCAAAGCCATCACCAATCTCCACACCCTTGACCGCATTGATGCTCATCAATGCAGCGGCGAGATCGCCATCGAGCTTGCCGTAGATCGGCTCGCCCCAACCCGGCGGCACGCCATCGGCAACGACGCTGACGCGCGCGCCAACCGAGTCGCCGGATTTGCGCAGTGCGTCCATGTACGTTTCCAACTCCGTCAGCATCGCGGCATCGGGCCAGAAGAATGCATTGTCTTCGATGACGCCGGAATCGAAATGACGCGGCGTAAGCTCACCAACCTGCGCAAGGTGGCCCTGGATGCTGATGTCGTGATGTTGCGCCAGCCATTTCCTGGCGATCACGCCGGCAGCGACGCGCATCGTCGTCTCGCGCGCTGACGAGCGCCCGCCACCGCGCGGATCGCGAATGCCGTATTTCTGCCAATAGGTGTAGTCGGCATGGCCGGGACGAAAGCGATCAACGATCTCGCTGTAGTCCTTCGGTTTCTGGTCGGTGTTGCGGATCAGCAAGGCGATCGGCGTACCGGTGGTCCTTCCTTGGTAAACACCGGACAGAATTTCGATCTCGTCGGCTTCGTGACGTTGCGAGGTATGCCGGGTGCGACCTGTCGCGCGGCGGTCGAGATCACGACGGAAATCGCCTTCGCAGATTTCAAGCCCCGGCGGACAGCCATCGACCACGCAGCCAATCGCCACGCCGTGGCTTTCGCCGAACGTGGTGACGCTGAACAGCTGGCCAAAGGTGTTGCTGGACATGGTTGGTCGTGCCTCTCAGGCCCGCGCATTTGCGAGCGCGCGAATCGCGTCGGCGTGTTCAACCAGGTCGTTGCGTTCGATCAGCAACACGCCCATCTGGCCAACGTCGAACTCGATCCAGTTGAACGGAACCCGCGGCAGCAGCTCTGCCAACGCCCGTTCGGACTCACCGACCTCGACGATCAAGACGCCATCGACACTCAGATGCTCCGGCGCATCGCGCAGGATGCGCAAGGCCAGATCGAGTCCATCTTCGCCAGCAGTCAATCCCAGCTTGGGTTCGTGGCTGTACTCCTCCGGCAGTTCGGAAAATTCATCCTCGGTGACGTACGGCGGATTGCTGACGATCAGGTCGTAGCGCTCGCCACCCAGCGCTTCGAAAAGATTGGATTGGATGGCTTGGACGCGATCACCGACATGCTGGAACGCGATGTTCTCGCGAGCCAGTTCCAGCGCGTCGTCACTGATGTCGGCGATGTCGACCTGCCATTCCGGCTGGTGCACGGCCATCGCGATGCCGATGCAGCCCGAGCCGGTGCACAGATCCAATGCGCGCTCAATCGGTCGGTCATCCAGCCATGGCGAAAAACCGCTGCGTATCAATTCGGCAATCGGCGAGCGCGGCACCAGTGCACGCGGATCGGACTTGAACTTCAGATCGGCAAACCATGCTTCGCCGGTCAGGTAGGCAACCGGCCTGCGTTCGCGGATGCGGCGTTCGATCAACCCGAGAATTTCGTTCTTCTCGTCGGCGGTCAGTCGCGATTGACCGTAGGCGGGCGACAGGTCGTGCGGCAGGTGCAGTACATGCAGGACCAGGTGCGTGGCTTCATCGAGTGCGTTGTCGTAGCTGTGACCGAAGCTCAAGTCCGATGCGCCGAAGCGGCTCGCGCCGTAGCGGATGTGATCGATGATGGTCGCCAATTCAGCGGTCATTGCGGTCTCGTCACTACGTGCGGCAAAGGGGCCAAGGATGCTCTGAACAATTCAACGCGGCGTGGACGCGTTCAGAGCATCCCAGTATAGGGGGCATCGGCTCGCTATACTTTGGGAATGATCCTAAAACTCTCGCGTGGCCGCATTTCAACCGGCCTTCTCATCGTCATCGCCGCGCTCGCGGCAGGCCTTGGTCTCTGGTTTGGCAATCGCTGGTTCAACCCGGAGCCGCCGAAACTTGAGGCGGCCCTGCTCTATCCGCAACCTCGCGCGGTGCCGGAATTCGAACTGCAACGTGCCAACGGCGGCGCGCTCACATTGGCTGACTGGAAGGGCCGCTGGAACCTCGTCTTCATCGGCTTCACCCATTGCCCCGACGTCTGTCCGACCGCATTGGCGATCCTCAAGCAGGCATGGACGCGCTGGCAGCAGGACGGCCATGCCAAGGACGTGCAGGTCAATTTCATCTCGGTCGATCCGGCTCGTGACACACCGGACGTATTGAAAACCTATATCGGATTCTTCAGTCCCGATTTCGTCGCCGCGACCGGCAGCGATTTGCAGCTGGAAACGCTCGCGGAGTCGCTCGGAATGGTCTATGCACGTCATGAACTCGACGGTGGCGACTACTCAGTCGATCACAGCGCCAATATCCTGATCATCAATCCACAAGGTCGCCTCGCCGGCATGTTCCGGCCCGGCAACTACGATGCCGATTCGCTGGTCGCCGACGTCAACACGCTGATCGAAAAGGCCGCACCATGAGCCCATCCGTATTTTTGCAGTACCTGCTTCCACATCGCCTGCTGACGACGCTCGTGCATTGGGCGACGCGCTGGGGCTGGAAACCGTGGAAGAATTTCCTGATCGACCAGATCATTGCGCGCTTCAACGTTGATTTGAGCGAAGCGCAGATCAGCGACCGCGATGAGTTCGAGCATTTCAATGCGTTCTTCACTCGCGCACTGAAGGACGGCGCCCGTGACCTGGACGCCGCGCCCGAAGCAATCATCTGTCCCGCCGATGGCCGCATCAGCCAAGCGGGTCGCATCGAAGCCGGACGCATCTTCCAGGCCAAGGGACAAAGCTACAGCGCGACCGAACTGCTCGGCGATGCGCTGAGCGCTGAACCTTTTGCCGATGGTTCGTTCGCAACCGTGTATCTGTCGCCACGGGACTACCACCGTGTCCACATGCCGCTGTCGGGTCGTCTGCACGAAACCGTGCACATACCGGGCCGGCTTTACAGCGTCGCGCCATTCGCCGTGCACGACATCCCGCGCGTGTTTGCGCGCAACGAGCGGCTGGTCTGCCATTTCGATGGCGAACACGGTCCGTTCGTCGTCGTCATGGTGGGCGCGATGCTGGTCGCCAGCGTGACGACGGTCTGGAGCGGCCTTGAAATCCCGCCATTCGGCAAGCGCATCGTTCGCCGCGACTGGCGCGACCGCGACATCCTGCTTGCTCGCGGCGCCGAGATGGCGCGCTTCAACATGGGCTCGACAGCGATCGTACTGGTGCCGAACCGCGCGTCGCTGGTTGAGTTGCAAGCCGAGCAAGCGGTGAAGCTTGGGGATGTGATTGGTGGTTGGCCATCGACCAGCGTAGGGTCGCCTACCTAACCTTCGTCATCCTCGCGAAAGCGGGGAACCATTTTGATTTTGCTGGAAGTCAGGGAACTGCCCAAGATCAGAATGGATTCCTGCCTACGCAGGAATGACGAGGTTGTAAGGTCGATTGATCCCGAACTATTTCGACTAAGTTTCTGCCATGTCCCGATTCCGCATCCCCACCATTCCCTCCGACGAAATCACGTCGGAATCGATTTATCTTCGGCGCCGCCAGTTGCTGAGAGGTCTCGCACTTGCCGCTTCCGCCGGCCTGCTTGCCGCATGCGGAGACAAGGGTGGCGGCAATGCCACGTCCGTCGCCGAAGCGCCACCAAACTTCGGCAAACCGCTGCCCGCGCAACCCAACCCCGACTTCATGTTGAGCGACCCGCGCACCACGGCTGAAGACGCCACCCACTACAACAACTATTACGAATTCGGTACCGACAAGCCCGACCCCGCGCGCAACTCCGGCGAGTTCCAACCGTTGCCATGGTCGGTCGAGATTGCCGGCAATGCCGAGGTCACCGGCACGTTCACGCTGGAAGACATCCTCGCCATCGCACCGCAGGAAGAACGCGTCTACCGGCTGCGCTGCGTAGAAGGCTGGTCGATGGTGATTCCGTGGATCGGCATTCCGCTGGCCAAAGTGCTGGCCCAGTTCAAACCGACCGCATCCGCGAAGTTCGTCACTTTCACCACGGTCGAGCGTCCCGCGCAAATGCCGGGCATCAGCTATCGTGTGCTCGATTGGCCCTACCGCGAAGCGTTGCGCATAGACGAGGCGATGAACTCGCTCACCCTGCTCGTCACCGGCATGTATGGTCGCACCCTGCCTGCGCAGAACGGCGCGCCGTTACGCCTGATGACGCCGTGGAAATATGGCTTCAAGAGTGCCAAGTCGATCGTGCGCATCGAGTTCGTCGAGCAGAAGCCGATTACGTCATGGAACGATTCCGCGCCAGACGAATACGGCTTCTACGCCAACGTGAATCCCGCCGTCGATCATCCACGCTGGAGCCAGGCCAGCGAACGTCGCATTGCCGGTGATGGACGCAACTTGCTCAACAATCGTGTCGTCACCCTGCCCTTCAACGGCTACGCCGATCAGGTCGCCTCGCTTTATGCAGGCATGGACCTGAGCAAAAATTTCTGACGATGCTGAAGTTCCCGACCGGAGCCGTCGCGCGAAGCAAACCGTTCGTCTTTATCGCCTGTCTGGTTCCGGCCCTGCTGCTCGGCTGGAACGTCTACAGGAACGAACTCGGTCCCGATCCCGTCGCGCAGCTCGAACACGCCAGCGGATCGTGGGCGTTGCGCTTCCTGCTGATCACGCTGGCCGTCACGCCGTTGCGCCTGCTGACGAAGTGGAACTGGCTGATCCGCTACCGGCGTATGCTGGGGCTGTTCGCGTTCTTCTACGCAACCTCGCACTTCGCGATCTATCTGGTCATCGATCTCGGCGGATTCTGGTCGCAGATCTTCAGCGAGATCGCAAAGAAGCCCTTTATCACCGTCGGCTTCGCCGCCTGGCTGCTGTTGATTCCGCTCGCTGCGACATCGACCAAGGCGATGATGCACAAACTCCGCCGCAACTGGTTGCGCCTGCATCGCTTGATCTACGTCATCGGCCTGCTCGGCGTGCTGCATTTTCTCTGGCAGGTGAAGTTTGGCGAGAAAATCGCGGTGATCGAACCGGTGATCTACCTTGGCATCTACCTGCTGCTGATCGCGATGCGAGTGCCGGGCTGGATCAAGCGAGCCAAGCAACGTTCGCAGCCAGTTGCGACCTGAAGGTCGAGTTCAACCACCACCCGGACCAGCGCTGTGGATACCGCCCTTTGTCAGCGCCAACGGATCGAGCAATTTCTCCAGTTCCTTGCGTGACAGATCGGTCATTTCCAGAGCCACGTCGATGATCGGCCGGCCGTCCTTGTAGGCCTGCTTGGCGATTTTCGCGCCGAGGTCGTAGCCAATGGACGCATTGAGGGCGGTGACCAGGATCGGGTTGCGACGCAACGCGGCTTCGACGTTTTCGGGGCGAACCTTGAAACCGGCTATCGCCTTGTCGTCGAGGGCGCGGGTTCCGGTGGAAAGTATGTGAATCGACTGCAGCAGGTTGTAGGCGATCAGCGGCAACTGCACATTGAGCTGGAAATTCCCACTCTGCGCGGCGACCGTAATCGTCACGTCATTGCCGATCACCTGCGCGGCGATCATCGCGACCGCTTCGGGAATCACCGGGTTGACCTTGCCGGGCATGATCGACGAACCGGGCTGCAAGGCCGGCAGTTCGATTTCGCCGATGCCGGCCAGAGGCCCGGAATTCATCCAGCGCAGGTCATTGGCAATCTTGGTGAGTGCCACGGCAAGCGTGCGCAACTGGCCGGACAGCTCTACGGCGTGGTCCTGCGCACCAATGCTCTCGAACTTGTTGTCGGCTGATTCGAAACGGGTTCCACTCAGCTTGCCGAGTTCGGCAGCAACGCGCTCGCCCATTTCCGCGTCGGCGTTAATGCCGGTGCCGACCGCCGTGCCACCCAAGGGCAAGCGACGTGTTCGTTTCAGCGTGTCGCCAATGCGCTCGATCGCGCTGTCGATCTGAGCCGACCAGGTGCCGAGCTCCTGTCCGAATGTCACCGGCATCGCATCCATCAAATGGGTGCGGCCGGTCTTGGCGGTTTTCCTGAGTTCCCTGGCGCGCTTGTCAAGCGTGGCTTTGAGATGCTTCAAAGCCGGCAGCAACTGCTCGGTGCAGGCGAGCGTTGCGCTGACCAGGATCGCGGTAGGAATGACGTCGTTCGACGACTGGCCATTGTTGACGTCGTCATTGGGATGCACGGCGCAACCCGCTGCCTCGGCCAAGTGTGCGATCACCTCATTGGCATTCATGTTCGACGACGTTGCCGAGCCGGTCTGGAACACGTCGATCGGGAACTGCGCATCGTGCTCGCCAGCGGACACGGCCGCAGCGGCCTTGCGAATGGCGGCGGACTTCTTCTTCGCCAAGTGGCCAAGATCGGCATTCGCCTTGGCGGCTGCGGATTTGATCAAGCCCAGCGCACGGATGAACTCGCGCGGCATGGTCAGGCCGGAAATCGGGAAATTGTCTACCGCGCGTTGGGTCTGCGCGCCCCACAATGCCGTGGCCGGCACCTTCAGCTCGCCCATGCTGTCTCGTTCGGTTCGGTATTTCGTCATCGTCCTGCGCTTTTAGTTTCGTGAATCGATCCCGGCACAAAACGGGCCGAAACCGCAGCGCGGCCGGCCGGCTGATAGAATTCGCGGCCCCTCGCTGCCAACGACCTAGATGTTACAGAACCTGCTCTACGTGGGCGCGGCATTCCTGCTGGTCCTGCTGAACGGTTTCTTCGTCGCCGCCGAATTCGCCCTGGTCAAATTGCGCCAGACCCAAGCCACGTCGCTTGCGGAACGGCACGGCTGGCGTGGCCGCATCCTGCTTAACGTACATGGAAAGCTTGACGCCTACCTGTCGGCCTGCCAGTTGGGCATCACGCTTTCTTCGCTGGGATTGGGTTGGATCGGCGAACCGGCATTCGCTCGACTGCTCGATCCTGTTTTCATCGCGTTCGGCCTCGGTCCCGAGACCGGCCACCTGATCGCATTTATTGTTGCCTTCACGATCATTTCGTTCCTGCACATCGTGCTGGGCGAACTGGCGCCGAAGACAATGGCGATCCGTCGACCCGAATCGATGTCGTTGTGGACGGCTGCGCCGCTATATGCATTCTATTGGTTGATGTATCCGGCGATCTTCGTGCTCAACGCCAGCGCAAACGGTCTGTTGCGCGTTGCGGGCCTCGACGGAATCGACGAGCACTCGCACGCCTATTCGCGCGAGGAACTGAAGCTGATCCTGCACGGCAAACGGGCCGGTCGCGATTCCGGCGAAGAGATCGCGATGATGAGTCACGCGCTGGAACTGCCCGAACTGGTCGTAGGCGACCTGTTGCGTACGCGCGACCAACTCGCCTACCTGCACGATGGCATGAGCCTGGACGAAGTGGTGGCCGAATTTCGCCGCTCCCAATACAGCCGCTATCCGTGGTTCGACGAAGACGAGGAGCATGTGCGTGGCGTGCTGCATGCGAAGGATGTGCTGCATCTGGTTGCTGCGGGCAAGCCCGGTGAAGACCTGCCGTCGCTGCTGCGTTCGGCCATCGTCGAGCCATTGGATACGCCAGTGCTCGACGTGCTCAAGCGTTTCAAGAAAGGCCAGACCCACATGGCGCTCGGCCAGGAAGAGTCCGGTCGCATCGTCGGCTTCTTCACGATGGAAGACGTGGTCGAGGTGATCGTCGGCGACATCCAGGACGAGCTGCGCCGCAACACGCCAAGCTCACCACAACGCGCCAGCGATGGCTCGTTCACGCTTTCCGGCGGCACGCCCATTTACCGGCTTGAGCGTTTGCTCGAACGCGACATCGAATCGCCCGACGATGTGAACTCCATCGGCGGCCTGATCATCCATCGCCTGGAACGCCTGCCCAGCGAAGGCGAGCGGCTCGTCTTTGAAGGCTTCGACCTCACCGTGATGACCATGAAAGGCGCACGCGCCCAGGTCATCGCCGTCCATCCGCATCGCCCGTCCTGAGTTTCCAGAGACCGACATGACCCACGCCCTGCTCGCCCTGTCGCCGCTGGATGGTCGCTATGCATCGCGGATGGATGCGCTGCGGCCGATCTTCAGCGAATTCGGATTGATGCAACGCCGTGTGCATGTCGAAGTGCAGTGGCTGCTCGCGCTCGCTACCCACTCCGGAATCGAGGAAGTGCCGGCGTTGTCGGATCGCGCGCGCGACAGCTTGCTCGCGATCGCGACGGATTTCTCGGAAAGCGATGGCGAGCGCATCAAGGAAATCGAGCACACCACAAACCACGACGTCAAGGCGATCGAATACTTCATCAAGGAATGCATCGCCGATGACGCCGAACTCGGCGCGGCCAGCGAGTTCGTCCATTTCGCCTGCACCAGCGAAGACATCAACAACCTCGCCTATGCCCTGATGCTACGCGACGCGCGCGACGGCGTGTTGCTGCCCGCGCTCGACCGCGTGCTCGCGTCGTTGCGTAAACTCGCCCATTCGCAGGCGGCACAGCCGATGCTGTCGCGCACCCACGGCCAGACCGCATCACCGACCACGCTGGGCAAGGAGATAGCCAACGTGGTCGCCCGCCTGCAACGCCAACGCATGCAGATCGCGAACGTGGAATTGACCGGCAAGATCAATGGCGCGGTCGGCAACTACAACGCGCACGTCATTGCCTATCCCGACATTGATTGGCCAGCGTTCGCGCAACGGTTCGTTGAAAACCTCGGGATTGCGTTCAATCCGTACACCACCCAGATCGAGCCGCACGATTGCATCGCCGAGATCGGTGACGCAATTCGCCGCGCCAATACCATTCTTGTAGATTTCTCGCGCGACGTTTGGGGTTACATCTCGCTCGGCTATTTCGGCCAACGTCTGAAGGAAGGCGAGATCGGTTCCTCGACGATGCCACACAAGGTCAATCCGATCGATTTCGAGAACGCCGAAGGCAATCTCGGTCTTGCCAACGCACTGTTCGAGCATTTCAGCGCCAAACTGCCGATCAGCCGCTGGCAGCGCGACCTGACCGATTCGACGGTGTTACGCGCTCTTGGAACAGCATTCGGCCACACCCAGATCGCGCTCGATTCGCTGGCCAAGGGACTCTCGAAACTCACCGTCAATCAACAGCGCATCGCCGACGATCTCGATGGCGCGTGGGAAGTGTTGGCCGAAGCCGTACAAACGGTGATGCGCCGGCATGGTCTGCCAAACCCCTATGAGCAGTTGAAGGCATTGACTCGCGGCCATGGCATCAGCGAGTCGTCGATGCGCGAGTTCATCAAGACATTGGACCTGCCCGACGCTGACAAACAGCGTTTGCTCGCGTTGACGCCGGCAACTTACACCGGACTTGCCGAGCAGCTCGCGCGCTCGATCTGACCCGAAACAACAATGCAGATGTGATTTTTTCTGCCGCGTTGCGAATCATGTTGGTGTACCGCAAATCGGGCCCACCATGGAATGCAGCATTGAAATGAGCAGTGAGTCCACCCAACAGCGCTTCGCTGCCTTGCTGGACCAGCACCGCAAGATCGTCTTCAAGGTGGCGAACACCTACGCCAACGGTGTGGATGATCGCGCCGACCTTGCCCAGGAAATTGCCGCGCAGTTGTGGCGCGCGTTTCCGAAATACGACCCGCAACGCTCGTTCTCGACCTGGATGTACCGGATCGCGCTCAACGTCGGCATCTCGTTCCTGCGCAGCCATGGCCGCCGTGCCGAACACGCTGTTGCATTGGATGAAACGCTTCACGACCGCGCCGACGACAACGCCGCCGATCCCGCAGTCCAACAGCAACTTCTCCTGCTCGATGGCTTCATCGCAAAGCTGGCGCCGCTGGATCGCGCATTACTGTTGCTTTACCTCGAAGACCATCGCCATGCGCAGATCGCCGACATCCTCGGCATCAGTGAAAGCAACGTGGCGACCAAGGTTTCGCGCCTCAAGCAACGCATCCGCAACCACATCGATCACTGATCCGAGACAGCAATGGAAACCACCATGGAAATCGACGAACTCAAGGCCGCCTGGCAAACCCTCGACCGCCGCCTCGACCAACACGATCGCATCAACCGTTTGCTGCTCACCGAGCAGCGCGTCGCGAAAGCCAAGTCGCGACTCCGCCCGCTGTTCTTTGGACAAATGGTGCAGATACTCAGCGGAATATTGATGATCGCGCTCGGCGTGAGTGTGTGGAGCAGCAGCGGCGAGGTGCCGAGCTTGCTGATCTCGGGGCTGATCGTGCATGTCTATGGCGTGGCGACAATCATCGTCGCCGGCGTCACGCTGGGCATGATTGCGGCAATCAACGACGCTGCACCGGTGGTGGAAATCCAGAAGCGATTCGCTCGGCTGCGCTCGTTCTATATTCGCGGCGGCATGGCGATCGGGCTGGCCTGGTGGCTGCTCTGGATTCCCTTCGTGACGACGTTTTTCTACTGGTTGGTCGGTGTCAACATCATGGAGCATGCGCCGAGCGTCGCTGTGATTGGCACCGTGATCGGCGTAGTCGGCCTGTTTGCGACCTGGGTGTTCCACCGCTGGGCGCACAACCCGCAGCGACCGCGCCTCGCAAAGTTCCTCAACAACAGCATGACCGGCAGCAGCCTGCGCAAAGCGCATGAGGAACTGGATGTGTTGAACGAGTTCGAGCGCGAGTAACACGGCAGAACGAGCGCCATCGCCTTGGCGGTTCGTGTGGTACAGCGCGGCAAGGCTAAGCTTGCATCCATGCCAAAAATCCTGCGCCGCCTGTTGCTCGTTTCAGCATTCGTGCTTGTTCCCTACCTGGTTGGCGGCAACATTTTTCTCAACAGCCAGTGGTTGCGCGACCTGGCCAATCACAAGCCCGAGCGCTTCCACGGGGCGTGGTCGGGTGCGCTGACCTGGTTCCCGGGCATGGTGATCGGCTGGGATGTCCGTTTTGGCGGCCATGCCCGCAAGGTGGTCTGGAGTGCCACGGCCGACCGCGTCTACGGGACCATCAACCTGTTTTCGCTGCTGCGCCGCGAGGTCAGCAGTGGCTGGGTGCGGGGAGTCGACGTGGACGTCACGGTGGACGAGGCGGCCGAAGTGCTGTTGCCGCCCCCGTACCGGGACGACGCCTGGACACTCGCCTTCCGCTCGATCGCGTCGTCGTCAATTCGCCATGTGCGCGTCAATCAGTTCCAGATGACGACCGAGGGCAGCGCCGAAATCGCCTTCATCAAGCAGATCCGAGGCGGGCCGTTTGAGCTCTTGCCGTCCAGCGCGAACCTGCGCCACGTCGACCTGCGTTACGGCGACCTGCCGCTGCTGCACGGCGCCCACGTCGATTCCACCTTCGCGATTCCCAAACACCGCTACGAGGACGCCCCGGGCTGGAAAAAACTCGAGATCGCCCGTGGCACGCTCGCCGTCGACGGAGCGGTGCCTTTGCTCGGCTTCGAACTCGACAAGGACAAACGCTGGCGTGCGGTGACGGACCGAAACCAGTCGGACGCGAAGCTCAGCGCCAGGGTCGGTGTCGTCGCGGCGACGCTGCAACCGGGCAGCATCGTTGAAGTCAGCATCCCGTTGACCGGGAATGTAGACAGCGAGAACTTCAACGACAAAGCGACCCTGCGAGCCGAATTGATCGGTGACGATCTCAAGCTGGCGGCCAAGCTGCCAGCGCCACCGCAGGGCAGCGGTTCCGCCGAGGCGGAGATCAGCATCGCCGATGCCCGTATCGATTTCCCGCGCGAGCTGAAATCGCTGGTCCGGCGCAGTTCCGGTCGCTTCGACATGGACTGGCACTTCGAGGCACTGGATTGGCTCGACCCATTGTTGATGCAGGCGCGCTGGCTGCAACTGCGCGGTTCCGGCAACGTTCGCGCCAGCCTGCGCATGCAGGGCGGCGTGTTGGTGCCGGGTTCGAACGTGGACGTTCCACATGCCGACCTGGGCGTCGAGGTCGCCGGATATCGCTTCTTCGGCAGCACGCGCGTCAACGCAAAGGTGGTTGCGGCAGGCAAGGACAACGATGGCACCGCCCCCGGCCAGCTCGCGGTCGATGCCGCGCTCGACAAGTTCGATGTCGCCGCAAGCACCGCGCCCGACAAATCGCTGGTGCAGGGACGTGACCTGAAAATCGACCTGACCGCGTCGAGCGACCTCGCCGAATTCGGCAACACCAGCAAGGCGCACCTGCGCTTCAAGCAAGCGCAGATGCCGGACATTCGCGCCTTCAACCGTTACCTGCCAAGCCGTAGCGTGGTGCTGCTGGGAGGCAGTAATCGGCTGGATGGCAACGTGCACCTCAACGCCGCCGGCAAGGTGGCCACCGCCGACGTCAACGTTTCCGGTAGCGATACCCGCGCGCGGCTCGGTACGATCAATC
Source organism: Lysobacterales bacterium (assembly GCA_038255665.1). Classification (GTDB taxonomy): domain Bacteria; phylum Pseudomonadota; class Gammaproteobacteria; order Xanthomonadales; family Rhodanobacteraceae; genus Dokdonella. Next base: position 12,045 of record JBBSLA010000006.1, on the reverse strand, counting down.
TGGCCGGCGATTTCGAGTTGGCGACCAAGTTGGTTGCCAGCAAATCCGGCGCCGATCGCTACGATCTTGCCGGCACCCGCATGAAGGTGTCGCGACTGCGAGTCGGCGACGGCGACTACAGCGACGGCACGCCGACCTGGGCGACGCTGGATGTCGATCGCGGAACGATCACGACCGGCCAGCCGCTGCGCATCGATGCCGACGCCAACATCACCATGGAAAACATTCGGCTATTGCTGGGGCTTTTTTCCCGACATCGCGCATTCCCGAAGTGGGTGATCCGGCTGGCCGACTCCGGTGTACTGCGTGCGACGGGGCTGATGCGCAGCCAGGGCGACACGCTGATTTTCGATCGGGTGAAGGCCAGCAACGATCGCTTCGATGCAGCCGCTCGCATGAAGGTGAAGTCGGGCACGGCGCGCGGCGATCTGCTGCTGCACTGGGGCGTGCTGACCTTGGGGTTGGAAGTGGACGGCGACCAGCGCGACTTTCACCTCGTAGGCGCGAGCAAATGGTACGAATCGCAACCCGATCTGTTGCCAACCAAGACCAAGGCGGCTGACTGAGCGCGATCGCCGTCAGCTGGTCCGCTGGGCTAGACCCCTTTGCCAAGGCGCGCAGCTCGCCAGATTTTCCACGTCGTCAGCATCGACAACTTCGGCAACTGGCGAACGAGTTCCGCTACCGGATCGACAGCGCGACTCGCCTTGAGTGCGCGCGCCCGGTCGGCGAGCAGACCAGCCTGGTCGATCAAGGAAAGGCCCGCATGTCCCGTTGCGAATTGATCGAAACCGGTAACGATGGCCTGCAACTGTTCCGCCGCTGCGCGACGGAGTTCCGGGCTGTCGACGCCCAGTTGATCGCGGCGCAATCGATGCCGCGCCAGCGCCTCCAGTGGCAATGCGAGGTGACCGTTTTCGAGTACGCGCAAAAAGCCGGCGACTTCGCGTAGCGCATGGGCGAGCGCGCCTACACGCGCAATCGCGACCGCATCACGATTGTCGAACAACGTCGATTCGATCTCTGCGAGCGGCACGAACAAGTGTTCGAAACCGGCGATCTGGCTGGCAAAATCCGGCGCCGGATCGCGTTCGCGTTGGTGCAAGGCGGCGGCGATCACGGATTGCCACGACCTGGCCGGGATAATGGAAAGTTCAAGATCCGAAGCCAACGTTTGCGTCAACGGATGACGCGGCTGGCCTTGCCCCGACCGCACCAGCTCGTCGAGCCACCATCCCAGCTTGGCCACCGCGACATCGCCCTCGCGTATCGCGAAACAGGCGTGCGCCAGTTCGCGCGACAGGCACGCGAAAGCGGCTTCCCTCGCTCGCTGCTGCGGCGGAAGAAAGTTGAGCGCAATGCCGAGCTCGGGTTCCGCCGCGACCCATTTCGCGACGAAACTTTCCAGCGCTCGTGCGCTTTCGTCTTGCTCCACGCCGCGCTATTCCAGCGAGGTTTGCAGCTGCGACGGTGTATTCATGACTTCATCTGCGCCCCAGCTTTCAGGATCGCCACCATCGAGATAGCCCCAGGCCGCAGCAACCGTCCACGATCCAGCTGCATTGCCGGAATCGACGTCACGACGGTCGTCGCCAACCATCATTGTCAACGCAGGATCGACACCAATCGTCCCGCACACATGCAGCACCGGCTCCGGATCGGGCTTGCGCGTTGCCAGCGTATCGCCGGCGACCCAAGCGGCGCAGCGATCAAACAGTCCAAGCTTGCGCAGGATCGGCTCGGCCAACCAGCCGGCCTTGTTGGTGACCACGCCCCAGGGAATCCGTCGCGACTCCAGTGACACCAGCAATGCCTCGATGCCATCGTAGGGACGCGTCGCGATGACGATGTCCTGCGCGTAGATTTCCAGGTACCGATCGATCAGCGCTTCGATGCGCGCTTCATCGGCGTCCGGCAAAGCCTGGCGAAGGATTGCCCGGCCGCCAGCCGACACGACGCGACGCACGCGTTCGCCATTCGGTGGCGGTTCGTCGATTTCGATACACAGGCGCTCGGCAGCGAGGATCAAATCGGGCGCGGAATCAACGAGGGTTCCGTCCAGATCGAACAGAACAGCGGCGGGTGGAACGGGACGTAACGGCATCGGGACTCACAGTGAAGGATCGCAGCGCAGCCGCGATCAGAAGAACGAATCAGGCAGCCGGCTTGACCGCACAGGCGATGTAGTTGACGTCGACGCGGTCGATCAAGCGCGCGTTGCGGGTCAACGGATTCCAGGCGATTCCGGAGAGATCAGTCAGCTCCAATCCCTGTCTGCGCAATGCCGCCGCAAGCTCGGACGGCTTGATGAACTGCGCGTAGTGATGAGTGCCACGTGGCAGCAGGCGCATCACGTATTCGGCACCAACGATGGCAGCGCCGAACGCGATCGGCGTGCGATTCAAAGTCGACATGAACAGCTTGCCGCCAGGCTTGAGCAGGCGAGCGCAGGCAGCAATCACGCTTTCCGGATCGGGCACGTGTTCAAGCATTTCCATGCAGGTGATCGCGTCGGACATTGGCGGATCGCTCGCCGCGAACTCCTCCACCGCAATCTCCCGGTAATCGACGCTGAGACCGCTTTCGTGCAGGTGCAAGCGCGCTACGTCGAGCAACGCGGGGGCGAGATCAATCGCCGTCACCGTGGCACCGGCGCGCGCAAGCGCTTCGCTGAGCAGGCCGCCACCACATCCGACGTCAAGCACGTTTGCGCCCTTCAAAACCACACGCTCGGCGACGAACGCGGTGCGCAGCGGATTCAAATCGTGCAACGGCCGCGACTCGCCATCCGGGTCCCACCAGCGGTTGGCCAGCGCCTCGAAACGAGCGACTTCGGCGGGATTGACGTTGCTGGCTTGCATGGATCATGTTCGACGGGGCAGATCGTGCAGTTTAACCGCTGCAGTGAATGCCATCCTCAAGCCCGCCGGATGTCCTGCGCTGGACTTCACCGCCGTCGTGTGGAATAGATCAGCGTGTTCCCGACTGGCAATGCAACCGATGACAGCTAACGATCACGAGATCACCCTGATTGGCGCCGGCCTCGTTGGCGGGCTGCTTGCCACCCTGCTCGCCCAGCGCGGATTCAAGGTGCAGGTATTCGAGCGTCGCTCCGATCCGCGTCGCGCCGGCTACGAAGGCGGTCGATCGATCAACCTCGCACTCGCCGAGCGCGGCTTGCACGGTTTGCGTGTAGCGGGACTGCAATCGGTGGTCGATCCGATCACGGTGATGATGCGCGGTCGCCTGATCCACGACATCGACGGCAACTGCCTGCCCTTGCAACGCTACGGTCGCGACGACAGCGAAGTGATCTGGTCAGTCAGTCGTGGCGCCTTGAACATCGCCGTGATCGATGCCGCGGAGCGGGCCGGCGCTACGATCCACTTCGGTCAACGCCTGGATCGCGTCGATTGGGACACCATGCGGCTGCACCTGACTGACGAGCATGCTGGCGTGTCGCATGAGGTCGAAGTGACCTGCCTGATTGGCAGCGATGGTGCCGGTTCCGCGCTTCGTCGAGCGATGTCCGACGTCGCTGATCTTGGCGAGCGCTTCGAGCCGCTCGACCATGGCTACAAGGAACTGGAAATCCCGGCGCTGGCTGACTTTCCACCCGGAACCTTACCAGCGAACCTGCAGGCCGCCGCAGCGCGTGGCGAGCGTTACGCGATGGAACCCAACGCGCTGCACATCTGGCCGCGTGGCAACTACATGTGCATTGCGCTGCCCAATTCGGAAGGCAGTTTCACGGTGACGCTGTTCCTGCCGAACGAAGGCGAGCCGTCGTTCGAGACGATCGCTTCGCCGGCGAATGCAATGGCGTTCTTCAAGCGCGACTTCGCCGATGCCGTCCCGTTGATTCCCGATCTCGCCGAAGACTTCCGGGGCAACCCGGTCGGCATGCTCGGCACGCTTTATCTGGATCGCTGGAACCTCGATGGTCGCGCCTTGCTGGTCGGCGATGCGTCGCACGCCATCGTTCCGTTCCACGGCCAGGGCATGAACTCGGGATTCGAAGACGCCGTCGAACTCGCCGACCTGCTCGCCGCGACGCCCGACGACATCGCCGGCGTCTTCACCGAGTTTTCCCGTCGTCGCAAACCCAACGCCGATGCCATCGCCGAGATGGCGCTCGACAACTACATCGAGATGCGCGACCGCGTCGACGACGCCGACTTCCTGTTGATGCGCGAACTCGATCTCGCCCTCAGCGATGCAGTGCCAACGCACTGGATGACCCACTACGCGATGGTCACTTTCAGTCGCATGCCCTACTCCGTCGCGCTCGAGCGCACGCGCATGGGCGAAGCGCTGCTCCGCGAGCTGACCGCTGGCAAGGACAGCCTCGATGAAATCGACTTGGCGCTCGCTCGCAAGCGGGTGCTTGCGGCAATACCGCCACTTCCTTCTGTTTAATTCGCCTGCGGCGGGCGCTTTTTCCCATCTCCCGCCGGCAGCGGTTTTCTCCCTTCTCCCGCCGGGAGAAAGGTCGGGGATGAGGGTGCGTGCCTTGAATCGCAATTTGACGAAGGTTGGCCGTCGCCAGATTGCCCAACCGATTCGCGGGGCTGGCACCCCGCATTCTCTTGGTTGGCTGTCGCTGGACTGGTCAAGCGTTTCGCCGGGCTGCCGCCCGCCGAGCCGGCAGGCGAGAGAAACGCTTGTACTGTCTGGCGACAGCCGGCAAGCAAAGATGCGGGGGTAACAGCCCGACGAAAAACTTGACCAATCTGGCGATAGCCGAAACAGACGTCTGAGCGGCCTGAGCCAACGGAGTGCAGTACAAGTTCCGGACCCTCATCCCAACCCTTCTCCCGAGGAGAGAAGGACTAGAATTCGCGACAGCTGGAGAAGGGAGCAAAGCCTGCCGCAGGCAAACGACCCGCCTCGTTCAAGGCGAAGACTTCGGGGTGATATCGATCACCACATCGACACGCAAACCAATGGGCAATGGAGGTTGCCCGGACAGCTCGATCAGGGCTTCCAGGACCTTGGTGTCCTGCTTCTGGGCGGGATTGTCGGAGACAAGATTCCGACGCCCCATGCGGCGGCTGACCTGGCGGACGGTGCCTTCGAACACCTGGTCGGGGAAGGCGTCGCTGGTGATCGTGGCGGGCTGGCCTTGCTTGACGTGGCCGATGTCGAGTTCGTCGATGTCGGCGCGGACGAACAAATGTGAGATGTCGCCGATTCGCGCCAGCGGCAATGGCGACAGCGCGACCAGGGTTTCGCCTTCGCGCAAGTCGCGCTTCAAAACTACCCCGTCGATGGGCGAGCGGATCAGGGTTTTTTCGTAGGCCGCTTCAGCGCGATCCTTTTCGGCCTTTGCGGCCGCGACGGCAGCTTCGGCGCTGGCGATGTCTTCACTGCGCGCGCCATTGCGGAGCAGGTCGAGTGCGGCTGCGCTGGCCAGGCGATCGGCTTTGGCGACGGCGAACTGGGCGCGCGATTGTTCCAGTTGTTCGGTACTGAGCAGTTTGCGGTCAGCTATCGATTCGCGGCGCTTGAGTTCGGACGTTGCGATTCGCTCTCGGGCCTGCCCGGCTTCTAGCGCGGCTTGCGCCTGCGCGATGTCTTCGCGACGCGCGCCATTTCGCAAGCGCAAAAGTTCGGATTCGCGCAGCGCGATTTGCGCATCGGCGGCGGTGATGGATGCCTTCTGTTCGGCGTTGTCGATCTCGGCAAGCACCTGGCCGCGTGTGACGCTGTCGCCTTCGTCGATTGCGACGCGAATCAGGCGACCAGTGACAGTCGGAATCACTACGCGTTCTTCGCCCGCTGGTTCAACCAGGCCACCGGCAGCGACGCGCGATTGCGCGGGACGCGCAGGCGACGCTGGCGCGGTCCGGTCGCAGCCGAACATCGCCACCGTCAGCAGAACGGCACACAGTTTCGTCACATTCGACATCGACAAGGTTTCCATGGTCATCCGCGATTATCGCGTCTTACGTCGTCCCGAATGACGCCGTCTTCGAGATGCAGCACGCGGTCGCCAAACGGCTCAACGCGTGGATCGTGGCTCACCACGACCACAGCACAGCCTTCGCGATGAGCGAGATCGTGCAGCAAGGCCGCGACTCCCTGCCCGGTCTTGCCATCGAGTGCGGCAGTCGGCTCGTCGGCGAGGATCAATTGCGGCGACAGCGACAGCGCGCGTGCAATGGCGACGCGTTGCTTCTGCCCACCAGACAGTTCCGACGGATAGTGCGATGCGCGATCGCCAAGACCGAGTTTTTCCAGCAAGGCCATGGCGCGGTCGCGCTGCTCTTCGCGCGGAACGCCTTGCACGTCGAGCACGATGGCGATGTTTTCCCACGCCCGCAAGGTCGGAAACAGGTGGTAGTTCTGGAACACGAATCCAATGTGCGCCAGCCGGAACGCCGCCAGCTCGCGTTCGGAGTAACCGCGCACGCTGCGTTCGAAAACCGACACGTCACCGCGAGTCGGGCGCATCAGGCAACCGAGCACTTGCAGCAGGGTCGTCTTGCCCGAGCCGCTTGGGCCTAGCAACAGTGTCATTTCGGCGGGCGCAATCGACAGTGATACGTCGCGCAAGGCGAACAACTCCGACAGCCCGTTGCCGTAGATGACGCTGACCTTGTCGAGATGAGCGATCGTCACTGAAACACACTGGTCGGTTCGATCGAGATGACCCGGCGAATCGAAATCACCGCACCAAACGCGCACATCAGCAAGGTCAACACGCCCAGCACGCCGATCAGCCAGAGTGGCATGGCCAGCGAAATGTTGCTGCGCTGGGTCAACGCAACGACCGCCACGATGCCGACCAGACCGATCGAAAATCCGAGCACGGCACTGATCACGGCCTGCTTGAGGATCACCTTGTAGAGGTAGGCATTGGCGGCGCCGATGGCGCGCAAGGTGGCGTATTCGGGCAGGCGATCAACCGTTGTTGCATAAAGCGTCTGGCCGACGATGACGATGCCGACGATCAGTCCTAACGCCGCCGCTAGCAGCAACGCGGAGCCGGCGCCGGTCGTGATCAGCCAGTATTTCTGCGCTTGCAATGCGAATGCGTCTGCCTGCCAGACATCCACCTGGCCGAGACGCTCCTTCAAGGCCGTGCGCACCGTTTCCGGATCGGCGCCGGGTTTGAGATTAACCAGCAGGTAGGTGGTCAAGTCGTCGGCGAAACCGGCTAGATGCAAGGCATTGCTGTGCGTGGTGAACACATACGGGCTTTGCGTGAATGTGCGCAGGCCATCGGTGAAGCCGACCACCCGCACGCGCCGGCCATTCAATTCCAGCGTGTCGCCCATTCCCTTCACGCCAAGTTTGTCCGCGTACAACTTGTCGATGATGACGGCGTCGTCTTGCTGCAGGTCGGCGACGCTGCCTTCGACCAGGTTCCACGGTGCGCCCTTGCCGGTCGCCAGGTTGAAGCCGATCACGCTGACGCTTTCAGTGCCGCCACTGGGCTTTTTCCAGAATCCGAACTGCGCCATCAGCTTGTCGACGCTGGCGACGCCCGGCACGGCCAGCGCTTCGTAGCGACGGCGTTCGTCCAGACGCCCGGCGATATCGACATTGGTCGTGCCCAATGGCGTTACCCACAGATCGGCCCCGGCATGTTCGACCAGGCCCGAGGTTGTGCGGGCGAATCCGACCAGCAGGCCCAGTTCCACGCCCATCAGCAGCACGGCGAAAACAACCCCGACAAGGGTGACAACGAATCGCGCGCGGTCGTGCGCAAGGTTGCGCCACGCCAGCAGGCTGGTGCCATTGCGGAACAAGGAGAGCGGATCGATCACCGCGAGATTGTGCCGGAACGACGCGTCCATTCGGCGACCTGCGACATTCCTCCCCAACTTTCGTCACGCGCGCCGTTAACGTGACTTCGGTTAGCGTAACCGCCTCAATTCAAAACGAAGGAGTACTTCGCATGTCTTCAAGACTGACCCTGGCGATCGCACTGGCGATTGCGAGCAGCACCGGATTTGCCGCCCAGGACAGCAAGGACCAGCCGACCGAAGCGTCTGCCAGCGTTCTTGCCGGCAACCCGTTTGCCAAAGAAAGCACGTTGCCGTTTCACTTTCCGCCGTTCGACAAGGTAAAGAACGAACACTACGCGCCCGCATTTGAAGAAGGCATGCGCCGGGACCGTGCCGAGGTCGAGGCAATCGCCAACAATGCCGAGCCGGCGACGTTCGAAAACACCCTGCTGGCATTGGAAAAATCCGGGCCCCTGCTCGACCGCGTGTCGACCGTGTTCTTCAGCCTCGCCGGCACCAACACCAATGACGACATGATCAAGCTGCAAGGCGAGCTGGCACCGAAGCTGTCCGCCCATCGCGACGCCATCGTGCTCAACAGCAAATTGTTCGCGCGTATCAGTTCGCTGTACGAGCAGCGCGAAACGCTCGGTCTGGACGACGAAGGCGTGCGACTGGTCGAGCGCTACTACAAGGATTTCGTCCGTGCCGGCGCGAAGCTTTCCGACGCTGACAAGGAAAAGCTCAAGGCAATGAATGGCGAACTGGCTTCGCTGCAAACCCAGTTCGCCAAGAACGTGCTCAAGGAAGTCGGCAACTCCGCCATCGTGGTCGATGACAAGAAGTCGCTCGACGGCATGTCCGACGACGCCATCGCCGCTGCCGCGCAGACGGCGAAGGACAAGAAAATGGAAGGCAAGTATGTGATTGCCCTGCAGAACACCAGCGGCCAGCCAGCGTTGTCGTCGCTGAAGAATCGCGAACTTCGTACTCGCATCATGGATACGTCGTTGGCGCGCAACAGCCACGGCGGCGAGTTCGACAATCGTGAAGCGGTGTCGAAGATCGCCAAGCTGCGCGCCGAACGCGCCGTGCTGCTGGGCTATCCCAACCATGCCGCCTACGCGCTGGAAGACGCGACGGCGAAGACGCCGGAAGCGGTCAACAAGCTGCTGGAGCAACTGGCACCGGCCGCAGTTGCGAATGCGCGCAAGGAAGGCGCCGAGATCCAGAAGATGATCGATGCGCAAAATGGTGGCTTCAAACTGACCGCGGCGGACTGGTCGTTCTATTCCGACCAGGTTCGCAAGGCCAAGTACGACCTCGACCAGTCAGAGTTGCGCCCGTATTTCGAGATGGACAACGTGCTGCAGAAGGGCGTGTTCTACGCGGCCACGCAGCTCTATGGCATCACGTTCAAGGAACGCACCGACCTTCCCAAGTACCACCCGGACACGCGCATCTTCGAGGTATTCAACGCCGATGGCTCGCACCTCGCGCTGTTCATCGTCGACTGGTACGCGCGCAGCAACAAGCGTGGCGGCGCATGGGCCAATGCCTATGTTCGCCAGAACGGCCTGACCGGCGACTCGCCGGTGATTGCCAATCACCTCAACGTGCCCAAGCCGCCTGATGGCCAGCCGACACTGCTGACCTTCGACGAAACGAACACCGCGTTCCACGAATTCGGCCACGCTCTGCACGGCATGTTCTCAAAGGTGAAATATCCGCGCTTCTCCGGCACCAGCGTGCCGCGTGACTTTGTTGAGTACCCCTCGCAGGTCAACGAGATGTGGACGACCTGGCCGACGATCCTCAAGAACTACGCCGTCCACTACAAGACCGGCGAGCCGATTCCGCAGAAGCTGGTCGACAAGGTGCTGGCTGCCGAACAATTCAACCAGGGCTTCGCAACGACGGAGTACCTGGGTTCGGCCATGCTCGACCAGGCCTACCACCAGATCCCGGCATCCAAGACACCCAGTGCCGACCAGGTGCTGGCGTTCGAGGCAGCCGCATTGAAGAAAGTTGGACTGGACTATGCACCGGTACCGCCGCGCTATCGTTCGACATACTTCTCGCACACCTTCGCGGGTGGCTACTCGGCCGGCTACTACGCCTACATCTGGAGTGAAGTGCTCGACGCCGAGAGCGTGACGTGGTTCAAGGAAAATGGCGGCCTGACCCGCGCGAACGGCGACCACTTCCGCAAGACCTTGCTGTCGCGCGGCGGCAGCGTCGATGCGATGCAGCTGTTCCGCGACTTCAGCGGCGGTGATCCCGACGTGCAGCCACTGCTAATTCGTCGTGGGTTGACCACGATGCCACCGGAAGCGAAGTCGCCCGAAGCGAAGTAAACGACCTCAACAAGCAGCGTCCTCAAGGGCCTGTCGGCAATGCGCCGGCAGGCCCTTTTTCATTGGTGATGCAGCAACCCGTCCGTTTACCATCGGTTTGCGGATTGACCGAGCCATAAGCAGACGAGACGCCATCGGGCCATGCAATGCTTCCACGCTGGACCTGACTCCAAACGTTCTTTGGCCGCAGGCTTGGGCCTGTTTCAACCCTGTTGACAGCGTCATTTTCTGTAGCTACATTTAATTGATGAGGATCACCTGCGACCCTGCAAAACGAGAATGGACTCTGCAGGAACGCGGGTTGGACATGCGTAAAGCGAATGATGTTTTTGCCGGGTCGCACTTCACTCGTGCAGATGATCGCCGAGATTACGGTGAGCCTCGCTTCATCACGGTGGGGTGGCTTGATTCCCGACTTGTCGTCTTCGCATGGACGCCGCGCGGCGTCGCAAGACGCATCATCAGTTTGAGGTATTGCCATGAACGAGAAGCGAAAAAGCTTGAGCCCTTCCTCTCCTGATCTGGACACTCCAGCGGAGATCACAGACGCCTGGGTATCCGAGGCCGATCTGTATCAAGGTGAAAGGCTGGTGCGCCGAGGGCGGCCCGCGCTTGCGAACCCGCGGGAGCTTCTGTCCTTGCGACTACCGCCCGCAGTGATCGCACGTTGGAGGTCTACCGGGCCTGGCTGGCAAACACGCATGGCCGAGACCCTTGAGAAGTCAGCGCCAAAGTAACGGCGGGCTGTTGGCTGACATTTCGGTCACGGCTGTTGGCGGCGTTGGCTCCGATCATTTGCCGCAATGAAGCGCCGAATCCATTGCAGGTAGATGCGCTCGGTTGCCAAGTTGTAGTGCTTCACCCGCAATCGCCGCCGAATTTCGTCGAAAAGACGCTTTGGCGCGGCGGCTACGCAGTCCTCGGATAGCACTCCGCTTTCGTACTGATATCCCATAACACTCCACCTTTGCCGGATAGCGCGCTATCGTTCAGAAAAGACACGACGGTATCCATCGTCCAAGTGCTTGATGTCGTGTAGGAAAAGCCCTTGACCAAGGTGTCGGAGCGGATCAGGATCGGCGCTATCGCCCGGGTTTGGGGCATACATGTAGTTAGGGCCCACAAGTGATATTGCGGCTAGCCACTCAAAGCGACATCCCGGCCATGCAACATGTCCGCCTAGCCGTGCGCGAGAACACGCTCTCCGATCCATCTCGCATCACCGTGGCAGACTACATCGCCGCGCTAGAAGACTTGGGCCGTACTTGGGTCGTTGAGTCAGATCGAGAAATTGCCGCTTTTGCTACCGGCTACAAGGCCGGAAGCATCTGGGCACTGTTTGTCCATCCAGACCATGAGGGCCGCGGCTACGGCAAGGCCCTACACTCCACGATGGTCAACTGGCTGTGGTCGCTGGGGCACTCGCGCCTCTGGCTTACTACCGATCCTGGCACGCGTGCAGAGCGCTTCTACCTTTCTCAGGGTTGGCAGCCTTGTGGCATTGTTCCGAGCGGGGAACTCCGGCTTGAGCTGGTTGGGCCCTAACAATTCATTCAAGCCGAAGCTACTTCGTAGCTCGGCTTAATTCCGGTGTTAGCTGCCTATGGAAGATCACATGCACCCTGATTGGAGCGCCATCTACGCTGACGTGGAGGACTTCCTCATCCCCGGCCTTGGTCTCAGCGCGTATGACAGGTCGCTGTACTACCACCTTCTGCGTCATACAAGGCTAAAGGGACGGGCCGACGCAATGTTCGCTATTGGCCCGCTGTCAAAAGCAACAGGCGTCAGTGATTTCAAGGTTCGCGAGGTCGTTCGAGACCTTCATCAAAAGGGCTGCCTTCGCATCGAGGACAGAACCCGGCTCGGGCACAAAATCTCTGTACTCCTTCCCTCGGAGATTCCGGGGCTTGTCAAGTCAGTTGCACCGGCCGAACCCATTGATCTTATGG
>JBBSLA010000005.1:0-55875 GCA_038255665.1 Lysobacterales bacterium | reverse complement strand
CTGAAGGCGCTCACTCGGCTTCAAGATGATCGCGGCCACTGCTGGCCGGCGCCATGCTGAAACGGTCACGTCCGAGTGATTTCGCGCGGTACATGGTGGCGTCGGCCTGCCGCATGAGCGTCGCCGCATCATTCCCGTCCTGTGGATGCAGGGCGATGCCGATCGTGAGGGTCACGTTGAGTTCGTGGCCCTCCACGTTGAATGGAACACGGATGGCCTGCAGCAGTTTGTTGGCGATGGTCTGTGCGTCCGTGACCGTGCGGATGGGTGTCAGAACCACCACGAATTCATCGCCACCGACTCGGGCAACGGTGTCGGTCGCGCGCAGGGTTGCTTTCAGCCGATCTGCAACCAGCCGCAGCAGCCGGTCGCCCGTGTCGTGCCCCAGCCGGTCATTGATCGGTTTGAAGGCGTCGAGGTCCAAGAACAGCAGCGCCATCGGCGCGTTGCTGGCCTGCGCATCGACCAGCGCGCTGGCCAGCCGCTGTTCCAGCGACCGCCGGTTCGGCAGGCCGGTCAGTTCGTCGTGATCGGCGAGGACTCGGGCGCGATTGTTTTCCTCCTGCAACTGCGCCTCCAGTGACTTGCGCGCCGTGATGTCGCTGGACATGAGGAAGACGCCACGCAACTGCCCGTCTTCCAGGTCGGGCACCAGGGTCGACTCGACCTGTCGACCTCCCAGGATGGTGCGCTCGAAGCGGACCGTCTCGCCACGCATCGCCTGCTCAAGGTAGGGCGCGACTTCGCGCGCGGTATCCGGGCCCAACGCTTCTTCCGGCGTCTTGCCAATCATCGCGGACCCGTTCAGCCCGAACCAGTCCTGGTACACGCGGTTGACGAACCGGTAGCGGCGGTCGGCGTCGAGGTAGCCGATGAGCGCAGGTACATTGTTGGTGACCGCCTCCAGTTGGCGGCGGCTGGCGGCGAGCTGGTGCACGCCCCGTGCGCGCTCTACCAGAAGCACACCGATTGTCAGTGGCGCGAGGACCACCAGCGCGCTGTACACATTGAGCTCGCCGTAAGCCAGTGCCTCCATCGGGCTTTTAGCCAACCACGGCAGTAAAGCGTCGAATGGTCCGCTTTTGAGCAGCGTGACAAGGACGATGTTCGCCGCGCAAACCACGGCAGTACCAAGCAGCGGCATCCTCAAGGCGACGAGGGTCAGGGGCAGGCTCATGACGATGAACGGGCGCGCCGCATATTCCGTCGCGAGGAGAGTGCAGACAAGGCTGACACCAAGAAGCAAAAGAAATTCCTGGAACTTCGTCGGCTCGCGCAGCCTGCGCCACCGGTCTGGTGACCACGCAAGCATCACCGGTAGCAGCACCAGCATTCCCATGGCACTCCCGAGTGCCCAATTTACGGTGGCTGTCACCCAACCCGTGCCAAAGAAATGGTCGACGATCAGACCGCCGGCGACGCCGCCGGCAAGCGGGACCAACCCAACCGCGACTGCCCCCGTATAGGCCAGCGCGCGCACGTCGCGCAGTCCGACGGGGTCGATGCGGAGCGCGCGCACCATGGCATAGGCTGCGCCAACTTCCAGCGCGCGGATGCCTGCTGCGCCTGCGGCGAATGCCCCGGGGCGGCCCGCCATCAGGTTCGCCAGATAGACCGCGATCGCCAGGAAAATGAGATATAGGGCCCAGGATCGCCCGCGCCGTTGCAGCAGCACGCCGAGGACAATGGCACCGCCCACGCGCATGACGGAAACCGGATCTGCAGCGCCTTCCAGTCGACTGGAAATGAAGAGAGTCAGCAAAACCAGTGTCGCGCACAGCGTCGCGTAGCGGAGCTCCGCCTGCCATCCTTGGAATGCGCCTGCTGCCGAGGATTGCATCTGGCACCCCAAAGGTTCACCCGTTCGGACGTACATAGTAGTCAAATTCCGCGCCGCGCCCCTTCGAGGCACGGGGATTCGACCGTATTCAGGGCCCTGAGCGCGCCGAGGGGATTGTCTCGCCACGCGCCTTCACGGCGCTGGTGCGGCTGCGTTTCGACGTCCTGGATCGATGGATGCCCAAACCCAGGCGTTAGGTTGTCAGGCAGCGGACCGCAGTCAAGGTTAGCCCGTATTTTTTACTCAAGGCCATCCCGAAAAATCATGTCGGCAGGATGTCGCTCCAACCCACCAAGATCGTAGTTGCCGAACTCGCCCGTGGTGTCTGGATCGTCATACGGTCGCTGGCCGCCGTCCGCGCTCAACTCTGACGAAAGGATGTCGTAGCTCGCGTCGCAGCGATCCACCAGATTGAGTCCGGCGAGGCGATAGTCCCCATTGGATGGATCGACAAAATCCGGCGTCGCCAACGTACTGCGCATGGAGTTCGCCGAAAATGGGCTGCCGGCCTCGTACAGTCGGTTGCAGTCTCCGTTTGGTATGGGAATAACGGTGCCGGGCCCCGCTGCAACGCCCATCGACGAATCGAAAATATTGCCGTAGATATCCACTCGCCATCCGTGAAACGGCGTATAGACGATTTGAGGCACTACATGGTTTGCAGTAAACGTACTGAACCCGACCGCGCCGCGACTTCCCCGGAACTCAATGACCGAGGTGTAATCGGCGGGTTTTCCAACACCACGCGTGTTGCCCGCAACAACGCTGCCGAGGATTCTTAGCCCATTCCGATCAGCGCCGAAACTGCTGCCCGGGGCATTATCTACGCGAACAGCCATTCCGCGGCCGCCGGTCGCGAGGTTGTTCTCAATAAAGGTGCCGCTGATGAGCGTAGTGCCGCCCATCGCAAACAGCCCGCCACCTCCCCCGTCTGGCTTGCTGCCGACAGCCCTCGCCTGATTTCGCGAAAGCTCCGAACAGCGAAACTCGTCATGGCAGTCGGCACCCGATCGGGTGCGCGAGATGACGATTGCCGAGTTTTCCGCATAGACGCCACCCCCTACTCTTGCGGAATTTTGGATAATTTGCGCGTCATAGGCGTGCAGCTGACTGTTGTTGCGCAGATAGATGCCGCCACCACGTGTAGCCACGTTTCCCCCGACGACGGCGACGCGGCCAGGCCCGCCGCCGCGAAGAATTATGATGCTGGATTCAGCGTAGATACCCCCGCCCTCAACCGGTTCGACGTTCACTCCCCGTCCATTGTCCGCGATGCTCGCAGGGGGCGCGCGGCCATGGATGGTGACGTGGCACCGAAGGCTGGAGATGCCCGCGCCGGCAACGTCCGCGGTGTTGAAATAAACGCCTGCGTCATAGACGAGCACGTTGGCCTTTCCCTCGCAGGCGATGCCGCCGCCAGATTGGGCGATGTTGCTCTGAATGTAGGACTCATTCAGCAGGACAACCTGCGTCAACTCGTTGGCACCGGCCTGGCCAGCAGAGCCCTTGATGTACACCCCGCCTCCGCGAACGCTTGAATTGTTTTGCACCACCGTGTTGTCAAGGAACACCTGGAAAGGCCCGTCGATGGTCATGCCCCCACCTCGTCCCTCCTCACCGATACCGTCGCGGATCTCCAGGTTTTTCAGGTTCACCGTGAAGTCGTTGAAGCGGTCGAAGCTCGCGGCCAACGACAACACGCTGCCAGGCCCGCCGTTGCCCGCAATTACCGTGCGCCCACTGGCGGTTGTGTCACTGCAGGTATCGAAGCCTCCTACGATCGAGGTCGTAGGATGGACAGACAGCACGTGCAGTCGTGGCCCCACGTTTTTGGCGACACGGATGCGGATATCGATGTTGGAACTGCCCGCGAGCAGCGTCGCCTGGGTAAGATCGGCGTAGTCGCAGGCGGCATCGCTGCCGACTGTAACGACCATGCCCGCAACGTTCGTCCGCACAGGTTCGGCAGAAACCAGAAGCGGCGTCAGCAGAAGTGTCGATGCAACGAGAACATTGATCATGGGATGACTCCGGACCGGAACCGAATCTTCCAAACGCTGCGCGATCGCGGACTGGCAACGGATGCACCAACGATGCATCCAGAACGGGAAAGCGACAGCGCTGTCGGTTCCACCCTACTCTTATCGAAAAACGGGATCCAAAACTGTCACGTGCAGTTGCAGTGTTCGCGTCGGTGAACGCAGCGGTCAGTCCGCCGGTGCTTGTCAGAACAAATCAACGCGCCGCGCTTCCCGACGGCGCTGCTTCCGCTAACCGGCGTTTCGGCAGCGGCAGCAGCATCGGGACCCGATCCTGATAGTCGCGATAGACGTCGCCGTATTCCGCGACCAGATCGCGTTCTTCGAGATATTTCACCGCGATCACGATGTAGCCGGTGGTCATCAACGCGAACAGCAGATGTCCCAGGCTCATCGTCGGCGTGGCCCAGAACGCGATCAGGAAACCGAGCATCAGAGGATGTCGCACGATGCGATAGAACGCGCGGGTCACGAACGGGGACGACCCCGCATCGGTGGTCGCGCGGTTGTACTGCCACACCTGCTTGAGCCCGAACAGGTCGAAATGACTGATCAGGAACGTGCCCGTCAGCACCAGCAACCAGCCCAGTGCGGACAGCGCGTACAGACCCACGCGCGCGACGTCGTGCTCAACGTTCCACAACATCGGTCCCAGCGGGCGCCACCACCAGAACAACGCGATCAGCGCCAGGCTGGAGAACAGCACATAGGTACTGCGTTCGATCGGCGCCGGTACGATTTTTGTCCACCAGCGCTTGAAGCCCGGTCGGGCCATGCCACTGTGCTGGATCGCGAACAGGGCGAGCAAGGCGAGGTCGACGGCCAACGCCAACCCAAAACTCCCTTGCATTCCGTTGTCGATGTGCTTGGGCACGCCGAGCCCGGCCACGAATCCGATCGCATAAAGGAAGGTGGCAAGGAATACGACGTAACAGAGCGTCCCATAAAGCAATGCAAGCAGGCGGAACATGTGTGGCCTCCATTTAAAGCGCATGCTGCAACAGCGCGGCGGATAGTCATTCCATCGTCCATCCAAACCGTTTCGCGTGCGATAGCCCGCGTGTACCGGTTTGGGGATACGGGACACCGACGACCGGGACAAATGTCCCGGTTTTCGTCGACTATCGTCGGTCGACATACGTCCGAGTGATCGACCGGCAACGTGCTTTGCACGCTTGGCGCGTTATGGATCGCGCTTCGGATGCAACTTGTGCGCGTGCGCGAACACGATGGCAGCAGCTCGGCTGTGCACACCAAGCTTCGCGTAGAGATGGGATAAATGGTTGCGTGTGGTCTGTTCCGAGATGCGCAGCGTGCTGGCAATGCTGGCGTTGCTGGAACCGTCGCACAGCAGCGCGAATATCTGTTGCTCGCGTCGCGTCAGGTCCAGCTCGCTGGTTCCGCATCGGTTGTCGGCGGCGCTCTGTCCGGTGAATTCAAGCACTGCTCGCTGAAATTCCAGCCAGGCCGGCTCGTGCTCAAGCAGCACGTGATTGCAGGAATCGAGCGCGACGAACAACGCGCCAGGAATCTCGCTGGCCAGGCGCCTTCCCTCCGAAATCGGAGTGATCTGGTCGCGGTCCGCATGCAGCACCAAAGTCGGCGTGCGTACCTGATGCAACAGATCACGTACATCGATCTCGCCGTGCGCAGCCATCAATGCAGCCCCGGCCTCCGGCGACGTGGTCTTCCTGCACAGTTCGTTGAACCATTCAATCTGCACTTGATCGCCCTCCGGAATGAAGCGCGATGTGAACAACTGCCGGAACACCGGATTGGTGTTGTCCCATCCCTGCCGAATCAACTCGGTCAACGATCGGTAAGCGCTGATTTCGTCGACACCGCCACGTTTGTATGTCCCCGCCGCGTAACCGCCATAAAGAATCAGGTGCGACACCCGACGCGGATGGCGTACGGCATAGGCGATTGCCGTCGCCGCACCCTGGCTGATGCCAAGTAGCGCGAACGGCTGCTCGATACCTGCTGCGTTGACGACCAACTCCTGGTCTTCCACCCAGCGCGGAACGGTCAGGTCGCCGATCTCCCAATCGGTCATGCCACTGCCACGCTCGTCATGGCGGATGTAGCGGAAATATCCGGAGAAAAACTGATTCCAGTGGCGCCAGACCGGGCTTTCCCAGTCGTATTCGAGGTGGGTCAACCAGGTGGAAGCCTTCACCAGTGGCATGCCGCGTCCGGCTTCGCCCCAGGCCAGGCTGTGGCCGCCCGAAGTGCGAAGGTAGCGAATGCGTTGTTTCATTGGCCTCACGGATCGAGTGACGGCACACAGCGGCACGCTTGGACGAAATGCGGGATCAGGTTCACCCGTCCTGCGCCTCCGGGCACACGAATCTGCCGACCCGGTTCGGCAACTGTCCCGAGTCTACACAGGTCACCAAATCGGAAGCGCCGACGTCTTTGTCCAGCGTCGATCAGTTCGCAACTACAGGGGTGAGCTGCGCGGCGCCGGAGTCAACACCGCATGGCTGAACGCTTCGACCACGAACACGCCGCACCGCGCGTCCGAGTTGAGCGGTCACGCGTTATTGCTGCCGACGGTTCGGCGATAGCGGTCCATTCGGATCACAGCCAAAGCCTGTGTACTTCCCAGCAAAGGAACACCCCATGAAGATCAAGATTCTTGCAACCACTCTCGGCCTGTCCATGATGATCGGCTCGGCCGCCATGGCTGGATCCAACCCGATGGTCGGCGGCGCGGCGATGTTGCCAACCCAGGACATCATCGACAACGCCGTCAACTCGAGAGACCACACCACTCTGGTCGCCGCCGTGAAGGCTGCTGGCCTGGTCGAAACGCTGAAGGGAACCGGTCCGTTCACCGTCTTCGCTCCCACCAACGCAGCGTTTAGCGCGCTGCCCGATGGCACGGTGGACACGTTGTTGAAGCCGGAGAACAAAGCCCAGTTGACGTCGATCCTCACCTACCATGTGGTCGCCGGAAACGTTGATGCCGCTGCCCTCGTCTCACAGATCAAGGCCGGCGGTGGATCGGCAATGCTGAAGACCGTGCAGGGCGAGTGGCTGACCGCCAAGGCTGATGGCGGCAAGGTCACGATCACCGACAGCAAGGGCAACGTCGCCAACGTGACGATAGCCGACGTGATGCAGAGCAACGGCGTGATTCACGTCATCGACAAGGTGTTGATGCCGTAAGCAAAACTCTGCCTCGCGGCAGGCATGTTCGACGAGGGTCAGTCTTTGCGATGACCACTTTTGAATCGTCGACCGCACAAGAAAAAAGGACCGCTTCGGCAGTTCTTTTTTTCGTTTGTAGTGAAGGTCACGCCGACAACAGGTGAAGCGTGCCGCGACGATGTCGTCACGCGAGCAGTTTCTAGCGCGCGGAGGCAATCGCGTTGAACATCGCCATGGAGCCACCGGTGGTGAATAGCCCGCGCGCCTCGGCGGAAAACTGCATCCAGTCACGCAGCCAGTCGAGCCTTTGGCTTCCAGCTGCACCAGCGCCGGCGCCGCCTGCCAGATGCCGGTGTAGTGGTTCGTTGTATCTGCGATGAAATCCGCCAACGCCGCGGGAAAGATGCCGCCGCCCGGGATGTAAGCGAAATAGCCCGGACCAGGCGTAGTGAACGAGCGCGGGATCCAATCATCGAACAACGGATCGAGCAAGGTCTGAAGTTCCGCGCCCTGTTCCGGCACGCTTTCGCGCATTGAGCGACACAAGTCCTCGATGTCGGTGAAGTCACCGCAACTGAGCACTTCATGCAACGCGGCGAGATGCGCGACCACGCGCGTCAGCACCGCTTCACCCGTCGCCTGCATCTCGACCGCCGACAGGTCGAGGTCAGCTGGGTCGTCAACTTTCGTGGTTCCGGTCATTAGGAAATTCTGCCGGTTTACTACCCGGCATGGAATGGGCGGACTGTTATCCGGACCCGTACGCAGTTGCGGCATCGACCTGCCTGAGAAGCGGAAACCTTAGCCTTTTTTTCCGATCCCTTTTTTACGCGGAAAGCTCGGCAAGCCTGATTCGTAAAATGAACCTGACCCCTTTTCTGTTTCTATACTCCAGCGATCTCCAATTCAGAGTTGACTTCCGCCCCGACCAGAATCGCGATCCCCGTGATGTAGAACCAAAGGAGCAGGACAATGACGGCTCCGACTGAACCATAGATCATGTTGTACGCGCCGAAATTGCTCACGTAGAGCTTGAAACCGTAGGAAGCAATAAACCAGAGGGCCACCGCAACCACAGTGCCGGGCATCAGCCAGTGCCAGTCGCGGTGTTTGATGTTCGGCGCGTACAGGTAGAGCAGGTTGAAAACGAGCAGTACAAAGGCCACGGCCAACGGCCATTCGACAATACGCAATATGATCGTCAGCGTGCTGCCGAGTCCCAGACCGGCGGCTATCGCCTGAGCAATTTCACCTCCATAGACGATCAGCGTCAGCGCCGTGATGATCAGCACCATCAACGCAATCACCAGGCCGATTGCGACGAGACGCCTTTTCCACCACGAGCGGGATTCGTCGACTTCATACGCGAGGTTGAGCGCGTTCATGATCGCCACCATGCCGCTCGATGCCGCCCACAACAAGATCAGCAGCCCGAACGAGAGTCCGCTGCCACTGAGCCCTTCGGAAATGTGTTGCAAGACACCGTCGACCAGCACGGATGCGGATTCCGGAACCACCGCGTCCAGCAGCTTGAACAGTGCGCCGCGCAGCGCGGATTCCACAAAAGCGAAGCGGTTGAGCAGCGTCACCATGATCAACAGCAGCGGGAACAGTGACAGCAGAAAGTAGAAGGAAAGCTGTGCCGCACGGCCCAGGATACGGTCTTCGGACATTCCTGCCCACACGTTTTTACCCAACTGTCGCAACGCCAGGCCGCCAAGGTTCCATAAGGTTGTCACGGCGATTTCTCTGACGCCAGATTGGCCGGCTGCGCGAATCGCGACTGCCGCGGCCATCGCCCGCCCAGTTCGACCTGGTGCGCCATGCTGACGAAAGTCCGAGTCGGCACGATCGGGCCGATGGTGAGTCTGTGGACTTCGTCAGCCATATCGGCGAACGTACATGAGTCGGCGCCGACTGTCACTCCAACGCACGGATAGAAGGCTAGGACTACCTCCGTCGCCCAAAGGCTGCGCATGAACGATTTTACTCCGATCCACGCGCTCCGGCGCCAGGCGTCAGCACCCTCCTGTTTCAAAGCCGCTGTACTGACCCTTCTCATGCAGGTTCCATTGCTCGCTTTTGCTGAAGCCGCTGACACCGAAGTGCCGTGGGAGTCCTTTACCGCCACCTCACTGACCTATAAGAAGGTCGACAGCAGCCTTCTGCTTGGTCAGCCGACGCTGCTTATCATTACGCCGTCCAGGGCTGCAGCGGACTCCACGAAAGCATGGACGAATGCCTTGGAAAAGGCGCTGGAGGGCAAGAAACTTCGTATTCGCGCCGTGCTGACGATCGATCTGCCATTCTTCGTGTCCGAAACGGCTGCTGTTGGCCTTGCCAGAGCAGCGGTGCCGGAGCGCTACTATGATCAGACTTGGATTCTAGATTCGCAGCTCATGGAAGAGGCACTCGGTATTCCCACTGCGAGCAGGTTTCCATCTGTCCTGATTCTGGACGCCTCCGGGACGATCATAGCTCGGGTCCATGGAAAGCTTACCGACGTGCGGCTCGAGGTGATCGTCCTTGCCGTGAACTTGATGTTGAAGCCGCCCGAAGGTCGCATAGAGTGAGTTTGGCGACGCACTGAGCTTTGCGCCCCACGCGAATCCCCCGGCTGATTTCGTCGACGTGGTTCAAACACCCGCCGATATCATCTGTTTCTTCATGCCCTGAACTGACCGACACGCTGTAATGCGCGCAACAGTGCGTCCATGCCACCGTTGCGCGCTAACAATGACTCAGAACCTGCCGCCGGCGTCGCGGCGCTGCGGACGCACGCAAAAAGCTTGAGCGACTGTGTCGGTACATCAGTCGGCAATTGCGGAGAAGCGCTTGTCGCTTAACCCCGAACGGAATCGTCCGTCACCAGCTGAAAGCGCCTTACCGCGACGGCACGTCCCACGTCATCTTCGAGCCGCTCGATTTCATTGCCCGGCTGGCGGCCCTGGTAGTGCAACCGAGATCCGGAAACGGCACTCTGAGGTGGCCCGGCTTTTTCGGACAAGCTCTCAGGTGGTCAGGCCCCAGAAGTGCGCGATGTGGCGGGTCGAGGAAATCCCGACTTCAAGCATGTAATCCCCGCTGGCACCGTAGCCCTTGGCGCCTTCGGTCTCAAGCGGCGTGCCATGCCCCATTTCGGTGATGCTGTACTCCTCGATGACCTCACGGCCGCTGGCATCACACCAGACATGTCGCGGATAGCCATCCACCACTTCGGTGCGCGTCGGCGGACCCTCCACATCGTGGAGCACCTGCCACTGCCGGACAATTGCACTGGCATTGGAAGGATCGACGATATGATCATCGCTGCCGTGCCAAACGGAGATTGTTGGCCAGTTCTCGACATTCGCAGATGCGCCCCGCACCAGGGCGTCGAGTTTCAAGTCCGAGGGGCCGCCATATCCCTTCATACGATAGAAGGCCTGCATGAGGGTGTTGGCGCTTCGGTAAGGCAGTCCGGCGATGATGGCGCCGCCCGCGAACACGTCCGGATAGGTGGCCAGCATCACCGATGTCATGGCTCCGCCGGAGGACATTCCGGTGATGAAAATGCGGTGACGGTCCACTGCGTGTTCCGCGACGACCTGTTTGATCATCTGGCGGATGGAAAGGGGTTCTCCGCCGCCGCGATGGCTGTCGCCCCGCCTGAACCAGTTGAAGCTACGCAAGGCGTTGTTGGAGCGTCGCTGTTGAGGAAAGAGCAGCGCGAAACCATGCTGATCCGCGAGAGCGGACCATCCAGATCCGTAATCGTAGTCCTCCGCAGTTTGCTTGCTGCCATGCAAAACGACGACAAGCGGGGCGCCCTCCCGTAAGTTTTCGGGCACGTATTTTTTCGCCCCCAATGATCCGGGGTCAGACCCGGACATCTTCACGACGGTCAAGCGACTAACAGGCTTCGAAGGCGCCACCATGAGTCTCCTTTCTTCGATTCAGGGGAGGGGGGAATAGCGGGAATTGAGACACGGGGCGGACAAGTTGATCGCCGCGCGGAGTGCTTGTCCCTGCGTTCCGGCATTCAATGTGAAATGCCAACGATTATATGCATTTCACTTTTCAAGCTCTTCCGCTTCGCAGAGTAGTTGGCTCGCCGCCTCGTGAAACTCGGGTCAGCGTAAAGTTCCAGCCCAAGAAAAGCACTCACCGACAATCACGCCGCGTGAATCACAAACTCGACTGCTTTGGCAATCGGACGCACACGCCGGTCGTCGCTTTGCAACTCCACCAAGCCGTAGTGCTCCATCGTCTTGAGCGTGCGGGAGAGATTGCTTGGCGCGCGGCCGGTCAGCTCGGCGAGACGGCTAAGCGACTCGGGCTTTTGCTCGACGATCACTTTCAGCAGCGCGCGGTTGTCATCGGAAAGCACTTCCGCCAGCGAGCGCATTGAAGTGAACCAGATCTTGGGTTCGCCGGGTTTCGTCCGGCGCTCACCGCGCGCAATCGACAGCGCGCGAGCGCGGATGTCCGCCTGCGATGCGATTCCGATGACTAGTTCTTTCACTGTGCAGCCTCTTTCAGTACACGATCCACTTCGTCGAAGAAGTCGCTGAGCAGTTGCCCGGCATCTACGAAATGGTAGGGAACGCCTTTGTCGCTGGCGTGGCGATGTCGATGGTCGTAGACGAGTCGCTGCCCAGAAAGCCCGTGTTTCGCGCGTGGGGCCGCATGCGCATTGTCATAACCCCGGCAATCGAATTCCGTAGCGGTCGTGCAGCGTGAGCGAGTAGCGGATGCCGTGCGGACGATGTTCGGTGGCGGCCGTCTGCCGCGCCTCGATCTTGATGCAGTGGCCAGCATCCTGGTCATAGATTTCGCCATTCAGGAGAAGCAGCGTTTCCAATCCATGGACTGCCGACGGCGGCATGTTATCACCTGATGATAAGCTTTGCATCTGGATCGAACTGCGGCCTGAACAACTGGTCCGGCCAGCACCATCTTCCCTCGACACCTCTTAATCCACTTCCCAGCGGCACGATACATCAGCCCCTTGTCGCGCTTGCCTACCGCAAGGCTCCCAGGCCGAAAAGGCTGTCGCCCCTCAGCGACCCCTACAGGGCCGCCGCCGGTTCCCCCATGAGTTCGTTGAACAAGGCCATCAGCGGCGTGGATCGGCGGCAGGTCGCAGCTGTAACGGTAGCGGTCAATGGGTCGTTCCACGTGGCATTCGGACCGACTCCTTGGCCTGCTGTCCGCTGAGTCCCACCGCTGAGCGGGCAAACGCAGTGCGTCTGGTAGCGCCACCCAAATTGCTCGCCCGGACCAGCGCGGCCCCAATTCCTCAAATACTTCTCGCGTACAAAAAAGGAGAGCCGGTTTCCCGGCGCTCCTCATAATGTTGATCGTCACGCGTGTCGGTGCAGGGCAGGATCACTCAACGCTACGGCTGAACCTCTGCACTTCTATTGCGGACCGCATGTAACGAAACGGCCGTTGCCCTACTCGATGCGTCGCCCTGGCGGGTCCTGCTTGATCACGCGTGCGCCTTCGCTTGCTTCCTTCGCACCTTCTCTTGCGGCTTCCTTCAGCTTGGGCGCGGCTTCTCTGGCCTTCTCGCGCCACTGATTCAGCAATTCGGCGGCGGTATCCTTGCCGCCAAGGCCGAAGGCCAGTCCCAGTGCCAGCGACAGGGCGACGACCAGGCCGATGAATACCGTGTTGACGACGGTGGTCGCTATGCCGAGCTGGTTGACCGCGATGACGATGGCAAAGACCCACACCGCGACAGAAGCAACTTTCGCCAGCATGTCCGGATTGTCCAGGTCGGCCTTCGCGGTTGCGCCGCGAACCACCGAGGACAGCGCCTTGGCGGCCAGTCCGGCAAGCACCAGAACGACCAGAGCCACTACAAGGTTAGGCAGCCACAGCAACAGTTGCTGCAGTACGCCTGACACCGCGGGCAGGCCGAGTGCATCGAACGCAACAACAAGCACGATCAAGCGGATAAACCACTTGACGATCAGCGCCAGGAATCCGGCAGCGTCAGTCTGGATTCCCATTTTTCTGACGAAATCGCTGAAGCCGGAGCGCTGCGCGAGCTCGTTGAATTTCACCGTGCGTAGCAGCACACCTACGCCCGTCGCGATCAGCGATGCGACGAACCAGCCGATCACCAGAATCAGCAAGAAGCCAATCACTCTTGGTGCCGCGGCAATAAAAGCCGCCCACGCGCCGGTTAGCGATGTCACAGTTGCGTCACCAAAATCTCGATATTGCGATGCCATGTTGGGTCCCCGTCAGTCGGTAAGAGCGTGGAGTTAAGCAGCATGCCTGTGAACATGCTGCGAACAATGGCAATCACGCGCGAGAATAAATCGCTGGGCTTTCCTGGATACGTGACCGCTCGAGGATGGCAATAGGCGCTAAGTCACTGTCGTATCAGCAAAATCGGCAGGTTCGGCTCCACGAGCTTCTTGTATCGTGCCGGTCTGTTCTGCGGTGTCGGGCTGTTGATTGCCCGCTCGGCGACTCATCAGCGCAGCCACCGTGCTCAAGCCATCGAAACGTGCGTGTCTGCCTCGCTCTTTGCAGGCAAGTCCTGCAACATCGAGCTGAGGTTGAGCGCCAATCAGGAACTCATTTGCCACGACTTCCCGCATTGTTCCAATGACGACGCGAAGTTTGCTTCCGACGAATTATGAGGCTTTGGAGCGAGCCGACAAGGGCGCCTCATAACCCACACACCGGTCCCGTCCCTGTTTCTTGGCCAGGTAAAGCGCCTCGTCTGCCATCTTGACCAGCAGCCCGGGCGGCTCCGTCTGATTGAAGGCATGCACTGCGTAGCCCGCACTGATGGTGAGGAATCCGGATGGCGCCCCTGCATGTGGAATTTGCAGGCCACGCACCCGCTCGCAGAGCGCCAGGGCGAACATTCCGGCCTGTTCGATGGTCAGTCCGGTCGACAATATGACGAACTCTTCGCCGCCGTAGCGAGCCACGAAGTCCGAGGAGCGGGTGAACGAAATGTTGAGGCTCTGCGCCACCGCACGCAACGCCACGTCGCCGGCGGGATGGCCATAGGTGTCGTTGAATGATTTGAAATGGTCGATATCCACGATGACCAGCGCCAGCGGAGCCGCTGCGGCGGCGCGGCGCGCGATCTTCCACTGGATATCCAGCTGTGCATCAAAAAACCGTCGATTGTAGATGCCCGTCAGGCCATCCACCATGGCCAGGACGGCAAGCTCCCCGGCTTCATTTTCAAGCTTCTGGTTGGAGCTGAGCAAACGTTCTTCGAGCATGACCCTTGTGGTGACATCCTTCTGGATGCCTATGAAATTGGTGACCTTCCCATTGCTGTCAAAGATGGGTGAGATGCTCAGTTCGTTCCAGAACATCGAACCGTCCTTGCGATAGTTGCGCAGGGTTACCAGGCAGTACTCGCCTTTGGACAGCGCATTTTTCAGGATCGGAAGGGCGGGCTGATCGCGATCGTCGTTCTGCAGATAGCGGCAGTCGATTTGGGTGATTTCTTCGAAGGCGTAACCTGTCAAGCGCTCAAAAGCAGGGTTCACGAAGATCAGCGGATTTCCAGCATCGCTGGCTTCCGACACAGTGATGCCGTCGCGCGAGTCCATCACGGCCTTCTTGAGTAGTTCGAGTTGCATGCTTGTCTCCCGATGGGAAAGTCGCAAACGCCAAAAGCGGGTTCACGCGGCTGCTTGCGGTGAAGAGATCGTCCGCGCCTGACCGGCACGGCCCTGCAGTATGCGCCTCGCCATCGGCGGCAACCTGTGTGCGGGACCCCAGAAGAAAAGCTGAAGGCGCAAGGTTCATCTGGCAGTGGCTGCCGGTTAAGGCTTTAAAGGAAATTTGCATCACAGAGGAAGGCGAGTTCGAGCGTACGTCAATATCCAGCGAGGGCGATCTCCTGGTCTGGCGCCACAGGCGACGATCAACTTCGCATATCGATTTTTCGGCTCGCCGAGCTGGAGCGCGCGTCGTCCGTATCCGGGAAATCCAAAGTGAAGCGTTGTCCTCCGCCTGCCTTGGTCTGTTGTCTCTGACATCGCTTCACTGGAAACGACACGCAGCCGCTACGACTCCTCATCGAGGAACAGCACGCTACGCACCAGGTCCCGGCTGTCGGACCGTCCGCCCAGCGAGCCTGCAAGGACGCCCATCGATGCCAAGAAAAGGCTCAGCTTGACGTGATCGACCGTGCGGATGGCGGGATCAACCGTGGGCCATGTCTCCATCAGCCGCGCCGGAAATACGGTGACGATGCCCGAGTACATCAGCAATGCGAACCCCGCGAACATCACCAGCAGGGTCAGCACCAGGCTGAGGGTTGTTACCGCCGCGGTAACCACGGCCGTTTCGGTAAGCAGTCGATCGCGGCTCAGCAGCGTCTGGAAAGCGAATGCCCGATAAAGTACGAATAGCGCGGTGATCAGCGACGCGATGGAAAACATGGTGATCTGCGACCCTGAAACCGTGCTCGCCACGTCCCAGATTTCGGGACTGAACAGCAGCACGATCGTCACTGAAAGTGCAGCGGCAAGCATCGTCGGCATCTTCAGAACGAGCCGAAAAGGATTGGCGCGAACGGTGGCGCGGAGAATCGCGCGGACGTCCTCTGCCAGCACCGACAGCGCGAATCCGAACTTTCCTGTGCGCGTAGAGCGCTCATGCGCCTCTCGCGGCAGCGTTTTTTGCATAAGCGCCAATTGATCGCGGCAAAGCTCGCTCATCTGATCGAGATCCTCGACCCGCTCCAGTGGATACATGACATTGTTGGGTGAGTTGCGATGCGGCAGGTTGAGCAGGTGCCCGAAGCTATGAAGCAACAGCGCGGCCAGGCGACGCGATGCGCGCTGTGGTTCGGGTGTGTGGCCCCAGAAACCGGGGTCCAGTCGCTTGCTCGATACGACTGCGACGTTGGTCAGCTGGCTGGGCAGCGCCACGGTATAGGCCAACGAGGAAGACGAAAGGTCGACCTCCGTGACGATCAGAAGGAACTGGATGTCGCGTTCCGTTTTTTCGGCAAGGCCGATTGCCAGGAAATCCAACGGCGCATAGGCGCCGGCGCCGGGGGTGAGATGCGGTCCCGGGAAGGCGAATGTGTCGATACTCAGCCGTTGCTCTTCAGAAAGCGCCTGCTCGAATTTACTTACGGCATCACGAACAAGTGCAGCGAAGTTATCGGAGTCTTTTCCCTCAACATCCATCATCATCACGCCAACACGATACGAGGGCGTTTCCTCCGCAGCCGGGCGGTGGGCGGAGGACGCTGGACTTTCCATCGTGGTCAATTTGGCTCTCTCCGTTGTCTGATCTCGTAGCGTGGCTCAAATCCGCTACGGCTTTGCCATTCGGACACAACCGTTCTTCGGGTATCTGCTCAGAATAGCGGGAGCAGAATGGGGCTATGCCATCGGCAACTTCAAGCCCTGCTCCGTCGCGCATTGTTTCGCAATTTCATACCCAGCATCCGCATGCCGCATCACGCCGGTGGCGGGGTCGTTCCAGAGGACGCGGGCGATGCGTTTGTCGGCGGCTTCGGTGCCGTCGCAGCAGATGACAATGCCGGAGTGCTGGCTGTAACCCATCCCCACACCGCCGCCGTGATGCAGCGATACCCAGGTGGCGCCGCTGGCGACATTGAGCATGGCGTTGAGCAAGGGCCAATCGCTGACCGCGTCGCTGCCGTCCATCATTGATTCGGTTTCGCGATTGGGGCTGGCAACGCTGCCCGAATCCAGGTGATCGCGGCCGATCACCACCGGCGCTTTAAGTTCGCCATTGCGAACCATTTCGTTGAATGCGAGGCCCAGTCTGTGGCGCTGGCCCAAGCCGACCCAGCAGATGCGCGCCGGCAATCCCTGAAAGCGGATGCGTTCGCGGGCCATGTCCAACCAGTTGTGCAGGGCCGGGTCGTCGGGGATCAGCTCCTTCACCTTGGCGTCGGTCTTGTAGATGTCTTCCGGGTCACCCGACAACGCCACCCAGCGGAACGGACCGATGCCCTTGCAGAACAGCGGTCTCACGTAGGCGGGCACGAAACCGGGGAAGTCGAACGCGTTGCTGCAGCCTTCGTCCTGCGCCATCTGGCGAATGTTGTTGCCGTAGTCGAAGGTGGGAATGCCGAGCGCGTTGAAGGCGAGCATCGCTTCCACATGTACGCGCATCGATTGCTTGGCGGCATCTCGGACGGCGTCGGGATCACTCTGCTGTTTTTCCTGCCATTGCTCTACCGTCCAGCCGATCGGCAGGTAGCCGTGGATGGGATCGTGCGCGCTGGTCTGGTCGGTGACGGCATCCGGGCGCACGCCACGGCGGACCAGTTCCGGCAGGATTTCCGCCGCGTTTCCGAGCAACGCGATGGATTTCGCGTCGCCGCTGGCGGTGTAGTTGGCGATGCGGGCCAGCGCGTCGTCGAGGTCGCTGGCCTGCTCATCCACGTAGCGCGTGCGCAGGCGGAAATCGATGTTGCGTTGCTGACATTCAATGTTGAGCGAACAGGCGCCAGCCAGCGATGCGGCCAGCGGTTGCGCGCCGCCCATGCCGCCCAAGCCGGCCGTCAAAATCCACTTGCCGCTCAGGTTGCCGGCGTAGTGCTGGCGGCCCATCTCGACGAAGGTTTCGTAGGTCCCCTGCACGATGCCCTGGCTGCCGATGTAGATCCAGCTGCCGGCCGTCATCTGGCCGTACATCATCAAGCCCTTGCGATCCAGTTCGTTGAAATGTTCCCAAGTCGCCCAGTGCGGGACAAGATTGGAATTGGCGATCAACACGCGCGGCGCATCGGCATGGGTCGGGAAAACGCCGACCGGTTTGCCAGACTGGACCAGCAAGGTTTCGTCGTCGTTGAGTTCGCGCAATGCAGCGAGGATGGCGTCGTAGCAGGCCCAATTGCGCGCGGCGCGACCGATGCCGCCGTAGACAACCAGCTCGGCCGGGTTCTCGGCGACTTCGGCATCGAGGTTGTTCTGCAACATCCGGTAAGGCGCTTCGGTGAGCCAGCTCTTGCAGGTCAGCTGGTCGCCACGCGGCGCGCGGATGATGCGGGTGGAATCGCTGCGGGAAGTTGCATTCATCGATGATGCTCGGCTTGGGCCAGCCCCGATTATAGGCAGGCGGGTGGTGCGGGCACGTTGGCGTGCGCTGCTCGACGGTAGGTTTTGGTAATGGATTCCGTTTTGATTGGACAACCCCCTTCCGACGGACCTTTCCCATGCGCGGCAACAACGGCAGCGTGACCCAACTGTATAACCCGGCCAACTTGATCTACCTGCCCGGTAGCGACGAAGTTGCCGTTGTCGACTACGACACCACCGCGCCGAACGCGGGGAAAATGCCCTCCTTGCGCGCACGGCGAACGGCAACGCGCGCGATCGATCAGTGGACGCAGCGCATCACTGTCGGCTTCTCGGGTTTCAACACCAGTAGTCATCGCCTCGTCAGCTTTCCGTTGAACGCGAGGGGAGATGCCGATCCCGTACAAGTGGTGAGTGGGTCGGGCCTTAGCCTGGGCTCTCTCGGTGCACCGTTTGCCGCTCCGGGCGATGCGATCAGGGTCAAAGGTTTCGAAAACTGACGCACGGGGTTCCAGCAAGGCGAGGTTTCCCCGGGGCCAATCAAGGCGCAAACCAGCGCTGCCGCGCGGTTTGCGGCATTATGTCGCCCTGAAACCGCAGAAATTTCGCCGATGGCCAAGATCGACATCCGCCGACCGCATGGTCGCAGCCAACCCGAAGCGCAGGCCGCGATCGAACGCGCTGCCGACAAGCTGGGCGGGGAATTCGGCCTGGCCTGCAGTTGCGCCGCCGATGGCGCGGTGAATTTCGAACGTAGCGGCGTCAACGGCAGCATCCGCGCCAACGACAGCGACGTTCACGTGAAAGTTGAATTGGGCTTCCTCGCCAGCGCGATGAAGCCGGTAATCGAGAAAGAAATACGTCGTCACCTCGACGAGCAGTTCGGTTGATCCATCGCCGATCGACTCGGCGCGATTTCACATCCATTCGATTCAAGGAGAAGCCCACATGAGCAAGCAGACCAAAGAAGAAGCCGTCGCCGAAGCGATGCGCCAAGCGCGTGAAGTGACCAGCCAGATGAGCGACGCCGCGCGCAAGATCTGGCTTGCCGGCCTGGGTGCGTTCGCCAAGGCCAATGCCGAAGGCGGCGAGCTGTTCGGCAAGTTGATGAAGCAGGGTTCGGATTTCGAAGCCAAGGCACGCAACAGCCGTACCACGCTGGAGGAAACCGTCGAACGCGCGTCCAAGCAGGGCAAGGAGACCTGGAGCAAGGTCGAGAAAGCCGTGACCGAGCAAGTGAAGCGTTCGCTGGACAAACTGGGCGTCGCCGGCCAGAAGGATCTGGACGCGATGAACCAACGCATCGACCAGATCGCAGCAGGCGTGCGCAAGGCTGCCGCCGCACGCGCTGGCGGAGCCGTGCCGCCACAACCAACGCCACCACCCGCCGCCGCGCGTGCAGGCAAGCCCGCCGCGAACAAGACTGG
This sequence comes from Lysobacterales bacterium, assembly GCA_038255665.1. Taxonomy (GTDB): domain Bacteria; phylum Pseudomonadota; class Gammaproteobacteria; order Xanthomonadales; family Rhodanobacteraceae; genus Dokdonella. Next base: position 36,374 of record JBBSLA010000005.1, on the reverse strand, counting down.
CGCGAAGAAAACTGCACAGGCGCCGCCCAGTTCCGCTACCGCGAAGTCCGCTGCAGTGAAGAAGGCCAGCGAGTCGATTGCGTCCAAGCGCGCGTCGGCTCGCGCAGCAGCGCGCCCAGCGCCGAAGCCGCGCAAGCGCGACGAAGTCGCCGATATCGCTGCGGAACTTGAGACGGCACAGCTGGCCGCGCACCGCGCTGCACATCCGAAACCGGTAACGAAAGCGCCGGCGAAGAAGGCCGCCGCGAAGTCGGCAGCAAGGGCCGCCAGCAATGCCAAGGCTGCTGCGAAATCGGCGAAGGCTGCTGCGAAGTCGGCGAAGGCTGCTGCGAAGTCGGCGAAGCCGGCTGCCAGGAAGGCAGCGGAACCCGCGACGAAAGGTGCGGCAAAGCCCGTCGCGAAAACTACTGCGAAGCCGGCAGCTAAGAAAAAGAAGTAAACCTTCGCTACTCGTCATTCCTGCGAAAGCGGGAATGACGATGTTTTTTGCGTCAGCTTCCTATTCGCTAACCCAGCACGCCCTCGATCTCGACGACTAGTTCTCGGCGGCAGATTTGGCCGCCGAGCACGATCAGCCCGGCCAGTTCGGGTAGCGCGTCGCGCAGCCGCTCGGTCACGAATGGCACGTCGTCCGGACCACGCACGTAGGCTTTCAGCAACAACGCGCCGTCGGCCTTGGTGGGTTTCTGCTCGTGCGATGCAGTAATCAGGCTGCGCAGGTTTTTCAGCATATCGTCGGTCTGCGCGGCGAGGTCGTTTTCAAACTGCGATGCATGGCCGACGATGGCCGCCGTGCCGGAAATGAGCAACAGGTCGCGCGGGGCGCGCATGGCCCGCGCGAAGCCTGGTGACACCGGTCCGTGCTCGCGCGGGTAGCGCCACGAACTCAATTGGCGTGGATTCTCGATCGCGGTGCCGCGCTGGCGCGACGCCAGTCCATACACCTGCACGGTACGTCGACCGCTCTGGCTGCCAATTGCCGTGGCGGCGGGAAAGCCGCCGTCGAACATCCCTTGCAAGCCCTGCTCACGACCGATGTTGAATTGGCGATAGCGTTCGCCGTCACCGTCGCCCTCGGTAATCGCGTCGAAATAATTCCACAGGCGCAACACGTGCAGTTGCGGATGCTCGCGCAGGAATTTGGCCAGTCGCTCGTAGGCGACGCGCGTGGCTGCGGCGACATCGCCATGCTCGGATTCCTCGACGCTGACCGCGAACTGGCACCAGTGTCCGTCGCTGCTCCACTGCACCGAACCGGCATGACCACCCCGTACCGGGCGATCGCAGCGCCACACTTCGCGTACCGTCTCGGTGGATAACAAGGGCAGGTCGACGCCGATCAATCGCGCGTCCGCCGAGTTGTGCGGCGCGCTGTCGAATTCGATGATCGCCAGCACGTTGCGGTCGCCCAGCAGCTTCGCCAACGGGGCAGTGTCGTAATCGATTCGCAATGGCCCGATCGCGGACAAGGCGGGCTGGTCAAGCAGCGATGACAATGAGTCGGGCACGGAAGATCGGTCGAACGTGGCGAATGGCTGGGCGAGCGCGAAGCTCAGCCGTTGGCCGGCTGCAGGGATGGCGGATCGCGGCGATCGTCCTGCGGCGGAAGGTAGCGCAACCACAGCAGGAAAACGATCAACGCATCGAGGATGATCAGCGCCTGCCACAGGTAGAGGTGGAACCAGTCAAACCAGAGCCGGCTCCACTGCCCCATGTAGTACAGGCTGATGATGCGAACCAGGTTGAGCAACTGGATGGCAAGGAAACCAACACCGATGCCAGCCAGCTTGTGCTTCCACGGCGACGGGAACGCGAGCACGGCAGAGACAAGAATGATGATCGCCTCGATGCCATTGCAGCCGCGTTCGATCGAGATCGCGAAGCCGTTGCTGGCGCTGCGAATGGTATTCCCGCTGGCGATGACATCGCCATCGAACAGCGTGATCAACCACACGCACACATCGGCTAGCAGCGACGTGAATGGATGGATCACATACTGTTCGACCGGCGGCGTCAGCTCGGCGGTGAACATCACCATCAGGAACAGCATGAACAGGATGATGAAACGCAGCATGCAGTCGGCGTCTGGGCGGAATCGGGCGGACATGGTAGCAGGGCCGGCGGCGATGCTCTGACCTCGGGAACCGGCCTGCTAAAGTGAACCGATGATCGCTGCGAGCAACCTGATTCTTGTCGGACCCATGGGCGCCGGCAAGACCACCATTGGCCGGCAACTGGCCGAACAGTTGGTGATGCCGTTCGTCGACCTGGACCACGAGATCGAGCAGCACACCGGCGCGTCGGTCGCGCTGATCTTCGAAGTTGAAGGCGAGGCGGCGTTTCGCCAACGCGAGCAGCACGCCCTGCAGCAGACACTGGATCGTGACGGCATCGTGCTCGCCACTGGTGGCGGCGCGATTCTGTCCGCAGACAATCGTGAGCTGCTGCGCCAGCGTGGCTTCGTGGTGTGGCTGGACACGCCGGTCGCGGTACAACTGGACAGGCTGGTTCGCGAGCATCACAAGCGACCGTTGCTGCAGACACCGGACCGCGAGCAGCGCCTTACCGACCTGGCCACATTTCGCAATCCTCTTTATCGCGAGACTGCCGACCTCGTCATCGCCTCGACCGGTCGTCATCCGGCCGCGGCGACGATCCGGCAATTCCTCGAACAGATTTCCAGCCACTGGCAGCGACTGCCAGACAGCACGGGTGTGCAAGCATGACCACGATTGAAGTGCGCCTTGGTGATCGAAGTTATCCCATTTATATCGGCAGCGGTTTGCTGGCGCAGGAGACGCTGTGGCGTAACGCGATCCGTGGCCGCCACGTGCTGGTCGTCAGCAACACCACGGTTGCGCCGCTGTACCTGCAACGCGTCGTTGATGGGCTTGGCGGATTCAATATGGCGACGCTGCTGATCGACGACGGCGAGCAGTTCAAGTCGCTCGACCAGGCTAGCCGTGTGTTCGATGCGTTGGCAACGCTCGGCGCAAATCGCGATGCAACCATCGTCGCACTCGGTGGTGGCGTCATCGGCGATCTGGCCGGTTTCGCGGCCGCATGCTGGATGCGTGGCGTCGGCTTCGTGCAGATGCCGACGACGCTGCTGGCGATGGTCGATTCGTCGGTTGGTGGCAAGACCGGCGTCAACCTCGCCGCTGGCAAGAACCTGGTTGGCGCATTCCATCAGCCCCAAGCCGTCGTCATTGACACCGCAACGCTGGCGACCCTGCCCGATCGCGAATATGCGGCAGGCCTTGCCGAGGTGATCAAGTACGGCGCCATTGGCGATGACGCTTTCTTCGACTGGTTGGAAGCGAACGCAGCCGCGCTGACGCGCCGCGCTGATGCCGTCGTGGCTGAAGCAATCGCGATCAGTTGTCGACACAAGGCGGGCGTCGTCGCACGTGACGAGCGCGAGGAGGGCGAACGCGCCCTGCTCAACTTCGGCCACACGTTCGGTCACGCACTGGAAGCGGAAGCCGGCTACGGAACCTTGCTGCATGGCGAAGCGGTTGCAATCGGAATGGTGCTGGCGGCGCGGCTGTCCAACGAACTTGGCATGGCCGACGCATCCGACAGCGAGCGCCTGCAAAGCCTTTTGCGCGATTGCGGACTGCCGACGACGGTTCCACCCGTTCATCCGGTCGAACGACTGATCGAACGCATGCGTCTGGACAAGAAGAATCTGGGCGGAACGCTGCGGCTGATCCTGTGGCGCGGCGTCGGTCGAGCGGAAGTGGTCGCTGGTGTTGCGGAAGACGCCATCACGCGAGTGTTGCGGTCCTGAAAACCGCACGCTGCCGCTACAATGGCGCATGCGCCTTTTCATGCAAACCAAGCCGGCTGACAGCGAAACGCCGCGCTACTACCAGATCGACCTGCAGCAGGACCTGCTTGGCGGTTGGACGCTTTATCGTGAGTGGAGCCAGCAAGGTGGCCGCATCAGCAGCAAGCGCGAGGTCTATCTGGAGCGTGACCTTGCGCTTATGGCATTCGAGAGCGCACGCGACACCCAGTTGCGACGCGGTTTCCTGGTGATGTTCAGTCGCGGCCTGGATGGCCCGCGCTGAATCGTGGATCGGCGAAAGGTGGTTCGAAGATTTGCCATTGTCGGCGCGAGTTTCGCAATCGCGCTTGCGTGCGCTGTATCGAACGCGGCCGAGCAACCCAAGGTGGTGTGTGAGTCCGATGCCAGCGGTGCGGCGATGAACTGTCGCGACGCCTGGCCGGGCGAAGATGCGACATCGTTCCGGCGAGTCGCGCCGACACCATCAGTGCCGACGGGTGCCGTCGCCGCGCCGACGCGTCCGATGCTGGCGCGCCCGCAGCGGGAAGCCAGCGCGGCGCCGGCACCGGCGTATTTGCGTGCGGGTAACGCCGATCAACAAGGAACGCCGACCGTTCCGGCCATTCCGTCAACGGCAATTGACGAGCAGGCCGTGAAGGTGGCTTCGCCAATGAGCGGACAACCCGCTGCAGCGAGCGACTCTGCCGTGAAGACGACACCACCAGAGACTGTCGTTGCGAAAACCGAGCAAGTCCGTGAGACCGCGACGGCTCCTGCAGCTGCGCCCGCGTCCGTTGCCGAGCGCGTGGCAGCGGAGCCGACTGCGCACGCTGCAGCTGCGCCGATGCCCGCGCCGAAAACCGCCGACAGCCCGGTTGCAACAACAACTTCCGAGCCAGCCACGCCACCTGCTTCAATATCCGTGCCGAAGAAAGCGCCGCCGCCAGTCGTCGTCGCACAAACACCCTCTCCACCACCCGCAGCGGTCGCGTTGCTCGGCGGTGATGCGTTCCGCGCGATCGATGGCAGCCACTACACCTTGGAACTCGCGAACGCGATATCGCCGCAACCGTTGCGCGACCTGGCGGCGCGTTTGCAACTTGCTGGCGCTGTCTACCTGGTGCATTTGCGAAGCCCGGAGTCCGATCGCTGGCTGCTGACCTGGGCCGATCACGCCAGCCAGGCCGAAGCGCGATCCGCCCGTTCGATGGTACCGGCCGATTCCGCGATCAACTCCGGCTGGCCGCGTCGCATCGCACCGCTGCAGAAAGAACTCGTTTCACCCTGAATCATTTAGTGGATAAGCAATGACTGCCTTGAAAAACGATCGTTTCCTGCGCGCGCTGCGTCGCGAGCCCGTCGATGCGACGCCGGTGTGGATCATGCGCCAGGCCGGCCGCTACCTGCCCGAGTACCGAGCCACGCGTGCGCGTGCCGGCAGTTTTCTGGCGCTGGCGAAAAACCCGGAGTTGGCCTGCGAAGTCACTCTGCAACCGCTGGCGCGATTCGATCTCGACGCCGCGATCCTGTTTTCCGACATCCTGACTATTCCCGATGCGATGGGCCTCGGTCTGTATTTTGTTGAAGGCGAAGGCCCCAAGTTCGAGCGCCCGCTGCGCGATGCCGCATCGATCCGCAAGCTGGCCGCGCCGGATCCCAACGACTCGCTGCGCTACGTGATGGACGCGGTCAGCCTGATTCGCCGCGAGCTGGATGGCCGGGTTCCGCTTATCGGTTTTTCCGGAAGCCCGTGGACGCTGGCGTGCTACATGATCGAAGGTGGTGGCTCGTCGAACTTCGCGCGACCCAAGGCATTGCTGTGGAACGACCCGGCCTTGATGCATCACCTGTTGTCGGTGACCGCACAAGCCGTCGCCGATTATCTCGCGGCGCAGGCCGCCGCCGGAGCGCAAACCTTGATGGTGTTTGACACTTGGGGCGGCATGTTGGCACCGCCGCAGTTCCGCGAATTCTCGCAACGCTATCTTGGTGAAGTGACGCAGCGCTTGAAGGCCGATCCGGTTGCGCGGGAATTACCTTTGATCCTGTTCTCGAAAGGCGCCAACGGCCACCTCGAAACTCTGGCCGATACCGGCTGTGACGCCTTGGGCTTGGACTGGACTATCAGCCTCGGCGATGCACGAGCGCGGGTGGGTGATCGCGTCGCGCTGCAGGGCAATGTCGATCCGGCGATCCTGTACGCGAATCCGGACGCGATTCGAACGGAAGTGAAGGCGACGCTGGAAAGCTTTGGCAAGGGCCCGGGCCACGTGTTCAACCTCGGCCATGGCGTCACGCCTGACCTCGATCCCGAACATGTCGGCGTGCTGGTCGACGCCGTGCACGAGTTCAGTCGCAACGCCTGATCGCGTCGGACGGGCTCTGTAGCCCGGCACCGTTCGACGAATCGACAGCATCGCTGCGATAAGCTCACGGTTCTTTAAACTGGGAGCATTGCCATGTTTCGATCCACGACCCTAGCCATGTTGGCGTTATCGATGGCTGTGAGCGCGTCCGCTTTCGCGGCCGATCCCGTTGGCGTTGTCGGCACCGATTCGGCAGCTCCCGCGAAGCCGATCAACAGCGAGCGCGGCAAGTTCGCGCTGGAAACGATCGCAACCGGGTTGGTCAATCCGTGGTCGCTCGCGTTCCTGCCCGATGGCCGCATGCTCGTCACCGAGCGGCCCGGTCGCTTGCGTTACGTGAGCAAAAGCGGCGAACTTTCCGCACCGATAAGCGGCGTTCCCGCCGTGTTCGCCACAGGCCAGGGCGGATTGCTCGATGTTGTGTTGTCGCCCGACTTCGCGACCAACTCAATGATCTACCTGTCCTACGCCGAGGCAGCCGAAGATGGCGAAAAAGCAGGAACCGCGGTCGCGCGTGGGCGCCTGCAGGGCAACACGCTGGTCGACGTGAAACGCATCTATCAGCAGCAGCCGAAGCTCTCGACCGGCGCGCACTTTGGATCGAGACTGGTGTTCGATGGCAAGGGACATTTGTTCATTACCCAAGGCGAGAACAACCAGCGACCGACCTCGCAGGACCTCACCAAACTGCAGGGCAAGCTGGTGCGCGTCAATCCCGATGGCAGCGTTCCCGACGACAACCCGTTCGTCGGTCGTGACGATGCGCGACCGGAAATTTTTTCCTATGGTCATCGCAACATGCAGGGTGCCGCGCTGAATCCGCGTACCAATGTGTTGTGGATCAGCGAGCATGGGCCACGCGGCGGCGACGAGTTGAACATCCCGCAAGCCGGCAAGAACTACGGCTGGCCGATCATCACCTACGGCATCAACTATTCGGGTTTGAAGATTCCCGAGGCGGTTGGCACCAGCAAGGAAGGCATGGAACAGCCCATCCACTACTGGACGAAGTCACCCGGCCTGAGCGGGATGGCATTCGCGACCGCGAAGTCGGCGTGGCAGGGCAACCTGTTCCAGGGCGCTCTGGCCGAACGCAACCTGATTCGACTGGAACTGGATGGCGGCAAGGCTGGTCACGAAGAGCGCTTGCTTGGGGACATGGCGCAACGCATCCGCGACGTGCGCGAGGGGCCGGACGGCGCGATCTACGTACTGACCGACGAAACCGACGGCAAGTTGCTGAAGCTCACGCCGCCGCATTCCTGATCGGCACTGCTGGAGAAATGGACGACAGGAAAACGCCGGGCTAGCCCGGCGTTTTCGTTTGGTTTATCAGTGTCGGATCAGTCCGCTGGATCAACACTTACACGGACACGCAAGCGTTCACCGGGATCGTAATCCAGTCGCGACATGAACACGTCACCGCGATACCGATACTGCACGTCGTAGCCGGCGATGCGGCGCTCTTCGCTGCTGCTGCGTACGGTGCGGCAGCGCGTTTCGGTGGAGCTGTAGTAGCGATCGTTGCGACCGCCGACATTATTGCCGACCGCGCCACCGGCGACGGCACCGACGACGGTTGCAGCCTTGCGGCCATCGCCCTTGCCAACGGTGTTGCCAAGCACGCCGCCGACGATTGCGCCGAGTACGGTGCCCGCGCCGCGATTCCCGCTGGAGCGGGTTTCCACTGGCTCGTCGTAGCACTCTTCCTGGGGTCGGCTGGTGCGGACGGTTTCGTACAGCGGATTCACGCGCAGTACGTCAGCCCACGCAAATTTGCTGTTGTCCGTCGCAGGCGGACGATCATAGCGACCGTCCTGCGCGGCTGCGGTTGCAGCGCTGGCCGCGAAGGTCGCGAGCAGCGCCGAAAGAATGACTTGCTTGTTCATGACAACCTCGATGTTTCGGAAACCACGTTCGCGCAGGCCGGGGAGAGCCATGCGCAGTGGTTTCGTGGCGGCGATTGAATCACGCGCTGACTGAATAATTGCCGGACGCTTAACCTGTTAAGTGGCAAACCTCATAAACCGCTCGAAGTGGCACGATTCATGACTGGTATCATTTCCTACCCATCAAGACCCGCTTCTTGCGCCGCGCCGCCCATGTCGATCCGACTTTACAACAGCCTGACCCGCCGCAGCGAAGCGTTCGTTCCGCACGATCCCGAACGGGTGACGATGTATGTCTGCGGCCCCACCGTCTACGGCTATATCCACATCGGCAATGCGCGGCCTCCCGTGGTTTTCGACGTGCTCGCACGCTTGTTGCGACGGCGCTATCCGACGTTGGTCTACGCCCGCAACATCACCGACGTCGACGACAAGATCAATGCGGCGGCATTCGAGGCTGGCGTTCCGATCAGCACCATCAGCGAGCGCTATGCAGCGGCTTACAACGACGATCTGGTAGCGCTGGGAGTCGCGCCGGCTGACCTGACGCCGCACGCGACAGAACACATCGGCGAGATCATCGCGATGTGCCAGCGTCTGATCGGGCAAGGCTACGCCTACGCCGCCGAAGACCACGTGTTGTTCGATGTCGGCAGCTATCCCGACTACGGCCATCTGTCGCGACGGTCGGTCGACGACATGATTGCCGGTGCACGCGTTGAAGTCGCGCCCTACAAACGCAATCCGGCCGACTTCGTGTTGTGGAAACCGTCCGGCCCGGACTTGCCCGGTTGGGATAGCCCATGGGGACGCGGCCGACCTGGCTGGCATATTGAATGCTCGGCGATGGCCGAAGCGCACTTGGGCGACACCATCGACATCCATGGTGGTGGTAACGACTTGATGTTTCCGCATCACGAGAACGAGATCGCGCAAAGCGTCTGCTCGCACGGTGGCGCGCCGTTCGCACGCTACTGGCTGCACAACGGCATGCTGACCATGGATGGCCGCAAGATGTCCAAGTCGCTTGGCAACGTCGTCCTCTTGCGCGAACTGCTCACGCTGCACAAACCCGAAGTGCTGCGTTTCCTGCTGCTCAAGGCGCACTATCGTCAGCCACTGGAGTGGTCGGACAGCACACTCGCACAATCGCAGGCCACGCTCGATGGTTGGTACGGTGTGTTGCGCGATCTCGCCGACGTGTTTGTCGAAGAGATCCCACACATCGATGCGGTCGATGCGGCGATCAGTGACGACATCAACACGCCGGAAGCGCTCGCGATCATCGCGGCGCTGGCGAATGCGGCGCGCAAGGCGATCAGCGTCGATGAAAAGCGCGAGGCAAAAGCGGCACTACTCGGCGGCGGCGCTGCGCTGGGTTTGCTGCAACAGGATCCCGAGACGTGGTTTCAATCCACTGCATCGGGATCGGATATCGACACGGCATGGATCGACGAGATGCTCGAAGCGCGTCGCGCGTCGCGTGAGGCCAAGGATTTCAAACGCGCCGACGAGATTCGCGATGAACTGGCGGCGCGCGGCGTGATCATCGAGGATGGCGCTGGCGGCACACGCTGGAAAGTGTCCGATGAGAAGGCCGGCATCGACGAGGGCGTCGCCTGATGGCTACCCCGCAGGAAGCCACGGCTGCCCAGGCGCAGCAAACGATTGCCGACGAATTCGCACTGTTCGGCGACTGGACCGAGCGCTATCAATACCTGATCGACCTCGGCCGCAAGCTGGCACCGTTCCCGGACGACAACAAGATCGATGCGTTCAAGGTCGATGGCTGTCAATCGCAGGTGTGGCTGGTGCCGTCGGGCGATTCGTCATCGATGCACTTCGATGCGATGAGCGACTCGGCCATCGTCAGCGGATTGATCGCCCTGCTGTTGCGGGTCTACTCCGACCGGCCAGCGCAGGAGATCATCGCGACCGAGCCCGAATTCATCCAGATGATCGGACTCTCCAAGCACTTGTCGCCGACGCGATCGAATGGGCTTTCGTCGATGCTGGCAAAAGTAAAGCAGTACGCCGCCGCCACGTCGGCTTAGTCAGACAGCAGCAGATTTCGCCAGTCCGGTGTGGCGCACGTCCTTGCCGTTGACGAGATAGATCACGTACTCGCACAGGTTCTTGCAATGATCGCCGATGCGCTCCAGCGAGCGCGCCGCCCAGAGTCGGTCCAACTCGGTCGGGATGCGTTCGGGTAGCGCCTGCATGCGTGCCGTGATGGTCGCCAGGGTTGCGCGATAGGTGGCATCGACGGCCCGATCGCGGCGCATCACGGCAAGTGCCTGGTCGTGATCTAGCCGCGCAAATGCATCCAGCGAACTGCGCAGCATGTCGCGCACATTCTCGCCAAGGCCCGCAAGCGCGACGCTGGTGTCGTCGGCACCCTCGCTATCGACCAGTTTGTCGGCAAGCCGGCCGATGCGCTTGGCTTCGTCGCCGATGCGCTCCATGTCGCCGACCATTTTCATGATCGTCAGAACCAGGCGCAGGTCGGATGCGGCAGGCTGGCGCCGCGCGATGATCTGCGCGCACTGGCCATCGATGTCGACGTCGGCTGCATTGATGAGTGCTTCGCGCTCACTGACTTCGCTGGCCGAGCTGAAGCTGCCGTTGACCAGACCGCGCAACGCGGCGACCAGTTGTTCTTCGACCAGCCCACCCATGGCGAGGACGTTCTGGCGGACTTCGTCGAGTTCGCTGCCGAGGTGTCGGGAAATATGCGGGGATAGTCGGTTCATTTATTTTGCGGTTTGTGCGGGATGGGGGGTCGCTTAAGCGTAGCGACCGGTGAGGTAGTCTTCAGTCTGGCGCTCACTCGGTTGACTGAACAAGTCGTCGCTGCGATCAAATTCGACCAGGCGTCCACCATGCAAATATGCCGTGTAATCCGATACCCGCGCCGCCTGCTGGATATTGTGGGTGACAAGGACGATCGTGATCTGGCCGGCCAGGCCGTGCACCAGTTCCTCGAATCGCAGCGTGGAAAGCGGATCGAGGGCAGAGCTGGGTTCGTCCATCAGCAACACTTCGGGTTCCACCGCGATGGCGCGCGCCAACACCAGCCGCTGCTGCTGGCCCAATGAAAGCCGCATCGCCGGAGCATCGAGTTGATCGCCAACCTCGGCCCAAAGCCCGACCGACTTCAATGCCGACTCGACGCGACCATCGCGCTCGCTGCCCTTGCCGATGCCGAGCAGGCGCAGACCGAACGCGACGTTGTCGCCGATGCTCATCGGGAACGGATTGGGTCGCTGGAACACCATGCCGACGCGGCGACGTAATTCGTGCACGGGCAAGTCGGGGCCGTGCACGTCGATGCCGTCCAGCGTGATCTTTCCTTGCATGCGATGGCCATCGATATCGTCATTGAGCCGATTGAAGCAGCGCAGCAGGCTGGACTTGCCGCTGCCACTAGGGCCGATGATCGCGGTGACCCGCCCTTTCGGAATCGACACGCTGACGTTGTCGATCACCTGGCGCGCGCCGAACCACAACGACAGCGCACTGCTTTGCAAAGCGATATCCGACGGATCGAGGAGTGGCGCGGTGGTGGTCATGCGGTGGCCACGAGTTCGAGGCTACGCTGGCGCGAATCCAGTCGTCGGCGCAGCAGGATGGCACTGCTGTTGAGCAGGCCGACCATCAGCAACAACAACAAGGCGCAACTCCACGCGCGTGCGACGCCGTCGAAGGCATCGCCACTGGCGAGTGCCTGGTCGTATACCGAAAAACCCAGGTGCATGAACTGCCGGCTGGGATGCAGGTACGGAAATTCGCCATCAATTGGCAGGCTTGGCGCCAGCTTGACGACACCGACCAGCATCAGCGGCGCCACGGCGCCAGCGGCACGCGCAATCGCCAGGATCAGCGCTGTCAAAAGCGCCGGGCCGGCAGCCGGCAGCAGCACCTTCCACAGCACCTCGCTGCGAGTAGCGCCAAGCGCCATCGCGCCGTCACGCAATCGACGCGGCACACCTGCCAATCCGTTCTCGATGCTGACCACGACCACCGGCAAGGTCAGCAGTGCCAGGGTCAGCGCCGCCCACAACAAGCCGCCGCTGCCAAACGTGGGCGCCGGCAATCGTTGCGCAAACCACAACTGATCCACTGCGCCGCCCAGGGCATGCACGAGAAGGCCAAGGCCAAGCACGCCGTAGACGATGGTCGGAACCCCGGCCAGGCTGGTCAGCGCGGCACGTACCCAGCGCGCGCGGCCGCGATTGCCGGCGTATTCACTCAGCCAGATCGCAGCGGCAATACCGATCGGCATCACCACCACGCTCATCAGCAGGACCAGGATCACGGTGCCGATCAGTGCCGGCAATACACCACCTGCGCTCGGTCCTGTCGAAACGAATCGGGCGAACTGGCGAACGGCGACGACAAGTTTCTCGCCAGCGCCCAGTCGATTGGAATAGCTGGTGGAAACTGCGGTGATATCTGCGGCGTCAAGCGCAGCGCCGTCACGGCCGGCGCGGTCGTATCGCAGGCTGCCATCGCTGCCGATCGCGACATACGCATCCGCAGGCGTGCTGCGCGACGCGATCGATGCGAGCGCGATGCGTTGATAGCGACCATTGGTGTTCAACGCGTCGCCGCTGTCGACGATGATGGCTTGCGCATCTTCATCAGTGATCGTTCCCAGCACGGTAGTGGCTCCAGGTGCACTGCGCACCTCGAACTCGACGATGTCAGCCGGCCAGAACGGTGCCAGGCCATTGCGCAACAACAGCAAGAGCACGGCGGCGGTCACCAGCAACAGCACGCTGAGGCTGCTGCTGGCAAACCAGGTTGCGGTGCTGCCGCGCTCGACCTTCACGCGCGGTTTTCCGATTGCAGCGGATCGGCGCGAAAACGGCGTGCCAGCAGGTCGAGGACAAAGCTGATCGCGAACAACAGCAGCGTCGCCAGCAGCAATCGCGAATAGGCGGGACTGGACGGTGCGGCGATTGGCAAGCTCAATGCAATGTCGGCAGCAAGGCTGCGCAATCCGTCGAACGGGTTGCCGCTCAGCAAGGGTGTATTGGAGCTGGCCATCAGCACGATCATCGTTTCGCCACTGCAACGCGACGCCGCCAGCAACGCGCTGCCCAGCATCGCCGGCCCGGCCAGCGGCAACAGCAACGATCGGATCACCTGCAACGGTCGCGCGCCCAAGGCCTGTGCCGGGGTCCCGAACGACACCGCGATACGACGCAGGCTGCCCTCCGCGGAGTTGAACACCAGCGGCACATTGGCCAATCCCATTGCTACGCCGACGACGACGGCATTCCATGGGTTGAGCGGCTGCCAGCCGGACGCGGGAGCGAAGATGGCGGCGGTCACAACGACAAGCAAAATGATCGGCAACAACACCAACGGCAGCAACGCCCAGCGGCGGCGCTCGCGCAAGACGACGTGGCGTGCAAGCAGCGCGATGACCACCGCCAAGACCAGGACCGCCAGCAACATCGCGAGCAGATGGGATTTCAGGTACGGCGCCAGCCAGATCGCGGCGACCAGTCCAATGACGACCGACGGCAGCGATTCGAGCAACTCCATGGCGATCCGCAACCGCCCACGCCATCGCTCGCCGACAAACGCCGCGACGTGGATCGCCGCACCCAAGCCGATCGGCACGGCAATCAACACAGCGGCGAGTGTCGCCTTGGCCGTACCCCAGACCAGCACCAGCAATTGTTCCCCACCATCGTCGAGCGGCGCGGCAGACCACCACTGAACGATGAGGAACAGCGGTATCGAGACAATCGTCAACAACAGCATCGACGCGCCAATGCCTGCCAATGCGCGCCCGAGCCGCTCGCGCCTCAATCGCACGCGTGCCCGTAGCTGGGCACGTTGGGCCAGCGAGAGGAGCGTCGAAGCAGTCGAGGACACGTAACGGAGGCCCGGCAATGCGTGGCGGAAATGCCAACCGATTCAAGCTAGTACGTCATTGTGACAACGCCATGACATCGGCCCTGGCGTTGTCACCAGACTGTCACCTGACGGCCATGCGCGCTTAAAAAACGGCGCGGAGACTACCCGTGGTCACGGGAGTCACTCGATGCGAATCACCCTGGTCTCCGAAACCTGGCCGCCGGAAATCAACGGCGTTGCCCTGACGGTGCAATCCCTTGCGCTGGGGCTGGACGCGTTGGGACACGATGTCGAAGTGATCAGGCCGCGCCAACCCGACGGCGGCGCGGCGGGCGATGGCAAGATTCACCACCAGCTTGTTCGTGGCGTTGGGATGCCACGCTACCGTGGTTTGCGTTTTGGTTTGCCGACGCCCGGTGAGTTGGCCCGTCGCTGGCGCCAGCAAAGGCCCGACGCCATCTATGTCGCCACCGAAGGCCCGCTGGGACGCAGCGCGGTGCTCGCGGCGCGGCGATTGGGCATTCCGGCCAGTACCGGTTTACACACGCGCTTCGACGATTTCGTGCGCCACTACGGCGCCGGTTTGCTGTCTCCCGTCGTGTTCGCATGGATGCGTCGGTTCCACAACAGCGCCGACGCAACCCTGGTGCCAACGACGGAGCTTGCCGATTTCCTGGCCGCCCGCGGGTTTCATCACGTTCAACTGCTTCGTCGGGCCTTGTCGACGACCCAGTTCGATCCAGCGCGGTACGACGGCTCATTACGCGAGGCTTGGGGTCTGCGAGGAGACCAGTTGGCGGTACTTCACGTCGGGCGGATCGCGGCTGAGAAGAACCTGGACCTTGCGACCCGCGCGTTCCGCGCCGTCCAGCGGCGCCGACCGGATGCGCGCTTCATCATTGTCGGCGATGGTCCGATGTGCCAACAGTGGCAGTCGGAAAACCCGGACTTCATTTTTAGTGGCATGCAACGCGGTGACGATCTCGGCCGCCACTACGCGAGCGCCGACCTGTTCCTGTTCCCCAGCTTGAGCGAGACATTTGGCAACGTAACCCTGGAATCGATGGCTAGTGGACTGGCGACCGTTGCATTCGACTACGGCGCGGCACGCGAACATATCCAGCATGGTCTGGACGGTATTCGAATCGACCGCGACGATGAGCAAGGCTTCATTGCCGCTTCCGTGCGATTGGCTTGCGAAGACGCCCAGCGCGGCGAAATCGGGCGTCGCGCGCGGCGAGCCGTCGAATCGCTGGATCCCGCCAGCGTTGCTGAAAACTTCGCCGCCCTGTTGGCCGGCCTTGCCCATCGGGAGGCCGCGTGAACCTGAAACCCCGCGACACCGCCCCGTCCTGGCGGCACTACGACGGCCGCATCTCCCAGATCGCCAATCACTGGGGCGACCGTCGCCTGGTCGTGCGACTGTTCGGACTGGTCAGTCGGCTTGGCGACGGCGTGTTCTGGTACGCGTTGATGATTGCCCTGTTGATGGTCGGCGGCGCACGCGGCGCGGCAGCGGCGCTGCACATGGCAGCCGTCGGCGGCGTCGCCTGCGCCCTGTACCGTTATCTGAAACGCTGGACTCGTCGTCCACGACCGTTTCGCCAGCATGTCGACATCGTCGCCCGCATCGCGCCACTCGACGAGTTCAGCTTCCCATCCGGCCACACGCTGCACGCGGTATCGTTCAGCGCCGTCGCCATCGCCTACCTGCCCGCGCTCGCCTGGATACTGGTGCCTTTCACCATCCTGGTGGCGGCATCGCGCGTTGTGCTGGGCCTGCACTATCCCAGCGACGTACTCGCGGCCGGCGTCATCGGCATCGTGCTGACGCGGGCATCGTTCTGGCTGATCGAGATGGCCGCGATCCTGCGCTGACGAAGCCATGGCGTGGTCCGCGATGACTGCTGTGATCGACAGTCGCGCCTAGCCTCAGAATGGTCCTGCCGCGTGCGCCTGCTCGATCAAGCGCTCGCGATCGACGCTTGAAACGCCATCGCTGAAATGAACCAGCAGGTGTTCGTGGCGGGTCTTGCGAAAGCCGACAGCCAGGTCGACGCGCTCGGCCAGCGCATCGCCGCAGTAACCAAAGATCGCCTTATAGCGATCACTGAAGTGCCCTACCGACCAAGCCAGCGCATGCCGATACAGTCCGCCCGCCGCACCGATCGCGCCGCGCGCCTCGCGCGGGAGCAGACGCAACACACGGTTATCGACGCAAGCGCCGCCGCCCAGGAGAAAATCTCCCTGCGGCGTGAAGTGGATGTAGCACAACAAAGGCCCGCGCTCATCGCCTTTCCGCGCAAACGCAAAAACATGGCAAGGAAAATCCGGCGCATCCGAGCCATAGCGATGCCGGAACAACGGATCAGCCAACGCCTTCCCATCGTCGATCTCCACCATTTCCAGCACGGAATCGATGGGAGGTGGCGGTTGCGGATCAGCAGGCGAAATGGACATTCGACTATCTTGCCGGCGACGGGTGAGCAACTCAAACGGGACAGCCTCGTTTACCGAAGAAATCGCCCGATGTTGCAAGCGTCCACACGTCGCGAAGCCGCGTTCGGCGTGTAAAACGAAAAACTGGTGGGCCGTGAAGGATTTGAACCTTCGACCAATGGATTAAAAGTCCACTGCTCTACCGCTGAGCTAACGGCCCGTGAAGGGTGCTGGCGAAGGCGATGAGCATCGCGTAGGCCAGTGGTGACGCGCAATTGGGGCACGTCGGAAGGGGGCGAATTCTAACGGGATTTGCGGGCCTTGTCCCGGTTTGTGCGTGCGTGAGCATGCGCCAGTTTATCGACGCGCTCGGGCAGCCGGGCATTCATGCGTATCGGGTGGGATCGACGACGCCGGCCTGAGCGAAGCCATCGGCGCGCAAGCGGCAGGCGTCGCAATGTCCACAGGCCAGGCCATCGGCATCCGCCTGGTAACACGAAACGGTGCTCGCAAAATCGACACCGAGGCGAATGCCTTCGCGGACGATCTGCGCCTTGCTCATGTCGATCAGGGGCGCGAGCACCTGCATGCGCGCGCCTTCGACGCCAACCTTGGTCGCCAAGTTGGCCAGCGTCTCGAATGCGTCGATAAATTCCGGGCGACAGTCCGGATAGCCCGAGTAATCCACGGCGTTGACGCCGCAGTAGATGGCGTTTGCGCCGAGCACTTCGGCCCAGCCAAGCGCGATCGACAGCATGATGGTGTTTCGTGCCGGCACATAGGTGATCGGAATGCCCGTTCCGCCGTTTTCGGGCACGTCGATATCGGCTGTGAGTGCGGATCCGCCTATCGAGCGCAGGTCGACATCAACGACCTTGTGTTCGATCGCTCCTATTCTTGTCGCGATGCGCGCCGCAGCGGCCAATTCGGAAACATGGCGCTGTCCGTAGGCCACGCTCAGCGCATGGCAAAGCAGTCCGCGTTCGCGTGCCAAGGCGAGCGTGACCGCTGAATCCATACCACCGGAAACCAGCACAACGGCGTGGTTGGAATGCGTGTTGCTCATCGTCCGGGCTCCTCGCCCCACAGCAGTTTGTGCAGTTGCATCTGGAAGCGCACCGGCAGGCGATCGGCAACGATCCAGTCGGCAAGCCGGCGCGGCGGCAGCGATTCGTACACCGGTGAGAACAGCACCATCGCGCGCTCGTGCAGGCGATGCTGGTTGACGATACTGACCGCCCAGTCGTAGTCGGCGCGATCGGCGAGGACGAACTTAACTTGGTCACCGCGACCAAGATGATCGAGGTTGCTCCACAGATTGCGCGCCTGTTCGCCGGAACCGGGCGCTTTCAAGTCCATCACCTTGCGGACCCGCGGATCGACGTCGGAAACATCGAGTGCGCCGGAGGTTTCCAGCGACACTTCGTAATCGGCATCGCACAATTGCGTGAGCAATTGAAGGCAGCGCTTTTGCGCGAGCGGCTCGCCGCCGGTCACGCAGACATGACGCACGCCGTGGCTCGCTACCTCGGCAACGATCGCCTCGACGTCGCGCCAGTCGCCGCCGTGGAACGAATACGTGGTGTCGCACCAGGTGCAGCGCAGCGGGCAGCCAGTCAGCCGTACGAACACCGTCGGCCAGCCGATTGCGTCGGATTCGCCTTGCAGCGACAGGAAGATTTCGGTGATTCGCAGCCGCTCGGGCTGCGCAGTCGCAACGCTGCTCATCGTGCTGCGCCAGCGAAGGCGCGAATCAGCGCCGGGCGTCGAGTTTCAGTGCGCGCAAGCGCCCTTGCGCAAGACGCGCTGCCTGCGAATTGGGGTAGCGGCTGACGACATCGTTCAAGGTCGCTTCGGCAGCATCCCACTGTTTGGTTTCGTACTGGCAATAGCCGATCTTGAGCAGGGCATCCGACGCCTTCGCGCTGTTCGGGTAGCGCGTCAACAGCGTCTCGAACGTTTCCCTGGCGACACCAAAATTCTCTGCCGCGTAATACGACTCACCAAGCCAGTAATAGGCGTTGCTGGCGAGATCACTCTGCGGATGCTCGTCGACAAAGGTCTGGAAGCGACGCGCGGACTCAGCGTAGCGGCCATCCTTCAATGCGGCAAAGGCTGAATCGTAGGCAGTCTTTTCAGCAGCCGGGTCGGCACTGACCACGCCATCGGCTGCACCCGGACCCATTTCTGTACGGGCTGGTGCTGGCGCGTCTTCGCTGCGCGGAATCGTGCGGTCGAGTGGGCGGTCGACAGGCAGCGCTGTGCCGTCACCCAGCGCAACATCCGGCAGCCCGGCATCAGCAGCCGGCGGGACGTTGGCAGATCCAGCAGGTGCTGCCGGCATGCCGCCACCCTCGATCCGGCCAATGCGCGAATCAAGATCGACGTACTGCGATTTGCTGGTGCGTTTGAGCTCGTCAAGTTGATGTTGCAGTTCTTCGGTGCGGCCCTGCAAAGTCGCCAATTGCGACTGCAACGCTTGGATCTGGTTGAGTAATTCGATATTGCCCTGCGCCGCGCCCGGGCCACTGGCCTTGTCTTCCAGCGCGGCGACGCGCTCGGCCAGCGACAGGCGCTGCTGCGCCTGTGCGGATGACGCAAAAACCGCGGCGGCCACGAGGGCCGCCACGGCAGTGGTGCGTACTACGGACGCGACAGTGGTCATCAACGCGACGAGTAGACGATTTCGACGCGGCGGTTCTTGCCCCATGCCGATTCGCTATGGCCGCGATCAACCGGACGCTCTTCGCCATAGCTGACGACGTTCTGCTGGCTGGAGGAAGCACCGGCAGCGCTCAGTGCGCTCTGCACGGCATTGCCACGACGCTCGCCGAGGCCGAGGTTGTATTCACGCGAACCGCGCTCGTCGGTGTTGCCTTCCAGCGAAACGCGAGCGTCGGAGAACTGACGCAGGTACTCGGCGTGGCAAGCAATCTGCGACTGGAATTCCGAACGGATGGCGGTCGAGTCGAAATCGAAGTAGACCACGCGCTGACGCAGGCATGCGTCGGTGTCGAGGTCGCCTCGGCTGTAGCGGCCAGCTGGATCGGACCGTTCGGTGGTGGTGGTTTCTGTGCGTGGCGACGTGTCCATCGTTTCCTTGACCTGAGCCTTCTTGGCACAAGCACTGGCGGCAACGACGATAGCGGCGAGAGCGATGATGCGGAGCGTGCTGTTCATGTGATACCCCTGGTGATTATTGAATTGGAAAACATCGGATTACGAATGGAATCGCCGTCGACTGCGTTTGGCTATCCGGAATTTCTACTTTTTATGGTGATCAACGTTGCCGAAACGGCCCCCACGCGGGTTCGCGTACGTCGCCATCCGCCAGAACCAGGCGCTGACGCACCCGACCATCGGCAGAAGCTGAATACAGGACACCGCGTGATTCGCCCGATGATGCATAAAGAACCATGCTGCCATTGGGAGCAAAACTCGGCGATTCGTCCTGATTGCCAGGCGATATCTGCGTGTATTGACCTGTCCCACGGTCAAGGACCGCAATACGATACACGTTTCCGCTGCCCTGCACCATTGCGATTTGCTTGCCTTCGCAGCAGATAGAAGCACGCGCGTTGTACTGTCCCGTGAAGCTGATCCGGCGTGCTTCTCCGCCGCTCGCCGAGACTTCATAAATTTGTGGCTTCCCGGAACGGTCAGATGTAAATAGCAAGCTCTGGCCATCCGGCATCCAGGCCGATTCGACGTCGATCGCGTAATGCTTGGTGATCTGGGTACGGCTCTTGCTGGCCAGATCCATCACATAGATGTCGGGGTTTCCGGCGAAGGACAGCGTCATCGCCAGCTTTCGGCCGTCCGGCGAGAATGCCGGACCGCTGTTGATGCCACGGTTGGACGAGACCAGTTGGCGCTGGCCGGTGGTGAGATCCTGCACATAGATTGCCGAATTGCCGCTCTCGAACGACACATAGGCCAGCTTGGTGCCATCCGGCGACCACGAAGGCGACATCAGCGATTCGGCCGAGCGAACCAGCGTCTGCGGGTTGTAGCCATCCGAATCGGCGACCATCAACTGATACTGGATGCGCGGACTCACACCAACGGCGGTGACATAGGCGATGCGGGTCCAGAACGCACCGCGCACGCCGGTGATTTTCTCGTAGACCACGTCGGCAATCTGGTGGGCAATGTCACGCGCCGCCGAACGCTGCCCGCTGATCACACCGCCAACAAGGCGCTGGCCGGAACCGACCAGGAATGCTTCGTACTCAGCGCGCAAGGTGCCGTCGGCACCGTCACTGACACGTCCGATGACCAGATAATCCTGCTTGAGCAGCTTCCAGGTCGGGAAGCGGACTTCGGATTCGCGTGTCGGAAACTCGACCACATCCTGCTTGGGCAGCGTCTTGAACTTGCCGGAGCGGGCGAGATCGGCGCGGACGATCTCACCGATGTCGGTGTCCGGCGGAGTCGAGCTTCCCTGGTAGGCGAATGGAACGACCGCGACGGGCAACGCCGATGGATTGCCGTTGGTGATGTCGATGGTCAGGCCCTGCGCCGAGACTTCGCGGAAACCGAAGCACAACGCCAGCGACAGGAAAACAATTTGGAAAAAGCGAGTCTGCATGGTCTGTAGATTATCCGTCGTATTGGAAATTGAAGTTGACCGAACGGCTGAATACCGGTTCGTAACCTTGATAGGGCAACGGTGAAGCCTTCATGACCGCCTGTTCGATGGAGTTGCGCGTCGCCTGGTCGGCATTGCATGGCGCGGTGACTTGCGCGGAAATCACTTCACCGCCGGGAATCTGCACGATGCGCAGGGTACAACGCAGGCCAGCCGGCGCATTGTCAGGGCGATTCCAGTTCTGTGTGACCGCACCCTGGATCGCCGCTGCATAACGCGCCTCAAGTCCATTGTCGGTGCCATTGCGCCCCGACATTGCCTGTTTCGCCTCCTGCTCGGCAACCAGGCCGGGTTCGCCGGCGCTGCGCTCAGGCTTGGCGGCAGCCGCTGGTTGCGCGGCTTCGCGTTGCGCTGCCTTGGCGATGTCAGCCAGTTGTTCGGCCTTGGCTTTTTCCTTGCTCAATTTCTTTTCGGCAGCCTCGCGCTCCTTGCGGATGTCGGCGAGCTGCTTCTCGATCTTGGCTTGTTCGGCCGCCTGCTTGCGCTCTTCAAGCAGTTCCTGCTCGCGTTTTTTCGTCGCTTCCTGCTCTTTCTTTTCCTTGGCCTGCTCGGCGGCCAGCGCAGCAACGCGATCCCTCTCGACGGTGTCTTCCTTGATCGGCGGCGGTGGCGGCGCTTCCGGCTTGGGCTCGGGCTTGACCGGTTCTGGTTTCGGTTCGGGCCTGGGTGGCGTCGGTTCCGGCTTGGGTGGCTCCGGTTGCGGTGCGACAGGCGTCACAACTTCGGGCTTGGGTGGTTCCGGCTTCGGCGGCTCGGGCTTGGGAGGCTCGACAGCCGCAGGCTTCGGCGGCGTCTTGCCGCGATTGCCGGCTTTGGGTGCCGCCGTCGGACCAACCAGGGACGCTTCGATGATCGGTCCGGGCATCACCACCGGCTTGCGGCACTCAAGGTGGCCCCATTCGGGAGTCCCGATTGCGGTCAGCGCGTTGTTGAATCGCTCGCAATTGAGCATGGCCAGGAACAGGAACGCGATGATGCCGACGTGGATCGCGCCCGATGCAATCAGCGCGCCTCGCCAGTTGTCTTCGTGTACCACACGCGACTTCGCCATGGCGGTCAGCGCGTGTCCTTTTGCACCGGATGGCTCATCAAGCCAACCTTGGGCACGCCAGCCTGCTGCAGCAGCACCATCGCCTCGTAAATGCGTCCGTAGTCCGCGCGCTGGTCACCGCCGACCAGTACGGTGACGGTGGGATTCTGACGAACGAATGCACCCACCTTGGCTTTCAAGGCCTCGGGTTCGATGGGCTCGCTGGGCGATCCCTGCAATGTCAAATACAGCGCACCGGTCTCGTCGACGCTGACGATCACCGGATCCTTTTCGGCTTGCAGGCCTTTCGCTGCCGACTGCGGCAACTGCACGTCGACGCCGAGGGTAAGCAAGGGTGCGGTCACCATGAAGATGATAAGCAGCACCAGCATCACGTCGATGTAGGGCACTACGTTGATTTCGGCTTTCAGCTTGCGGCGCCGCCGACCATTGCCATGGTTTTGCATCTTTCACTCCAACGCACGGGTTACCCGGCCGGGGTCACGGATTGCCTTCCAGATACCGACCCTCGCTCAGTCGTCGTCGCCGCCCGACTGTCGCGCAAGGATCGAGGAGAACTCTTCAACGAAGGTATCGAACCGGGAATTGATCCGGTCCAGCTTGGTGGTGTAGCGGTTGTAGGCCCAGACCGCCGGGATCGCCGCGAACAGACCCATTGCGGTCGCGATCAGCGCTTCGGAAATTCCCGGTGCGACCGTGGCGATGGTCGCTTCCTTCATCACTGCCAGGCCCTGGAATGAAATCATGATGCCCCAAACCGTGCCGAACAGGCCGACATACGGGCTGATCGAACCGACGTTGGCAAGGAATTCGAGATTACGTTCCAACCGGTCCATCTCGCGCGCAGACGCCACGCGCATGGCGCGCTGTGCGCCTTCGAGCAAGGCGCGACCGTCGTTCGAGCGACGCTGGCGCAGTCGCGCGAATTCACGGAACCCCGCTTCGAAAATCGTCGCGGTACCACTGGTATCGTCGCCCTTGTTGCTGACTTCGCGAAACAGGCCGGCCAGATCGGTGCCCGACCAGAAGCGTTCCTCGAAGGCGTCGGCGTTGTCGAGTGCCAGGTTGAGCATCGCCCGCTTTCGGAAGATGATCACCCACGAGGCAAACGAGAAGCCGAGCAGGATCACCATAACCAACTGGACCGGCAAGCTTGCATGCCATACCAGGCTGAACATATTGAGTTCGCCATTCATTTAGGTTGCGATCTCCGAAAGGATGAAAGGTGGCAGTGGCAGGGGCCGGAAGCGGTCCGCATCAAGGCAAGCGATGCGCACGCGCGCAGCGACCCGCACTTGGGTTTCGGATTCGCGCCAGAGTTCCTGGACCACCGTGAAGCTGGCGCCGCGTGCCGCAATGGGGCGGACGCTGACATGAAGTAAATCATCGAGTATTGCCGGCTTGGCGAAATCCACCTCGATGCGGTGCACGACGAAAATGATACCGGATTGGCTGCGCAGTTCGCCTTGCGCGATACCCAGAGAGCGTAACCACTCGCTGCGTGCACGCTCCAGAAAGCGCACGTACGACGCATGGTAGACGACGCCACCAGCATCGGTGTCTTCCCAATAGACACGAACCGGCCAGATGAAGTCCGGCTTTAACGAGCGTTCAGGCATTTTTGTCGCCAAACAGCTCGCCGGGTTCTGGAGTTTCTGCACCACGCGGCGCTTTCAGGCCGAAGTAGAGCCAGGTCTTGCGGCTGACCATCCGTCCGCGCGCGCTGCGCACCAGATAGCCCTGCTGGATCAGAAACGGCTCGATCACGTCTTCAATGGTGCCGCGTTCCTCACTCAAGGCGGCCGCGAGTGATTCGACGCCCACCGGTCCGCCATCGAAGTTCTCGATGATCATCATCAGCAGGCGGCGGTCGAGGTTGTCGAAGCCTTCGGCATCGACCTTGAGCATTTCCAGCGCGGCGGCGGCAACCGGTTTGGTGATGACGCCGTCGGCCCTCACCTGGGCGAAATCACGCACGCGACGCAGCAGCCGGTTGGCGATACGCGGAGTGCCGCGCGCACGGCAGGCGATTTCGACGGCGCCTTCCACGTCGCAGGCGATATCGAGGATCTTGGCGGCACGACGGACAATTGCCGTCAGTTCCTCCGTATTGTAGAACTCCAGCCGCTGCACGATGCCGAAGCGATCGCGCAACGGCGCAGTCAGCAAACCTGCTCGCGTGGTTGCGCCGATCAATGTAAACGGCGGCAAGTCGAGCTTGATCGAGCGTGCTGCCGGGCCTTCTCCAATCATGATGTCGATCTGGAAATCCTCCAGCGCCGGGTACAGCACTTCCTCGACGATGGGGGAAAGGCGATGGATTTCGTCAACGAACAGCACGTCGCGCGGTTGCAGGTTGGTCAGCAGTGCGGCGAGATCGCCGGGTCGCTCCAGTACCGGGCCCGAGGTTGTGCGCAAGCCAACGCCCAACTCGTTCGCGATGACGTGCGACAGCGTCGTCTTGCCAAGACCGGGCGGCCCGAAGATCAGCACGTGGTCGAGCGCCTCGCCGCGCCGCTTGGCGGCTTCGATGTATATGCCAAGCTGCTCGCGGACCGGCTGCTGGCCGAGATATTCGTCCAGACGCTGCGGCCGGATGCTCGCTTCGAGGACGTCGTCGTCGCCATCAGCTGCGGCGGAAGTGAGGCGGTCGGTCATGGATTGCGTGGTCGCGCGGTGGTGCGTCGATTATCGACGTCCTTTTGCCCCACGGCCAGCGAATCGCGGATCCTGTCAAATCTCGACCTGGGTACCCAGTTCGATCAGCCGATTGCCCGGCACCTTGAAGAACGCGGTTGCCGACAACGCATTGCGGCCGAGGAACGCAAACAGTCGATCGCGCCACAATGCCATGCCCGGCCGATCGACCGCGACGATACTCTCGCGGCTGACGAAGAACGTCGTGTCCATCATGTCGAACGGTTCGCCGCATGCGTCCACGCGCTGCAGGTAGTCCGGGACGAACTGGTTCTCGGCAAAACCGAAACGCAGGGTCAGCTTATAGAAATCGCCAGCGAGCGAACTGACTTCGATCCGCTCCTCGCTGTCGGCGTATGGCGTGTCCAGCGTTTCCACCGTAAGCAGCACATTGCGTTCGTGCAACACCTTGTTGTGCTTGAGGTTGTGCAGCAAGGCATTCGGCACGCTGTCGCGATTCGCCGTCATGAAGATCGCCGTTCCGGGCACGCGCAGGGGCGGGTGCGCCGAAATCGACTGGATGAAGGGCGCCAGCGCAAGGCCGCTCTGGCGGATCGATTGGCTGACCAGTGCCTTGCCACGACGCCAGGTACTCATGATGGCGAATACCACGATGCCAAGTGCCAGCGGGAACCAGCCGCCGTGGACCACCTTGTCGGCGTTGGAAATGAGGAACACCGCATCGATGACCAGGAACAGCCCGCCCAGCAATCCGACCGCGATGGGGCTCCAGCCCCAGATGCGCCGCGCCACCACCATCACCAGCAGCGAGTCGATCGTCATGCAGCCGACGACGGCGATGCCGTAGGCCGCGGCGAGGTTGCTCGACGACTTGAAGCCGATCACCACGGCAATGGTCAGCACCATCAGCAGGCGATTGATCCACGGCAGATATACCTGGCCGATCGTTTCGGCCGAGGTGTGCAGGATCTGCATGCGTGGCAGATAGCCCAGTTGGATGGCCTGGCGGGTGACCGAGAACGCTCCGGAGATGACCGCCTGCGATGCAATCACGGTAGCCGCCGTTGCCAGCGCGATCATCGGATACAACAGGAACTCGGGTACCAGCCGATAGAACGGATTTTCCGCGGCTCTCGGATCGGCGAGTACCAAGGCGCCTTGCCCGAGATAGTTGAGCATCAGGCAGGGCAACACGAACGCGAACCAGGTAATGCGGATCGGCTTCTGGCCAAAGTGACCCATGTCGGCGTACAGCGCTTCGGCACCGGTGACCGCAAGCACAACGGCACCCATCGCGAACAACGCAAATTTGCCGTTGTGGATGAAGAAGCCCACTGCGTAGTGCGGGCTGAGCGACGCCAGGATTTCCGGGTGGCCAGCGATACCGATGATGCCGAGCACCGCCAGCACCGAAAACCACACGAAGGTGACCGGGCCGAACAGCTTGCCCACCTTGTCGGTACCGTGCTTCTGGATCCAGAACAGGCCGATGATCACGACCACGGTGATCGGGATCACGAACGGCTCCAGCGACGGAGCCGCGACATTCAGGCCCTCGACTGCCGAGAGTACCGAGATCGCCGGCGTGATGACGCCGTCGCCGAAAAACAGCGCGGCGCCGAACATGCCGAGCGCCATGATCCACCAACGCGCGCGCTGGTTCTTCACGCCGCGCTGGGCCAGCGACATCAACGCCATGATGCCACCTTCGCCCTTGTTGTCCGCACGCATGATGAAGGTGGCGTATTTCACGCTGACCACCAGCACCAGCGACCAGAAGATCAGCGACAGCACGCCGAACACGTTCTGCGGGCTGACCTGCACGCCGTGCTGGCCGAACGCTTCCTTGAACGCGTACAACGGGCTGGTACCAATGTCGCCATACACCACGCCAAGAGCGCCAAAGCACATCGTGGCAAGGCCGCTGCGTTTTCCCGCTACGTGGGAACTACTCATGGGGTCGATCTCGTTCGCGGTCAGCGCAATGCGGCGCGCAGCGCCTTGCGGATGATGTCTTCAGCGCTGTCGCCAGCTGCGGCGGCGTCCTTCACCAGTCGCATCACTTCGGCCGGCTTGTAGCCCAGCGATTGCAAGGCAACGCTGGCTTCGCTGACCGGGTCGTTCGCCGCACCCGACCCAAGCGAACTGCCAACCGCGCCGATCAGGCCATCGACGCGATCACGCAGTTCGACAACGATGCGTTCGGCGGTTTTCTTGCCAATGCCGGGAATGCGGCTGAGTGCAGCCAGGTCGCCGCTCTGGACGTGTCGCGCGAACTCGTCGACGGTGACGCCCGACAGGATCGCCAGCGCGATCTTCGCGCCGATACCGCTCACCTTCTGCACGTTGCGGAACAGCGCGCGCTCGCTTTCATGCAGGAAGCCATACAGCGCGACCGAATCCTCCTTCACTGCGTAGTGCGTGCGCAGGGTGACCTCGCGGCCGATTTCCGGCAGGTCGTAAATGGTCGACATCGGCGCTTCCAGTTCATAGCCGACGCCATTGACGTCGATCAGCAACCACGGCGGTTGCTTGCTGAGCAGGATGCCCTTGAGACGGCCGATCATCGACGCCGACGCCACGCCGTGCGGGGAATGCCGAGCCGCGTCGTACTGGCGCGCGTATGCGCGTGAGCGAGCGCGATGGCCAATGCATCGGCTGCATCGGCCTGTAATTTGCCAGGCACGTCGAGCAGGAGTCCGATCATGTGTTGCACCTGTTTCTTGTCTGCCGCGCCGCCGCCGACGATGGCCTGCTTGACCTCGCGTGCCGCGTATTCGCTGACCGCGATCCCGCAATTGACGATCGCGCAGATCGCCGCGCCACGTGCCTGCCCGAGCTTCAGCGCGGAGTCTGGATTGCGCGCCATGAATACCCGCTCGATGGCCGCTTCATGGGGCTGGTATTCGCCGATGATCGCCGAGACCTCGTCGAAGATCTGCTTCAGGCGCAGCGAAAAATTCTCATTGTCGAGCAACTTGATGGCCGCGTGGAATACGTGGCGCGTCGCACCGGCCGCGTCGACTTCGATCACGCCAACACCGGTGCACTGACTGCCGGGATCGATGCCGATGATGCGCAGCGGAGCGGCCGCCGGCACGGGTTCTGCCAAGCCCATCAGGATGTCTGCTGCACGTCGATGTGCGCGGGGTGGAGTCGATTCACGCTGCGGAACGAGCAGTTGCGCTGACAATCATGGCCACTCCCCTACTCCACCAAACCGGGCTGCTGCGCGGGAGAACGTGGGCCTCCGACGGTCGCAGCGCGGCGATGCTATCAGGTTCGCGCTGCTGTCCACAGTGTTGCGGGCAGCGATGGGACAGCTTGTCGCAATGGAAGCCGACCGCGCATTCGGCGATAATCGCGCCATCCCGCTTTCCTCCCACCGACGACCATGCTGTCGTTGAGTGCGTGCGCCCTTCCCCGGAGTTTTCGATGCAATACATCTACACCATGATCGGCGTCAGCAAGACCGTGCCGCCAAAACGCCAGATCATCAAGGACATTTCGCTGTCTTTCTTCCCTGGCGCCAAGATCGGCCTGCTCGGCTTGAACGGCTCCGGCAAATCGACTGTGCTGCGGATCATGGCCGGCGTCGACCAGGACTTCCAGGGCGAGTCGCGGCCGCAGGCCGGCATCAAGGTGGGCTACCTCGAGCAGGAGCCGCGGCTCGATGCCGACAAGACCGTGCGCGAAGCCGTCGAGGAAGGCGTCAGCGAAGTTTTCGATGCGCAAAATCAGCTCGACGCGGTTTACGCCGCCTATGCCGAGGAAGATGCCGATTTCGACAAGCTCGCGATCGAACAGCAACGCCTCGAGAATATCCTTGCCGCCAACGATGCGCACGCGCTGGAGCGTCAACTCGAAGTGGCCGCCGATGCGCTGCGACTGCCGCCGTGGGAAGCCAAGTGCGGCCCGCTGTCAGGCGGTGAGAAGCGCCGCGTCGCCCTGTGCCGCTTGCTGTTGAGCAAGCCCGACATGCTGCTGCTCGACGAACCGACCAACCATCTCGATGCCGAATCGGTGGAATGGCTGGAAGAATTCCTCGCGCGATTCCCCGGTACCGTAGTCGCGGTCACCCATGACCGCTACTTCCTCGACAACGCAGCCGAGTGGATTCTTGAGCTCGACCGCGGCCGCGGCATTCCGTGGAAGGGCAACTACTCCTCGTGGCTGGAGCAGAAGGACGAGCGCCTCAAGCAGGAAGAAGGGCAAGAGAAGGCACGCCAGAAGGCGATTGCACGCGAACTGGAATGGGCGCGCAGCAATGCCAAGGGCGGGCGCAGCAAGGGCAAGGCACGACTGGCGCGCATGGACGAACTGCAATCGGTCGATTACCAGAAGCGCAACGAGACCAACGAGATCTTCATTCCGCCGGGCGAGCGCCTCGGCAACTCGGTGATCGAGTTCAAGAACGTCACCAAGTCGTTTGGCGACCGCGTGCTGATCGAGGATCTGAGCTTCGTGGTGCCAGCGGGTGCCATCGTCGGCATCATCGGCCCGAACGGCGCAGGCAAGTCGACCCTGTTCAAGATGATCATCGGCCTGGAAAAACCCGACAGCGGCGAAATCCTGAAAGGCCAGACCGTGCAGATCGCCTACGTCGACCAGAGTCGCGAGAAGCTGGAAGGTAACCACAACGTCTTCCAGGAAATCGCCGGCGGCGCGGACATCCTCAACATCAACGGCCACGAGATCCAGTCGCGCGCCTACATCGGCCGCTTCAACTTCAAGGGGCAAGACCAGCAGAAACTGGTCGGCACGCTGTCGGGTGGTGAACGCGGTCGATTGCACCTGGCCAAGACGCTGCTGCAAGGTGGCAATGTGTTGCTGCTCGATGAACCATCCAACGATCTGGATATCGAAACGCTGCGTGCGCTCGAAGATGCCTTGCTTGAATTCCCGGGCAACACGTTCGTGATTTCGCATGATCGCTGGTTTCTTGACCGCATCGCGACCCACATCATCTCGTTCGAAGGCGATTCCCACGTCGAGTATTTTGCTGGCAACTACCGCGAATACGAGGACGACAAGAAGCGTCGCTTGGGCGAAGAAGGCGCCAAACCCAAGCGCGTTCGTTTCAAGAAGCTGGTCTGATCCAACACCGGTTCGCGCATTGCGCAGGCCGGTTGCCGAGGGAGGTAGCGATGAACTTCATGCAGGCCCTGGCCACTACCCGTGATCGTAATCGGTCGATGCTCTGCGCAGGCCTGGATCCCGAGCCGGAGAAGTTTCCAGCCCGTTTGCGGGGAAGCGCGGATGCAACGTTCGAGTTTTGTCGCGCCATCGTCGATGCGACGGCTGACCTCGTCTGTGCCTTCAAGCCGCAGATCGCCCACTTCGCGGCACGCGGTGAAGAATCGGCATTGCAGCGGCTGATCGAACACATCCACGTCGAGCATCCGGGCGTTCCAGTGATCCTCGATGCCAAGCGAGGCGACATTGGCTCGACCGCCGAGTACTACGCGGCCGAAGCGTTTGATCGCTACAAAGCGGATGCGGTCACCTTGAGCCCGTACCTTGGTCGCGACTCGGTCCAGCCATTCCTTGATCGTGCCGACAAGGGCGTGGTCCTCCTATGTCGTACATCCAACCCCGGTGCGGCTGACGTGCAGGATCTTCCCGTCGACGGCATGCCGCTGTACCAGCGCATCGCCAAGCTCATTGACAACGAATGGAACGGCAATGGCAATTGCCTGCTGGTCACGGGCGCGACTTGGCCCGGTGAAATCGGCCAGATTCGTGCGCTGGTTGGCGACATGCCGCTGCTGGTGCCGGGTATCGGCGCCCAAGGCGGCGATGTCGCGGCCGTAGTGAAAAATGGCCAGGACACGCACGGCAATGGACTGCTGATCAGTTCATCGCGAGCGATTCTTTATGCCAGCAATGGCGAGAATTTCGCCAACGCTGCCCGCGCTGCCGCAATCAGCCTGCGCGACGAGATCAACCGGCACCGCAACTGAAAGCTGTCGTCATGACGCCCGAAGTCATTCGGACGCCCTTCGGGCCATCCGCGATGCGGATATTCGCTACGGCATTCCCGGATCAAGTCCGGGACAGGCTCTGCCTTCGCAGTCCTGCGTAGGCAGAGGCGCTCTTCAACAGCCGGAGGCTGGTCAATCCATTTTGATCTTCGTCAAGTCACTGAGAAAGAACAGCAGAATCAAAACGGACCCTTGCCTTCGCAGGGGTGACGAAGAACTATTTTTGTTCGGTTTGCCGAGCCCGTGAGAACGTTCCGGACAACAGTGCGCTTTCGCGGAAGTGACGAGGGCGCAGGATTTCAGCGCATCTGCGAATTTGAGTCGCCCGCGCGGCGACAAAGAAAAAACCAAGCACAGCCTTGGCCAAAACATTCCGGGCAGCACTGCGCCTTCGCGAGTATGGCGAGGGAACAGGCGATCTAACGGGGAAACAACTGGCGCAGCTGGACCCAGCCAAGATGCGCGCGAATACCCATCCAAACCAATCCACGCAACAAGGGATTATGCGCCGCCGGGTCGAAGCGGTTGAACCAGCGCCACATGCCAGCGTGCTTGTGGCGGGCAACGAACGCTGCACGATGGTGACTCGAACTGCCTTGCAAGTGGCGCACCGGCGCGCTTGGGTCGAGCAGCACGCGCAAACGGGCATCCCGAATGCGACGACACAGGTCGAGATCCTCGAAATGCAGGAAGTAGCCTTCGTCGAAGCCGCCGAGGCGATCAAAGACATCGCGACGAATCGCTAAGCATGCGCCGGAAATCGCATCGACCGACTCGGGATCGATCGGTCGTTGCCCGGGAATAGCGACACCGGCGAGCGCTGGCCAACGTGATTCAAGGCGCGCGGCGCCAGTGAGCGTTGCCACGACGCGGCGCATGGTCGGATCGCGCCGGCGGCTCGCTGCGGTCGGCTCGCCAAACTGGTCACGCACGTCGGCACCGACGATACCGATATCGGCGGACTGCTCCAGCGTCGACCGCAAGCGAGCAACGCTATCAACTTCGAGCAGGCAGTCCGGGTTGACGAACACCAGCACATCGCCGTGCGCGATCTTCGCGCCGCGATTACAGGCTGGGCCGAAACCGATGTTGTCGGCGTTGTCGATGAAATGCAGTCGCGTGTCACCGGCATGCGCAGCGATGGCTCTTTGCGGCTGACCATCGGTTGACGCGTTGTCGACCAGGATCAGCTCGACGTCGCTGTTCGACGCCAGCACGCGGCCGACGCATTCGACCAGCAGCGGACCACTGTCGGCGCTGACCACGACGACGCTGGTCACACCGGCGCTGCTCACGTCGTGAGCGCTCAGAGGCCCGACAACAACTGCTCGCCCTGGTCGCGCGCATGCGTCCACAGCGCGGGCCAGATGTCGAATGCGGCTGCCAGTTGATTCAACTCGGCGCGGAAGGTTGCGGTTGCGGTTGCCGTATCCATGTCGTCCGCCCAGTCGCCGAGGCGTGGCGCACCCGGCGTGATCAAGGCGCGACCGTTGGATTCGATGATTGAACGCGCATCGGCCTGCCAATAGATCGGTGCATCCGATGCCGCTTCGTATTGCTGCTGCAGGCGTTCGATCACGTCGGCGCGCACGAAGCTCAGGTATTCCTGCAACTGGCGCTCACGCGTCTGCGTGCTGGATTCCGCAGCGTCGCGCAGATGCGCGCCCAGCAAGCGCAGGCGCTGGCCGGCATCGCTGGAATGAAAATCCGGCAACTGGCGCTGGATGTAATCACTGACGTAGTGATTGAAGCGCGGCGTGTGCGCGGCCACGGTCCTGTCGGAGCGAGTGCGCGGAGTTTCCTGCAAATGGCCAATCGCCACCGGTAGTTCCAGCACCATCGCATCGGGATGGCACAGCCGCGTCGTTGCCGAAAACAGCGCATCTTCGCCGCGTCCGAATGGGTTCGTGCACGGCAGCAGATGGCTGTTGTCGAGCATGAACGGCGTGAAAGCAGCGATCGGCGTGACCCGAGCCTGTCGATATCCATACCAGAGGCTGCGTGCCTCGACGTTGCGCAAATAGGAATCGCGATCCAGCACGAAATCGGCGCGGCTATCGGCATCCATCTGGTACATCCAGATGCCCGACTCGGTGCGCGAGCTGCCGGTGGTGCCTTGCATGGTGGCGATCACGCTGGTGCCACTGCGCAGGTCGTTCAATCGCCCAAGGGTCTGGCCGCGAAGTGCCGTGCGATCGATGCGGTAACGGTCGCTGGCCGTCAACGGCCCCAGCGCCTGGCCGGCGGCTTCCATGTGCAACTCGAATGGGTCGACGCCAACGTCGTCGCCGGCGGTGAGTGCTTCCTCGGTGTTGCGGAAGAAGCGTGCGAACGCCGCTGCGGAAGGGTCCGGGTCGAGGCCATCAACGGCGCTCTCGTGGCGCCGCAACGGCAGTACCTGGTCGTCGTCGAGCAGCACCATTCTTCCACCGGCCGACAGCAGCAGCGCCAGGTTCCAGCCACGACCGCCGCCGAAACGACCGCCAGCGCTGCTGCGCGTCAGCAGTCCCGGCAATAGCTCTGCCGCCTGCGGGACCGCCTTGGCGAGTCGTTCGATCAGTCGCTTCTGTTCGGCTGAACCAAGGTAGGTGAGCTTGCAGCCAGTTGCACGTGCGAACTCACGCACGATGTCGCGATGGCGATTCGCCGCCTTGTCGTCAGTGGAATCGTCGATGACCACGTAGCGCCGACCGGCGCGAAAGCGTCGCTCGTAGTCGGCCAGCGATGCAAACAGGCGCTCCAACTGGCCGGGTCGGTCACAGGCGCGCACGAACACGGCGCGCAACGGCGCCTGCTCGCGTACCGGCTCGGCGGCGAGGCGATCAAGAAACTGTCGATCTTCGGTCAGCAGTCCTTTTTGATTGAGCGACTGCATGATTTGAACGACGGCTTCGCGCGAAACCTGCCCACCCGAGATCGTGGTCATGATGCGGGCGACATGCTCGTCCATCGAACGGAAGTCGCGACACTGGTCCAGGGCCTGCAGCACCTGGTAGGTCATCACGTGGGTTTCACCGCTGGCCTTGACCTGGAAAATACACTCGCTGTTCGACAGCGACGCAACCAGGCCATCCTCGGATGCAAACATCGGTGCATCGGGATCGGTACGCACCGGCGCCGCTGGTGCGGCAGCACCAAAGGTGCCGACGTTGCCGTAGTTGATCTGGAAATCCTGTTTACTGCTGCTCATGGCACCTGCTTGGCACTGGCCTTCCAACTTGGGCTGGGCCGCAAGCGAAAGGTCTGGGGTGATGGATTACGTGGCGGCACCCGCCTGCAGGCGGGCGATCTCGGCTTCCAGCTCGGCGATACGCGAGCCGGCAGCCATGTTCTTGCGAATCTCGTGATTATAGTGGCTGTAGACCGATTCCTCACCGTCGCCGAACAACGACAGGCCCGGCAACTTTGCGGGCAATGGTTGGCGCGAGCACACCGCAATGAAATACAGCGGCGCGTAGCCAAGGCCTTCTGAAAGCGATGTGCCTGCCTGGTCTGCCGTCCAGGTTTCGCCGTGCCCGGTGCGGCATTCGTCCAGCGCCCAGATCGCCGACTGGAACAGCAATTTCTGGCCGTAGATGCGCACGTGCGGAAAGTGTTGCGCCAACAATGCTTCAAACTCCGGGCGATACAGCTCGCGTACGTGGAACTCGTTCTGATGGCCAGTCACGTCGCTATAGGTGTGCTTGTCGGGCGACGAAATCAGCAGGATGCCATCGTCGCTGAGTTGATTCGCAAACCCTTGCAGCAACTGTTCCTGCGCCTGCAGGTGTTCGAGCGTCTCGAACGATACGATCCGGTCGAATCGCGGGCCGAGGTCGGGCAAGGCGGTTGCGTCGGCCTGCTCGAAGCGCAGGTTGGGCCGGTTGGCGTAGCGGCTGCGCGCATGCTGGACCGCCTGCGCGGAAACATCGATGCCGATCACGTCAGCGGCGACGGCAGCGAGCAGGCTAGAGCCATAGCCCTCACCGCAAGCCGCATCGAGCACGCGCTTGCCGATACACAGCGGGCGGGCGAACGCGTAGCGGTGCCAGTGCTCGTACCAGATCTCGCGCACGCATTCGGGCGTGAAGCGTTCCCCGGTGAATTCAAGTTCGTCATTCATCGCCGTCTCCCGTCGTCGCGCGCTCCAGCCAGCGGTGCGGCAGGTGGACAAGGCCCATTTCGCGCGTTGCTCCGCGCACCACCAAGCCACGGGCAAACGTATCAAACAGGCGCAGCCCTTCGCTGTCCATCGCGTGGGCCCGGATCACGTAGCTGCCGGGCAGCAGCTTGAGGCTGGAAAATTCGATTTCGCAGACATATTCGTCGTCGCCTTCGCGTGACGTGATCTGGACGCCGTCGTCGACGTTGTTGAATCCGTAGACCGGTGTGCCGTCGGCGCGAGCGAAGCCAAAATGGACGACCGGCACCCGCCCATCGCGCGAGGCGACGCGCGTGGCGATACGCAGATTACTGCCGCTGTCCACCACGACCGCAGCCTCGCCGCTCTGGCCGTTGAGTTCCAGCGCACTGACCGTGAACTCGACTTCGCCGGGTCGGTGACGACGGTCCGACTCGCCTTTCAGCGCGGCCAGCTTGCGTTCGTGGTGGGCAAGATAGGCTTGGGTCACTTCGTAGACATCGCCTTGCATGGCGACTGTTCCATCGCGCAGCCAGCACGCATGTCGGCACAGCTTCTGCACGTGATACATGCTGTGCGACACCAGCAACAGCGTGCCGCCGTCGTCGAGGTAGCGCTCCAGCCATTGCACGCATTTTTTCTGGAACGACTCATCGCCGACGGCCAGGACTTCATCGGTGATCAGCAAGTCCGGCCGCAGCGACGCGATCACGGCAAAGCCCAGCCGCACCACCATGCCGGACGAGTAGTGCTTGATGGGTTCGTCGATGTAGCTGCCGATGTCGGCGAATTCGATGATGCCGGGCAATTTTTCGCGTAGCGATTCGCCGCTCAATCCAGCCAACGCGGCGGTCATCGTGATGTTGTCGCGACCGGTGAACTCGGGATGGAATCCGGCGCCCAGTTCCAGCAATGCGCCCACATTGCCATGCACGCGCACAGATCCGGAGGTCGGCGTCAGCACGCCGGAAATCAATTTCAACAACGTCGACTTGCCTGCCCCGTTGTCGCCGATGATGCCAACCGATTCGCCGCGCGGCACGCTCAGCGAAATGTCGTGCAGGACGGTAGTCGTGTCGTGGTTCGGATTGCCGAACAACAACCGGCCCAGCGCACGCACACGGTCTGATGGCCGGTGGACCTTGGGATACGACTTGCCCAAGCCATGCGCCTCGACCAACACCGAAGTCACAGGAAATCCTCGAAATGCGGATCGAGCCGGCGAAACGCCCAGTAGCCGATGAGCAACGTCAGCACCGCAATCGCCATGGCTGTAAGTAGACGCGTTGCGCTGAAGCTGCCGTAGTCGAGCAGCAGCGCGCGTGACGACTCGGCGTAGAACGTAAACGGATGCAGGTCCATCGCGGAGCGAAACCGCTCGGGCATTGCGGTGCGTGCGTAAAGGATGGGCGCCGCGAACATCAGCAACGTGACAATCTGGGTGAGTACCTGCGACAAGTCGCGAATGAACACTTGTACGGCTGACAGCAACAGGGCCAGTCCGAGCGCGAACACGAACAATGGAATCAACAGCAGCAGTGCGGGCAGG